>JANMWE010000048.1:0-27397 GCA_031393795.1 Gemmatimonadota bacterium
GCGGCCTGTATACTTCACGCCATGCCCTCCCCGAGCGCCCCCCGCGGCTCCTGGACCACCCTCTCGCTGACGCTTGCCGCCCGCGCGCTGGTCCGTCCCCGCCTGGCGCTCGATCTGCTCGCTGCGGCTTGGGCCTTCCGGCGGCGCGACTGGTGGGGACGGCCCCCGTTCCTCCCCCTTCCCGATCCGACCTACCTCCGCTGGCGGATGTACACGGCCTACGGCGATGAGTCCGCGGTCCCCACGGTCCGCGACGTCGAGCGGTTCGTCCGCTGGCGACGTGAACTCCTCCAACTCGGCCATTGACCGGTGACGACCCCGACCCCCAAGCAGGTCGTCATTCTGGGTGGCGGATTCGCCGGGCTCTACGCGGCCCGCGAGCTCGCCCGCCAGAACGTCCGCATCACGCTCATCGATCGCCACAACCACCACCTGTTCCAGCCGATGCTCTACCAGGTGGCGACGGCGGCCCTCTCTCCCAGCGACATCGCCAGCCCCATCCGGTCGATCCTCCGCGGGCAGCGCAATGTCGAGGTCGCGCTGGGCGACGCGGCCCGGATCGATGTCCGAGGCCGGACAGTTCACCTGAATGATGGTAGTAGTTATCAGTACGACTACTTGTTGGTGGCTACCGGCGCGCGCCACAGCTATTTCGGACACAATGACTGGGAGCAGATGGCCCCGGGCCTCAAGAGCCTGGAGGACGCAGAGGAGATCCGGCGCCGGATCCTGCTGGCGTTCGAGCGTGCCGAGCGTGAACCGGACCCGGTGCGGCGCCAAGGCCTCCTGACCTTCGTCGTCGTCGGTGGCGGGCCGACCGGAGTGGAGGTGGCGGGTGCGCTTGCAGAGGTGAAGAACTTCGCCTTGCTTCGCGACTTCCGTCACATCGACCCGCGTGACGCCTCCGTCGTGCTGGTCGAAGGGGGCCCGCGGATCCTGCCGAGCTACCCGGCCGAGCTGAGCGAGAAGGCCAAGCTCGCCCTACGGCGGATCGACGTCGTGGTGCATGAGCGGACCCTGGTCACGGAGATCCGTCCTGGCGCGGTCATCGCCGGCGGCTGGACCATCCCGTCACACACCGTGGTCTGGGCCGCGGGCAATATCGCGAGCCCGCTCCTGAGCACGCTCGGCGCACCGCTCGACCACCAGGGACGCGTCATCGTCGCCGATGATTGCACCATCCCCGGCCACCCGGAGGTCTTCGTCCTCGGCGATGCGGCCGCGTTCGATCACCACGCAGAGGGGCTGGTCCCGGGCGTCTGCCCCGCGGCGATCCAGATGGGCAAGCACGCGGCGCGGGCCATCGGCGATGATCTGCGCGGCCGGCCGCGAAAGGCGTTCCACTATCTCGACAAAGGCCAGCTCGCCGTGATCGGCCGCGGGCACGCGGTGGCCGACATCGGGAGCCTCCATTTCGGGGGCTTCATCGCCTGGCTCGCCTGGATCTTCGTCCACATCTTCTTCCTCATCGGGTTCCGCAACCGCGTGCTCGTCCTCTTCGAGTGGGCCTGGTCCTACGTCACGTTCGGTCGTGGCGCGCGCCTGATCACCGGAGAGTTCTCGGCCGAGCATCCGGCCGCGTCCCGACCTCCCGTCTCGTGACCGACCTCGCCGCGCGCGTGAAGGCGGAGGCCGAGCGCCTCGGCTTCCTCGCGTGCGGCGTGGCCCCGCTCGGGCCCAATCAACACGCCGACGCGCTCGATCGCTGGCTCAAGGCCGGGTTCGGCGGCACGATGACCTACCTCAATCGCCAGGCGAAGAAGCGGAAGGACACCCGCATCGCCGACCCGCAGGCCAAGGTCGCCGTCGTGGTCCTTGATCGCTACCACGCGGGCGAATTGCAGCGCCCCACCGCCCCAGCGCCACAGCGACCACGGATCGCCCGCTACGCCCGCGGGAAGGACTACCACGACGTGGTGGGCGACCGACTGGAGACTCTGGCCTCTCACCTCAAGACACTGGGTGCGCGGCACACCCGCGTCTACGTGGACACCGGGCCGGTGCCCGAACGGGAACTCGCCCGACGCGCCGGCCTCCGATGGATCGGCAAGAACACGATGCTCATCCGCCCCGGCGTGGGCTCGTGGTTCCTCATCGGCGTGGTGTTGACGGACCTCGCGCTCCCGGACGACGCCACATTCGAGACCGACCACTGCGGGACCTGCACCCGATGCCTCGACGCCTGTCCCACGGGCGCGTTCGTGAGCGAACGGGTGCTCGACGCCACGAAGTGCCTGTCGTATCAGACCATCGAATGGAAAAAGGAGATCCCCGTCGATCTCGCGGCCAGCGCCGCTGGGTGGGCCTTCGGGTGCGACATCTGCAACGAGGTCTGTCCCTGGAACGAGCGGTTCGCCGGGGGGCCGGTGCATCCGGATCTCACGGACCAGCACTGGATCCCCCCAGAGGCCGGTCGCGATTATTTCGACCGGATGACCGAGGAGGAATTCCACGCCGGGTTCGACCACACGCCGCTCGAACGCACGGGACTCGTGCGGATGCGCCGGAATTGGGCGATGGCGTGGCGCTCCCTCGGCGCCGACAGGGTGCAATGACTTGAAGCCCGGTTACTGGTCACCGGTCACCGGTCACCCCTACATTCCTGCATGACCCTGACCATCCACTCGATAGCGATCTTCGTCACCGACATCGACCGCGCGGTCGATTTCTACGAGACCACCCTCGGCCTTCCGCTCATCAAGCGGGGGTCATTCGGCGCGGAGTTCTTCGCTGAGGGCGCCCGGCTCGGTGTACACCCGGCCCAGCACCCCAACGCCCTCGCGATGGTCGGTCGGGAGACCGGCCTCACGCTCCATGTCGAGCATCTGCTCGATTACTGCTCGGGGTTGCTCGACGCCAAGGTCCCGTTCGTGAAGGAGCCCACCCAACAGAGTTGGGGCATCATGGCGGTCATCGCCGACCCGGACGGCAATCGGATCGCCCTCTGGGAGCCCCCCGCCGAGACGCCTCCGGCGGGGCATTAGGGACTAGATTCCCCCTATGTGGCGCACCCTCGCATCGCTCTGGACCTGGTTCGTGCTGGGGACCCTGGTCTTCTTCTGGGTCCCCCTGCTCGCCATCACCGTCGGGGTGACCTGGCCCTTCGATCGTGACCGGTACCTCGCGGGGCGGCTCTTCCGGCAGATCGGCGTCCTCACGGCCAAGGCCAACCCGCTCTGGAAGTTCCGCTGGGCGGGCATCCGGCCCGGCGACCCGCGACGCCCCTACGTCGTGGTCTCCAACCACGAATCCTTCACCGACATCCTGCTCCTGAGTCATCTGCCCTGGGAGATGAAATGGCTCTCCAAGGCCGAGATCATGCGCATCCCGTTCCTCGGGTGGTGCATGCGGCTGGCGGGAGACATCCCGATCTGGCGCGGGAAGGTCGATAGCACGCGTGATGCGATGGCCCGCTCGCTCGAGGTGCTCAAGCGCCGGGTGTCGGTCCTGATCTTTCCAGAAGGGACGCGGTCGACCAGCGGGGAGATGCTCCCGTTCAAGGACGGCGCTTTCCGTCTCGCGATCACGGCTGGAGTCCCGGTGTTGCCGCTGGTGGTCACCGGTACCATGAACGCGCTTGCCAAGCACGACTGGCGGATGAACCCCGCCGACGCCACGGTCACCGTGCTCGAGCCGATCGAGACCACCGGCCTCACGCTGGACGACGCGGGAGCGCTCAAGGAGCGCGTCCGCGTCGTCATCGCCCAGGCCCGCGAGCGGCTCCGCCGCCGCGAGCCCTGACCCCAAGGATCCGATGCGTTCCATCACCACACCCGACGCCCCGAAGCCGTTCGGCCACTACAGCCAGGCGGTCGTCCACGCCGGGATGGTCTACGTCGCAGGGATGCTCCCGATCGACCCCACCACGATGAAGCTGGTGGAAGGGGGGATCGTGGCGCAGACCGAGCGCACGCTGAAGAACGTCGAGGCCGTCCTCGAAGCGGCAGGCTCGGATCTCGATCGCCTCGTCTCCGTCACGATCTACATCACGGACATGGCGTATTGGCCCCAGGTCAATGAGATCTACGCCCGTGTGCTCGGCGACCATCGGCCGGCCCGGGCGGTGATCCCGGTGCTCCCGATCCGGCACGGCGCCTTCATCGAGATCCAGGCGATCGCCGGGGTCGACCCGGACCGGTCCCGGGCGAGTGGAGAGCACCTGGCATAGTCGAGAGGGGCGAGTGCAAGCGGCGAGCGGGTGAAAAGCGAGAAAGCGTGAGAGAGGCATCGACCTCTTTCACGCTTTCAACTTTCTCGCCCACTCACCCCATGCACTCGCTACTCGCCACTGGTACGTTCACGCACCTTTGCGCAGCTCGATCCCGCCGTTCACCGTCTCGATCTCGAGCGAGCGGCCGCCGGCGCCGATGGTCCCCCGGAGGTGCCGCCGCTCCATCCGGCCCTGCACCGTGATCGGGAAATCGCTGTCGACCGATCCGTTGACCGTCTCCGCGTCGATCTCGGTCGACAGCGAGGCCGGCGCCGTGAGCGACACGCTGCCGTTCACGGTCTTGAACACCAGCGATCCGGTCCAGGCGGCCTGCCCCATCCGGGCGTCGATGTCACCATTGACCGTCTCCGCGCGCACCGTACCGCTCGTGGTGACGTCGATCCCGCCGTTCACCGTGTGCAGCTCCGCGTCGCCGGCGATCTCCGTCACGCGGATATCGCCGTTGACGGTCGCTGCGTCGAGACGCACGCCGCGCGGCACCTTCACCGTGAAGCGGACTTCGACATCGTTGTTGTTGGTGTTCATCTCGTAATCATCACCGGCCCCGCAGTGGTTGTCGTGACGCGACCGACGCGGCGTGGGATACACGGCGCAGATCGTCACTCCGTCGTTCGATTCCACCACCTGGATGGTGACCTCTTCGGGGTCGCTCCGGCGTGCGTGCTTCACCGCCGTCACCTCGACGGTGTTCCCCGTGGCGGCCGAAGCGTCGACCCGGCCGTTGACGCCTCGGATCTCGATGGTCTTCCCGGCGGCCAACGTGCCGTGCCAGGAGAAGTCGGGGCTCTGCGCCCGGACCGTGGCGGCCAGGACGGTGAGCGTGGCGGCGAGGATGGTCGTCTGGATCTTCATGGACAGGCTCCTGGGGTCAGCGGCTCGCGCCGCGCTTGAGGCTGATGGTCCCGTCGAAGCTCGAGAGCTCGACGCGGGCCCGGCCGGAGCCGAGCGTGAAGGTCATCTTGTGCTGGTTGGTGTTGTGAAGCGTCACCGGCCAGTCCGATTCGAGCGAACCGTCGAAGGTCTCGACCGACACGGTCGCATCGGGCTCCCCCGTGATGCCCAGACGGAGGTCGCCGTCGTGGGTCGAGAAGCGGTAGGTCCCGGTAGGCGAGAGCGTACCGCCCCAGCTGATGTTCCCGTCAACGGAGCTGGCGGAGATGTTCGTCGAGGTCACGCCCACCATGTCGATGTCCCCGGCCACGGTCTCGATCTCGAGGCCGGTGCCGCTGACGTTCCGCAGGTCGATGCCTCCTTCGACGGTGTTCAGGTCCACCCGCCCCTTCACGTTCGAGATGGTCAGGTCCCCCTCCACCGAAATGGCCTCGATCGTCCCGTCGCCCCCGTCGATGGTCACGTGGCCTCGCACCGTGTTCGCCTTGACGTCGGCACGGGTGCCGCGGGTCTCGATGTCCACTTCATTGCCCGACATCTCGAGCTCCATCCAGGCCGGGACCTGGATCGTGAGCTCCGCGTCCCCCGGCCCGCCGTGGCGCTCGGCCTGGGTGGTGACATGGACCGTGATCGACCCGACATCGACCGTGAAGGCGTCGCTGCTCGACGGCGACGAGATACGGACCCGAGCGTCGTTCCAGGCGGTCACGGTGATGGAACCGCTGAAGTTGTCGACCTCGAGCCGCTGGCCTTGGCGGACCGCGAACGTGGTGTCGCGGATGAGGGCCTCGTCCTCGTCACGGTCCCGCTCGCGGGAGCGCCCGGCGCGCGGCGCCTCGGGCGCGTGCACCTTGATCCCCGGCGTCGGCCGGGTCGGGGGGGTCGGGGGCGTGGCCTGCAGCAGCAGCGCCAGCGTAGCGATCATGGTCAGCATCGGATTCTCGCTTGTGGGATCTATGTCAGCTGGCCTGCACCAGCGAAGCGCCCTGACGCAACAGGTCGAGCTTCTTCCGCTTGATGCGGCTCAGGTGGTCGTTCAGGTACGCACTGTGCGGGTCGGACTGGAGCGCCCGCTCCGCCTCGTCGAGCGCCGCATCGATGCGCGCCAGGCTCGACTCGAGCACGCGCACCGTCGCGGTGTCCATCGTGCTCCGATTCTGGTCCAGGACGATCTGGAGCTCCTGGACCGCCTTGTCGTAGCTCGCGTCGGCGCGACGGGCGAGCACGGGGGTCACTTTCACCCCCGTGGTCACGCCGCTCCCGCCCCGGGGCCCATTGGCGAACTGGATCCCCGACCCGGTCCTGAGCTTGAGCCCGGATCCGACCCCCACCGCCAGGAGCACCACCGCCGCCGCCGCGAGCTGCAGCGGTGATAACTGCCAGCGACGAGACGACGAGGCGGCGAGACGGAACGGCTCAAGGGGGAGGACGGCCACGTCCTTCGATGTCGAACTCCTGATCCCCGCGGATACTCCGACCCACACGCTCTCCGGCACCGCCGCGTTGGCCAGCGTCTTCGCCTTGGCCACGACCCGCCGCAGCTCCTGGAGCAGGACTTGCCCCTCGGCGTTCGACGCGAGCCACGCTTCACACGCCGACCGTTCGTCGGGCGGGAGCGCGTCGTCGAGATACTCCGAGAGCCGGTCCATCCAGTTGGTGGTGGTCATTGGTCCTCCTACCTGTCCAGGTGCTTCCGGAGCGCCATACGCGCCCGGTGCAGCGCCGCCTTCGATGATCCCGTTGCGATCCCCAGCTGCTGCCCGATCTCTTCGTGGGTATACCCTTCTACATCGTACAGGACGAACACCGTCCGCATCCCCGTGGGCAGCTTCTGCACCGCCTCCTCGAAATCCATCGAGAACTCGACGCTCGACGTCTTCTTGCTCGGCAATACCTGGAGCGCCGTGTCGTCCTCCAGGAAGCGTTTCCGCTTGGTTCCCAGGTTCCCGCGTTCGCCCAGGAAGACGTTCACCGCCAGCCGATGCAGCCAGGTCGAGAACTGCGACTCACCACGGAAGGTCTCGAGTTTGGTCCAGCACCGGATGAACACGGTCTGGGTGCTGTCGGCGGCGTGGTCATCGCCGAGCATCCGGCGCGCCAGGTTGTAGATCCGGGGACTGTGCCGCCGGTAGAGTCGCTCGAAGGCCCGCTCGTCGCCCCCCTTTGCGAGGAGGACGTCGACGCTATCGTCTTGAGTGACAACGACTTGCGCGTCTTGGGTCACGGGCGCCGGTGACGGAGGGTTCGCGATCCACAGGCCTTCAGATAGCGTTTGTCTGGGGATGGTTGCGTTCCGAACATTACTTCCCGAGTCCCGCCGGCGACCGGGCTCGGCCCACCAGGCCGGCGAGGGCCAGAAGGGTGAGCACGTAGGGGAGCACGAGGAACAGTTGATACGGAAGGTCGAGCCCCATCCCCTGCAGGAGGAATTGGAGCGCTTGCAGCCCCCCGAAGAGAAGCGCCGCCGCGAGGACGCCGAAGGGGGACCAGCGGCCGAGGACCACGATCGCGATCGCGACGAACCCCCGCCCCGCCGTCATTTTCTCCGCGAAGCTCCCGACCTGGGCCAGCACCAGCGTCGCGCCGCCCAATCCGGCAAAGGCGCCGGCGATCAAGAGGGCGACCGTCTGGATCCGCTCGACCGCCACCCCATTCGCCGCCGCCGCGTGACGATCCTCTCCGGTGGCGCGAAGTGCGAGCCCCCACCGGGTCCGGTAGAGGATCCACCAGACGCACGGGACGGCCACCACGGCGACGACGCTCAATGCCCACGGCGCCTCGAGCGTCTTGAGCGCCTGTGGACTCCCACCTGACCCGAGCGTCGCCCGGTAGATCGCCCCGGTCAGGCCCACGACGCCGAGCGTCACCGCCGTCCCGGTGATGACCTGGTCGGCGCGCGCACGCACCGCCACCAGCGCGACAATAAGCCCGCAGAGCGCCCCTGCGGGGACTGCCGCCACCACTCCCGCCCCTGGACCATACCCCGTCCCTACGAGCGCGGCGGTCAGGGCCCCCGCCAGCATCGCCCCTTCGATCCCCAGGTTGAGCACACCGGCGCGTTCCGCGACCAGCTCGCCCGTCGCGGCGAAGAGGAGCGGCGTGGCGATCCGGAGCGCGGCGGCCAGGAAGCCGACCAGCAGCGTGACTTCGGTCATCGACGGGCCTTTCCTGCCAGCAGGATCGCGATGATCACCACCGCTTCCACCACATAGACGACGACACTCGGCACCCCGGCATCACGCTGCATCCCGGCGGCGCCCGCCTCGAGCGCGGCGAACAGGATCCCGCTCGCGATCACGCCCCGCGGATCGAGCCGCGCGAGGAGGGCCACCGCGATCCCAGTGAAACCGTAGCCCGGACTCAGGTTCTGGAAGAGGGCGTAGCTCACGCCGCTCACTTCGACCGCGCCCGCGAGCCCCGCGATCGCCCCGCTCACCAGGAGCGCCTGCGCCAGTCGCCGCGGCACGGGGATCTTCGCGACCGTCAACGCGGCCCGCGGGCCCGCACCGGCCGCCCGGAACTCGAAGCCGAGCCGGGTCTTGGTAAAAAAGGCCCAGAGGAGGACCGCCAAAAGGATCGCGATCGCGAAGCCCAGATGGAGGCGCCCCGTGAGCAGAGGGAGGTGGGCACTGGCCGCGATCGGATCGCTCTGGGGGTACGCGCGTCGAGCTTCCTGCATCGGACCCGTCACCATCCAGCTGACAAGCGATTCCGCGACGAAGTTGAGCAACAAGGTCGAGATGACCTCGAGCACCCCGAATCGGATCCTGAGCCACGCCGGCACCGCACCCCAGAGCAGGCCAGCCCCGCACCCGGCACCCAGCACCCAGCACACCGCGATCACCGCGGGCAGCCCGCCCGCGTGCACACCGGCCCACGTGGCGGCGATCGCGCCGGCGTAGAACTGTCCCTCCGCCCCGATGTTGAGCGCGCCGCTCCGGAACGCGAAGCTGACCGCGAGCCCGATGAGGATCAACGGGGTGGCCCGCAGCAATGTCTGGGAGAAGAATGCGTACGGCGAGCCGGCGGCGCCGCGCACCATCGCGGCCAATGCGGCCGGGGCATCATAGCCGGCCAGTGCCAGCCCGACCGTGAGCAGCGCCAGCGCTGCCACGACGGATCCCAGTGGGAGGAGCCAGCGCCGTGTCAACGCGACGCCTCGCGCGACACCATGAGCACCCCGATGGCATTCCGGTCCGCACCCGCTGGCGGGAAGATCAGGCGGCCCCCCGACATTACGACGATCCGGTCGGCCCAGGTCGTCACTTCGTCAAGATCGGTCGAATGAAAGATCACCGCGGACCCCGAAGCAGCGGCAGCGCGCAGCTTTTCGAACACTTCCCGCGCCGCCCCCACATCGAGGCCCCGGGCAGGGTTCTCCGCCACGATCAACCTCGCGGCGCCCTCCATTGCGCGCGCGACGACGACCTTCTGCTGGTTGCCGCCGCTGAGCGACGATGCCGGCACATCCGGGCCCGGTGTGTTGATCCCGAACGCCGCGATCAACGCCGTCATCCGGTCGCGGAGTCGAGACCAGAGGATCACCCCGCCTGAGGGACGGGGGGCGAGCGCGAGATTCTCGGTCAGCGAGAAGTCGAGGATCAACCCCTCGGTGGTCCGGTCCTCGGGAATGAAGGCGTCGGTCGTGATGCTCCGCAAAAGCTCTCGTTGCCCGTTCCCCTCCACCCCCGCGATCCCGATCACCTCACCCGCGTGGATCTCCAGGTCCGCCACGGTGGTGACAATGGCCCCGCGCACCACTGCGGCCGCAGGCGGGGGGCCCACGAGCTTGGTCCCGCCGAGCATCGCGACGACGAGTGCATCGCGGGTCGGCTTCGGATCTCTGTCCGCCCCACCCCACGTGAGCGTTGTTCGACCGCGTCTGAGCACCGTGATGTCGTCCGCATGCTCGACCGCCTCGTCAAGTTTATGGGTGATCAGCAGGGCGGAGCCTCCCCTCGCCGTGAATGCCCGGATCGTCCGGAAGAGGTCGGCCACCTCCGGCGCGGTGAGGACGCCGGTCGGTTCATCGAGGAGGAGGACCGTGGGCTCGCTGGCGAGAGCCTTCTGCAGCTCGAGTTGGAGGCGCGACGCCACGCTGAGATCACCGGCTTGGGCATCGGGATCGAGCCGCACCCCACGCTCGACCAGGAGGGTCTCCACGCGCGCACGGGCCCCGACGATCGACCACCCCGCCGCGAGGGCGATGTTCTCCCAGACCGTGAGCGCCGCGACCGAAGTGAAATGCTGGTGCACCATCCCGATGCCAGCCGCTCGTGCCTCGCGAGCATTGCGGGGAGACTGCTCACGCCCGCCGACCTCGATCGATCCGCCGTCACCGCGAAGAAGACCGGCGACGATGTGCATCAGGGTCGACTTCCCCGCTCCATTCTCCCCCAGGAGCGCGTGCGTCGTCCCCTGCTGGAGGGCCAGGTCGACCCCATCCAGCGCGCGGGTGGTCCCGAACGACTTGCGGATCCCCTGCAGGCGGAGCGCGTCGGTCATTTCGTCCGCTGATCCAGCGGCGTGAACTGACGGAGCCTCTTCCCTGCTGCGCAATGTTCTATCAGCTGCGCCAGGCGTTGTTCGCGGGTCTCGGGGCGCTTGGCAGAGACCACCCAATGAATCGCGACCTGGCGATAGCTCGCCCCCTGGGCGGCGAACCACTTCCAACCCTTCGGGTTCTTCTTGAACCGGGCCGCGTCGGCCACGGGCAACACCGCTTCGGCCTTCTCATACGCGTAGATCCCTGTGCGGCCAGCCTCGCGCGCCTCGAACGCGACAAGCCCGGGGCGCTGCATCCGACCCGCGGCGATCAGCGCCTTCGCCTTGGCGACATTCACGAGGCTCCAGGTGCTCCGCTCTTTGCGCGGCGTGAACCGGTGCATGAAGCGCTCGTCGTCGACGCGACGGACGATGCCGTCGATCCACCCCCAACAGAGGGCCTCATCGACCGCCTCGGGATAGGACATCCCTGCTTTCCCCGCGCCCTTCTTGTAGAAGCCGACCCAGAGCTCGTGCTCGGAGTGGTGCCTGGCCAGCCAGGTCCCGAACGCGGCAGGGCTCGCGAAGAAGCGTGGTTTCACTGCGCTCCTTTCGGTCAGACGCTGAGTCGTGATTCGTGGGGGACGATCTCTCCGAACTCCAGATTCCGCTTCATGACCCGCAGATACATCGCCCAGCAGTAGGATGATATCCGGAAGTGCTCGCTCTGTTCCGGCCATCCTCGATGATGAAACCGCACCTGCGTCCCTGCGGGGGCCGCCTCGAGCACGACGCCGACCCGGGTGCCGACCCAATCGTCCATCGCTCGGGTGAATTCGAGCTCGAACTCCCGACCCGGGACGCACCGCGTTACGCGCGCGCGCCACTCATACCCCGGTCCGAAGTCGAGCTGGTACTCGCCGCCGAGCTTCGGCTCACCCGTCGACCGCAACGTCCACCACGCATCCAGCCCGACCGGGGCCGCGAAGGCCTGGAATACGAGCGTCGGGGGGACGTTCACCGGCAAGTCGAGCAGGATCTCGGCCATCGCGACCCTAGAGACCCGTGGGTTGCGCGAAGAATTCCCAGGGGATCTCGAACGTCTTTCCCACCCGTTCCGCCAGTGCTTTCACCCCGAGGGTCTCCGTCGCCCAATGGCCGGCATAGATGAGGTTCACTCCCCCCTCCATCGCATCGAACCAGGTGTGGTGGGCGCCCTCGCCTGTGATGAACGTATCGCAACCGCGTGCGGAAGCCTCCGTCACGGAAGACCCGGCCCCTCCGGTGATTATCGCGACCCGCTTCGTCCATTCGGGGCCCCCTGGGATGAGTCGAGCGGGGTGGCCCAGCAGGTGGCTGAGCTCGCGCGTGAGTGCAGACCGGTCCTTCTCGAGCACTCCGTGCAGGCCGACATCGAGATCATTGTACCGGCCGAAGGGTCCCGACACCGCCAGGCCGAGGAGCTGCGCCAGGAGGATGTTGTTCCCCACTTCGGGATGCGCATCGAGCGGGAGGTGCGCCGAGTAGACGGCGACATCGCCGTCGAGCGCCGTCTTGAGTCGGCGGTAACGACGTCCAGTGACCGATCGTTCGTCGCCCCAGAACAGGCCGTGGTGGACCAGGAGGAGCGTGCCACGCTGCCGTCCCGCGGCCGCGATGCTGTCGATCGACGCGTCGACCGCGGCGAGGACGCGGGTGATGGAGCCGCCATTCTCCACCTGCAGGCCGTTCACCGCCCCGTCGTGGTCGGGGAGCTCCCGGATCTTCAGATAGGCGTCAATCCAGGAGACGACGGAATCGAGCGAAGGGGTCGCGGGCATGGCCGTCCGAGATCAGTGGGTGGGACCGAGCGGAAGGAGCGTGCCCGAGGCGATCGAGTCGCGGGCGGCGGCGATCCGGGCGCGGAGCGCCGCGGGTACCCGCTTGACCACGGCGGTGTCCCAATCGAATCGGACCACGCCGGTGGCCAGCCCGAACGCCTCGACCCGCGGCGTGAAGGTCCCGGCCTTCACTTCACGCCCGACCAGCAGGAAGGCGCGAGGCAGGTCGAGCACTGCGGATCCGAGCACTTGGCCCGGGGCGAGTGCCGATTGGTCGGCATTGGCCCCGACGACGTAGACGCTGGGGTTCTCCTTGACCGCCTGGAAGAGCCCCAGCGCCGCGGCATCCGCGTTGTGGGTCAGGACATCGGCGCCGGCGCGGATCAGGGCCAAGGCCTGTTCTTTGCCCGCCGCCGCATCGTCGAAACTGTTGAGATAGGTGACCCGGCTCCGGACATTCGGATCCACCGCCGCCGCGCCGTTGGTCCATCCGGTCGCCCCGCGCTCGATGGGGGGAAGCTGGATGCCACCGACGAATCCGATGATGTGCGAGCGGGTCGTCCCACCGGCCGCCATCCCGGCGAGGTACGTCGCCTCCTCGATCCGGAAGACCATCGGCGCGACCTTCCCGCTCACCCGCTCACCCGAGGTGATCACGAAGATCGTGTTCGGGAAATCGGCGGCGACCCGTTCGGCCAGACCCTGGAATTCGAAGCCATGCCCGAAGACCAGGTCATAGCCCTGGGCTGCATAGCTGCGAAGCGCTTCTTCCTGCTCGGCTGGACTGCGGGCTTCGACGTGGCTGACGGTGGCGCCAAGGGAATCCCTGACCTGCAGCAATCCGGCGTAAGCACCACTGTTCCAAGCGGCGTCTGCCACGGACCCGGGGGTAACGAGAGCGACTCTGAAGGAGGGGGCGGCAGTCGGCTTGGAACATGCGAATAACGACACTGTTGCGACAGTGAGTAATAAGCGGCGCATCAGTATGCCTAACAATGAGTTGTGCTGGTAAAAGCCGCCGTGAAAGCACGGAGTGAAACGCGCCCTAAATCGTTGATTTCCACAGTTTTGCCCGCTTATCAACCTTTGTGGAATGACCGGTGCGCATGAAACAACGGTGGATTCCGACCATCGCGCATCCTTATGGACGCATCAGCTCCGGGCCGCCGGGGGAGTCCTTCTTGGTCATCTCCAAGCCCCCGTTCACCTGCCCCCCTTCGGCGATCACGATCCGCTGCGTCGTCACGTCTCCCAGTACGATCGCGGTCGCCTGGATCTCGACCCGCTCGGTGGCGCGAATGGCGCCCTCGACGATCCCGCCGATGACCGCTTCCCGGGATTGGACGTCACCCTTTACGCGGCTCCCGCGCGCCAGGAGGACCTGTTGGCCGGCATGCACGTTCCCGAGCACCTCCCCTTCGACCTTCACGGTCCCGTCGGTCTTCACGTCCCCGGTGATGACCGTGCCGCTGGCGATGATCGAGAGCCCGCCATCGACCCGGCGCACATCGGCCTTGGAATTCCCCTTGGAGTCTTCGCGCAGCAGTGCCATTTCAGCTTCCCTCCTTCACCAACGTGAGTGGATCGACGACCTGCCCGCGTCGGCGGATCTCGAAATGGAGATGTGGGGCGCTCGAATTACCCGTGTTCCCTGAGAGCCCGATGACTTCGCCGGCCGTGACGCGCTGACCCTGGTGGACCAGGAGACGCGACAGATGGCCGTACATCGACTGGTACTCGTCCGCGTGCTGCACCAGGACGAACGTGCCGTACTCCGGATCTTCGCCGGCCTCCACGACATTTCCCTCGGCGGTGGTGCGAACGAGGGTCCCGACCGTCACGGCGATGTCGAGCCCCGGGTGGGTGTCTTCCCCACCCGATGCGCCGACCTGCCCGCGGGTCACGTACCCCGGCTCGTCGAGCGGCCAGTGCTTGGGGCTCACGGCGCCATCGTCGCGACGGAGCGCTCCCGGGGCGCGGGCGACCAGGGCCGGTGCGATCGGCACGCCGGAGGCCCGGACCAGCGGATCGGGCACGATGTCGGCGCCGATCATGGCGCGCACTCGGGCATACCGGGCATCGGCGCTGTCGAGGGCACGGGCAAGGTCGCCGATCCGTGCATTCTCCGCTTCGAGCCGCGTGACCCGCCGTTCGAGCGTGGGCACCCGGGCCGCCGTCCGCGCGATGGGGAGATAGAACGCCGCGGCGAGGACGACCAATGCCGCGATGACCCCGGCGGTGATGAGCAGGGCGCGCGCGCCCCAACGGGGCAACCGCACTTGCTTGGTCTCGAGCGACCCATCGGTCTGGACGATGATCGTGACCCACGGATGCGGCCGGGTGTTCATCCCTCGAAGGGCCGACCGAGGATCAACTCGAGGAGCCGGGCCAGGTCATCGTTGGAGTAATACTGCACGGTGATCAGGCCACGGCCCCGACGCTTCGGGAAGAGCTTGGTGTCGGTGCCGAGATGTTTGCGGAGGGCCTCTTCCACTCGACGGGTGTCCGCGGAGATCGGCTTGGCCGGCCCCTTCCCCTTCTTCGGCGCCGAGGGGCGCTCGCCCCGCACCCGGGACTCGACCTCGCGCACGGACCACCCCTCCGCCACCGCCGCGTGCGCGAGCCGGGTCAGGAGTCGCTCGTCGGTGACACCGAGGAGCGCCCGCGCGTGCCCTTCGGAGAGCTGTCGACGTTCGAGCAGCTCGCGGACCTCGCCGGGGAGCTTCAGCAACCGGAGCGCGTTGGCCACCGTCGAGCGGTCGCGTCCGACCAGGCGTGCCACGTCGCCCTGCGACGCCTTGAACTCGTCGATCAACCTCTGATAGCTCGCCGCCTCTTCCAGAGGCGAGAGTTCCGCGCGCTGGATGTTCTCGATGATCGCGAGCGTGAGGAGGGTCCGGTCGTCGGCTTCCTTGACGACCACGGGGATCTTGGCCCACCCCAGCTTCTGGACCGCACGCCAGCGACGCTCGCCGGCGATGAGCTCGTACTGCCCGTTGGCGGCCTCGCGCACCACCACCGGCTGGAGCAGTCCGGCGGCCTCGATGGAGTCGGCGAGCTCCTGCAACTGGGCGGGATCGATCGCCCGGCGCGGCTGGAAGGGATTGGGCCGGATGCTCTGCACCAGGACCTCGCGGAGGGCACCCTCCTGGGCGGCCTGCTCCCGATTGACCGGGCCGAGCAGCGCCT
Source organism: Gemmatimonadota bacterium (assembly GCA_031393795.1). Lineage (GTDB taxonomy): Bacteria > Gemmatimonadota > Gemmatimonadetes > Gemmatimonadales > GWC2-71-9 > CAMLHU01. The sequence continues at coordinate 15,616 of JANMWE010000048.1, forward strand.
CGAGGCCGCGGCCAAGGCGGCGGGGCTGCTCGGTCATCGCGCCACCTCACGGGTGCTGCCGGCGGTGCGGCGAAGGAGTTCCTGTGCGGCGGCGATATAACTCTTGGCGCCGATCGACGCCACATCGTACAGCAGGATCGGCTTTCCGTGGCTCGGCGCCTCGGCCAGCCGGATGTTCCGCGGGATCACCGAGCCGATGACCTTCTCCGCGAAGTACTCCTTCACATCTTCCGCCACCTGACGGCAAAGGTTGAGACGGGAGTCGTACATCGTGAGCAGGACCGCGTCGATGGCGAGCCCCGGATTGAAGTTCTGCTGGACCAGATTGATGGTGTTGAGAAGCTGGCTGATCCCCTCCAGCGCGTAGTATTCGCACTGGATCGGGATGAGGACGCCGTCGGCGGCCGTCAGGACGTTGAGCGTGATCAGCCCCAGGGAGGGAGGACAGTCGACCAGGATGTAGTCGTAGTCCTCACGGACCTTGTCGAGGACGTGGCGCAGCGTGTGCTCGCGACCCTCGCGCCCGACCAGCTCGAGTTCCGCACCGACGAGGTCCTGGGTGGCGGGCACCACCGAGAGATGCGCGATCTGGCCGTGCTTCATGATGATGTCGGCGACTGCGCGCTCTCCGATCAACGCGTCATACAACGACCACCGCACGAGATCTTTCGGGATACCGACGCCGCTGGTGGCATTCCCCTGCGGATCGGCGTCCACGAGGAGCACCCGCTTCTCACTGATCGCGAGGGAAGCGGCAAGATTGACGGCGGTGGTGGTCTTGCCGACGCCCCCCTTCTGGTTGGCGATGGCGATGATACGAGCCATTAAGTGCCTTAAGTGATTATAAATGAATAAGTTGAGAATTGAAATACGCGGAGATGCTCCCACGCATTCGACGGGACCGAAATTGAATATAGGGTATCGCGGCGGTGGCGCCAGCGGGCAGTTGATGCCGGTTGCACGTGAAACAGGCGGACAGGCGGACAGGCGGACAGGCGGACAGGCGGACAGGCGGACAGGCGGACAGGCGGACAGGCGGACAGGCCTGAAGTTCGCGATCCTCAGGAGAAGGTCAAGAAGAATGAATGGTGATCATTCCACCACTCATCGGTGAGTTGCTGGAGACCGGCAGTATTCCCGCCCTCCGGTCCAGAGTTCCTACAATGAAGCGAGGGTTCGTTCTCACGTTCCCTAGGCAGCGGCAGATACCAGCTGCATCCTCGGCGATGCCAGTTCCGGGAGATCTGCTGTTCGGTCGATGGCGCAGCGAGCTCGACAATCCGAGTCTCAACTACGCCCAGCACCGATCGAGGGGCTTTCCCCTTCCCCGCATCATTTGAGTCGGTGACTTCATCCCTGGTCAATGCGAATGATCACCTCATTGGTGCGGTCATCGGTCCGACGCACCTCGACCGATGAGGGACGTTGATGAGCTGGTGTTTCACGTGAAATATCCAAGTTTTAGTTATTTAACATATTGTCATATATACACTTACGCTAAGTATCCGAGGTCGCTACTCGGCGGCCACATTTCTGTCCACCTGTCCGCCTGTCGACTGATTCAGCTTGCCCGTATCCAGACCCAAATATCCTTGAAGCTCGGCTTCTTCCCGTAGGAAAGGATGCCGACGCGATAGATCCGTGCCGCCAGCCACACCATTCCGAGGACCCCCAGCACACAGACCCCGATGGAGCCTAGTAGTTCTGTTAGAGGCAACGGCGCGTTGCTCCACCTGGTCGGGACAATGAATGGCGCGGTCGGCGGGAGGAAGCTCATGATCTTCGCCGCCGTGCTCTCCGGCCGCCCGATCGTCGCGAACGCGCCCAGGTAGCCGGCGAGGAGCATTCCCATCACGGGGAACTGCACCTGCTGCGTCTCCTGGACCGTGTTGCACATCGCCCCGACGGCGGCATACGCAGTCGCGAAGAAGAGGAACCCGAGTGCGAAGTAAATGAGCGTCACGATGATGAGGTCGGTGGGGATCGTCGGGAGGGTCATGTTGACCCGGTCGGCGCTGTCGACTGCGTTCCCCTGCCCTCCCGAGAAGCGACCCGCAACAGCTGCGCTCGCCCCCCAGATCCCCAGCTGCAGCAGGCTCGCCGCGCCGACGCCGAGCACCTTCCCGAGCATCAGGTCGAATGGACGGACGCTGGAGACCAGCACCTCCAGGATCCGATTGCTCTTCTCCTCCACCACGGCACTCATGATCTGCACGCCGGTCGGCATCAGGGCGATGAAGAGGATGATGATCAGGACGTAGCTGAGCCAGAAGGCGCTCTCGGCCCCCTCCCCTGTCAGCTTGCCCTTGGTGACCTTCGCCGTGGTGAGGTCGACCCGTGCAGTCGCCGCCTCGGCCACGGTGCTCGAGAGCCCCATCCCGAGCATACGCTCCCGGACCACGGCGGTCCGGAGGGCACGTTCGAGGTGGGAGATGTCCCCGATGCTTCCCACGTTCCTGCCGAGATACGTGAGACGCCCGGCGGCGAGCCCGGTATCGGTGACCACCAGGATCCCGGTCAGCGACTCAGGGTCGGTATCGCCTCGCTCATCGCGCTGATCGACCGATGGGAGGATCGAATCACGCACCGCGGTGGCCCGGTCGGGGGCGACGGCGACGGTGACAAATCGGTACCGGCGCATCTCCCCTACCCCGAGCTTTTCACGGGAGAGGGAGTCGAGGAGTCGGTGCGAGACCTGGGCGGTCGAGGCGTCGACCACCGCGATGGTCTGGGCTCCCGAGGCCTTCCCCATCATCAACTGGGGAAGCTTGCCGACCGCATAAAAGAGGAGCGGCCCCATCACCGTGCCGATGAGGAAGGCCTTGGTCCGCACCCGCTCGACGAATTCCCGGCGGATGATCGCGAAGAGCTTAGACATGGGCCACTTCCTCCCGGGCCGGAGCGGTCGCCGCTTCCGGGCCGACCTTCTGAATGAAGATCGCGCGGAGCGAGGGGGTCTGGAGCTCGAACCTGCTCAAGCCACATCCGGCCTTCACCAGCGCTTCGAGCAGTCGATCGGCTTCCGCCCCGGGGGCCAGCTGGAGTTCGACCGCCATTCCGCTGTCATCTACCCGCGACACCAGAGAGCGATCTCGGAGGATGGGGTCGGCCGCTTGGCGATCCCGCGTGAAGGTGAGCGCGACGTTCCGGGTGCCGGCCGCCGCCTTGATCTCGGCCAAGGTGCCGTCGACCACCTTCTTGCCACGGTTTATGATCACCACCCGGTCGCAGAGCGACTCCGCCTGCTCCATCTGGTGCGTGGAGAAGACGATCGTCTTCCCGTTGCGGCTGAGCTCGAGGACGATGTCCATCAGCACCTGGGCATTGACCGGATCGAGTGCGCCGAACGGTTCGTCGAGGACCAGGAGATCGGGCTCGTGGAGCAGGGCACCGACCAGCTGCACCTTTTGCTGCATCCCCTTCGAAAGGTCCTGCACCTTGTGCTTGGCCCAATCGCTCAAGCCGACCTTCTGCAGCCACCAGAGGGAGCGGTGCCGGGCATCGACACGAGTGAGACCTCGCATCTGGCCGAGGAAGATCAGCGAATCGAGCACCAACATGCGGGGATAGAGGCCGCGCTCCTCGGGGAGGAAACCGATCTTGGCCGAGAGGGTACGCGCCCCGTGCGGAAGGCCGAAGAGGGTGACCTTGCCTTCATCCGGGATGAGGATGTCGAGGATCATCCGGATGGTCGTGCTCTTGCCGGCGCCGTTCGGACCGAGCAGACCGAAGATCCCGCCTTGCGGGACCGAGAGCGAGAGCGATTCGACGGCGACGTGGCCGGAAAATCGCTTGGTGATACGATCGACTTCGATGACGTTCATTGGAGCCTGGGGCGGCAGGCCCGGGCAGGGGAGGGGGGGCGAACAACGGGAATGGAAAGAATACCGATTGTACGCGGGGAAGGTGAGGTCTGTTTCTACAATGGACAGAGCAGAGCCTTCGGATCGCGTCAGTTCTATAATGAATTAGTCGTATCCATAGCTACTACTTACGGAATTGCACATGCAGAATGGAGGAGGAGACAGAACGCTCCGATCCGAACGGGAGCTTCCAGTGTCCGAATCCAGCATTCCGTGGTGCACGACAGGTCTCGGGCTGACCCCATGACCAAAGGGGCGGAACCATCCTCACCGAGGAGAGATCTGCCCCTTCTGCACTTCTGCATTCGCCGTTCGTCCCGTCCTCCTTCAGGTCTCCGCGAGCTTCTTCACCGACACCAACTCCTCGGCCACGACGACGGTCTTCTGTTCCGGCCGCACGCCGAACTTCAGTGTGCGGGCAAGGAAGTCCTCGCGCGTCTGGCCCCCCGCGGGGTCGTGGGTCGCCACGTCATGTAGCACGATGCCCTTTTCGACCTGCTCGTGCCAACGGCCGACATACGTCTTTCCTGACGCGCCTTCGAGCACCACGGTGATGCCGTGAAGATCATCGTGTCCAGGGTGAAAGACGTGCCCGCTCACCGTGCGACGGGCTCTGCACAGTACTTGTCGAAGGCAGCGGTGAGGTCAGCGGCGACCTGCTGTGGCCCGCGCCCCTCGATCATGTGCCGGTGAACGAAGTGGACCACCTCGCCGTCCTTGAGAATGGCGATCGACGGGCTCGATGGTTGGTAGTTGCTAAAGAAACTACGTGCCCGTTGAGTCGCCTCTGTATCCACTCCGGCAAAGACGCTGACCACCTTGGCTGGCTTGGCGGCGTGCTGCAGGGCCAAAGACAGGGCCGGACGTGCCCCGGCGGCCGCGCAGCCGCAGACCGAGTTCACAAAGACCAGCATCGTCCCTTCGCCCTGGCCGAGCATCGCATCGACTTCGGCAGGGGTCTTCAATTCCTGCACGCCGAGCCGAGTGAGCTCTTCGCGCATCGGGCGGACCATCATTTCGGGGTATGCCATCAGCCTATCACTCCAATATTGGGTCGGTCGTCGGTGGTCGGTAGCGGTGCCGGATCTTGTGCTGGCAGAGAATCAGCGACCGACTACCGACTACAAGTTATTTCAGGGCGTCCCGCAATGCATGCCAGGCAAGCGTCGCACACTTCACGCGCACCGGGAACTCAGCGACCCCTGCGAAGATCGCGAGCTTCCCGAGCGACTTCTTGGGATCGGCGAGCACTGCGGCGCCCGTCACCATTCCGTGGAAGCCGTCGAAGAGGGCAGAGGCCTCGGCCACGGTCTTTCCCTTCACGGCGGTCGTCATCAGGGAGGCCGAGGCTTTCGAGATGGCGCAGCCATTGCCGGTGAACTTGATGTCGGCCACACGGTCGCCCTCGAGCTTCACTTCCACCCGGATCTGGTCGCCGCAGAGCGGATTGTAACCCTCCGCGTGCCGGTCGGCCCCTTCAAGGACCCCGAAGTTCCGGGGGCTCCGGTTGTGATCGAGGATAAGGCTCTGATAGAGCTCATCGAGCTCGGACATCAGGCGAACATCCGCTGGGCCGCAATGACGCCGTCGACCAGCAGGTCGACCTCGGCGCGGGTGTTGTAGGCGGCGAACGAAGCCCGGGCAGTGGCCGGGACCCGCAAATGCCGCATCAAAGGCTGGGCACAGTGGTGTCCCGCCCGGATGGCAACGCCGTGCTGGTCGAGCACCGTCCCGATGTCATGCGGATGGATCCCGTGGAGGGTGAACGAAAGCACGCTCACCTTGCCGGCCGCCGTACCGTGGATCGTCACACCCGGCAACCGCCCAAGGCGCTCGCTGGCATAGCTCAAGAGATCCTGTTCGTGGGTCTCCAGCGCTGTCCGATCGATCGCCATCAGCCACTCGAGGGCCGCGCCAAGGCCGAGTGCTTCCGCCACCGGGGGCGTACCGGCCTCGAACCGCGCCGGGGGCGGGGCGTAGGTGATCCGATCGAACCCGACCTGTTCGATCATCCCGCCGCCGCCTTCGTAGGGAGGCATTGCGTCAAGGAGCGCGGCCCGGCCGTAGAGGAGTCCGATCCCGTTCGGACCGTAGAGCTTGTGGCCACTGGCGACGTAGAAGTCGCAGTCGAGGGCCTGCACGTCGACCGGCAGATGCGGCGCGGCCTGGGCCCCATCGATCACCACGATGGCGCCGACGGCGTGCGCGAGATCAGCGATCCGACGGACCGGGGTCACCGTGCCCAGGACGTTCGAGGCGTGGGCGAAGGCGACCACCTTGACCCGCGGGCCGATCAACTCGCTGCAGGCCTCGAGATCGAGCGACCCGTCGATGGTGAGGGGGATGACCTTGATCACCGCTCCCGCTCGCTCGGCCAGGCGGACCCACGGCACGAGGTTCGAATGATGCTCGAGCGTGGTGAGGAGGATCTCGTCCCCTGTCCGGATGTTGGCGTCGCCCCAGGCGCGGGCCACGAGGTTCAACGCGCTGGTGGTGCCGTGCGCCAAGACGACATCGGAGGCTGAGGGAGCGTTGAGGAAGCGGGCGGCGACGGCGCGAGCAGCGTCGTAGGCGACGCTCGCCTCGTGGCTCAATGTGTGTACGCCGCGGTGGACGTTGGCGTGCCCGTCCGCGTAGTGCCTGGTCATCACGTCGAGCACCACCTGAGGGACCTGACTGGTGGCGGCGTTGTCCAGATAGGCGAGCGGCACACCTGCGACCTGTCGGGCGAGGATCGGGAATTGGGTCCGGATCGCGTCGACGTCGAGGGTGGCCACCACCGTAGCGCTCATCCCAGCCACTCCCCAAGCAGGGTCTCGAGCTGGGTCTTCACGGGGGGGATGGAGAGATCAGCGAGCACCTCGGCCGCGAACGCGAAGGTGAGCATCCGCGCCGCGAGCGCCGGACCGATGCCGCGGCTCTCCAAATAGAAGAGCGGCATCTTGTCGAGACGCCCGACGGTGGCCCCGTGGGTGCACTTCACGTCGTCGGCAAAGATCTCGAGCTCCGGCTTGGTGTCGACCCGGGCGGTGTCGGACAGGATCAAGTTGCGGTTGGTCTGCTTGCCATCGGTCTTCTGGGCCTCGGGGGTCACGTAGACCTGGCCGTTGAAGACGCCGTGCCCGCGGCCGGTGAGCACGCCCTTGTAGAGCTCGCGGCTGGCGCAGTTGGGCTCCCGGTGCTCGATGCGGGTGTGGTGATCGATGAGCTGATCGCCGCGCACGAGGTAGAGCCCGTTGAGCACCGTCTCGCCGCCGGGGCCGGCGAACACCGTCCGGATATCCGTGCGCCCGATCGACGCGCCGACGGCGGCCGAGAAGCCGAAGTAGCGTGCGTCGCGCGCCTGGCGGGCCACGAGGGCGCCGACGTGCCAGGCGCCGAGCCCTTCGCGCTGGACCTTGTAGTGCACGAACTCCGCGTTGGCACCCACTACCGACTCGGTGACGGGATTGACGAAATAGGCCCCGTCATCGAGGCCGACGAACTGTTCCACCAACTCGAGGCGGGCCCCTTCCTCGAGGATGACCAAGTTGCGCGGATGCGACACCGTGCCCGCCGCGCCCGGGGCAGTGACGAACATCAGGTGGACATTGAGCGCGAGGTCGGTCCCTTGGGGCACGAAGACGTAGGCGCCTTCGGTGGCGTAACCGGTATTGAGCGCGACAAAGGGGTTCTCCGCCACGTCGGCGAGCGAACCCAGGTGCTGTTCGATGCGACGTGCGTGTTCCGGGTGGGCGAGCGCGGCGGAGAGCGGGAGCACGGCGACGCCCGCCGGCAGGGCTGGGGAGAGCGAGAGCGCCGCGCTATGGTGGCCGTTCACGAAGACGAGCCGGACCCCTTCTTCAGCGCCGAACGTGTAGGGTGCGATCGTGCCGGGCGTCAGGGCGACCACCGGGGCCGGCGCGAAGGCCGCATTGGCGATCGGCGCCACGTCGGTAAAGCGCCACGCTTCCTGCCGCGTGGTCGGAAAACCGACCTCGGTGAATCGCTGCACCGCGGCCGCACGCCGGGCGGCGAGCCAGCTGGGTGCCGCGCCGCCGGGAGGGGCGGGGAGCCGTTCGAGGGTCGCGAGGGTCACGCGCGGGCCCCGGCCGTGGGTGCGTCCTCGAGCCATTCGTATCCCTTGGCCTCGAGCTCGAGCGCCAACTCCTTGCCACCCGACTTCACGATGCGCCCTCCGGCGAGCACGTGGACGAAGTCGGGGATGATATGGTCCAGGAGACGCTGATAGTGCGTGACCACGATCGTGGCGGCGTCGGGACGGCGGAGCTTGTTGACCCCGTTGGCCACGATGCGCAGGGCGTCGATGTCGAGGCCCGAGTCGGTCTCGTCGAGGACCGCGAGCTTCGGCGACAGGACCGCCATCTGCAGGATCTCGTTCCGCTTCTTCTCGCCGCCGGAGAAACCGAAGTTGACCGCGCGCTGCATGATCTCCGGCCCCCACTCGACGATCTTGAGCTTTTCCTCGAGCAGGTCGATGAAGTCGATCGGATCCATCTCTTCTTCGCCCCGGGCCTTTCGTTGCTCATTGAACGCGGCACGGAGGAAATAGGCGTTGGTGACCCCGGCGATCTCGACCGGATACTGGAACGCGAGGAAGACCCCGGCCTGGGCGCGCACCTCGGGCTGCATCGCCAGGAGATCCTGGCCCAGGTACGTCACCGACCCGCCGGTGACCTCGTAGGCCGGGTGCCCCGCGAGGATCTGCGCGAGGGTGCTCTTGCCGGAGCCGTTGGGCCCCATGATGGCGTGCACCTCGCCGGCCTTCACGGTGAGACTGATGCCCTTCAGGATCTCTTTGTCGCCGGCCTTGGCCGTGAGGTTCTTGATCTCGAGCACTGCGTACTCCGTTGAGTTGGTCGGTAGTCGGTGGTCGGTGGCTGATGCGGAACTGGAACCCGCGCCGGATCAGCTACCGACTACCGATTACCGACGATCACCCGACGCTGCCCTCAAGGGTCACGCCGAGCAGCTTCTGGGCCTCCACCGCGAACTCGGTGGGGAGGTTGAGGAACACTTCCTTGCAGAACCCGTTCACGATCATCGAGATGGCGTTCTCGTTGTTGAGCCCGCGCGACTTGAGGTAGAAGATCTGGTCTTCCGAGATCTTCGACGTGCTGGCCTCGTGCTCGAGGGTGGCGGTGGGGTTCTGGATGTCGATGTAGGGGAAGGTGTGCGCGCCGCACTTGTTCCCGATGAGCATCGAGTCGCACTGCGTGTAGTTACGCGCGTTCTCGGCCCGCGGGAGCACTTTCACCAGGCCGCGGTAGGAGCCGTTGCCGTGCCCGGCGGAGATCCCTTTCGAGACGATCGTGGAGCGGGTGTTCCTGCCCACGTGGATCATCTTGGTGCCGGTATCGGCCTGCTGGTGGTTGTTGACCACCGCGACCGAGTAGAACTCCCCGATCGAGTCGTCGCCTTGCAGGATGCAGCTGGGATACTTCCAGGTGATGGCCGAACCGGTCTCGACCTGGATCCAGCTGATCTTGCTGCGGGCGCCGGCGCACTTGCCCCGCTTGGTGACGAAGTTGTAGATGCCGCCCTTCCCGTCCTTGTCCCCCGCATACCAGTTCTGGACGGTGGAATACTTGATCGTGGCGTCGTCGAGCGCGACGAGCTCGACCACAGCGGCGTGGAGCTGGTTGGTGTCGCGCTTCGGGGCGGTGCACCCCTCGAGATAGCTCACCGACGCACGTTCCTCCGCCACGATCAAGGTGCGCTCGAACTGCCCGACGTCCGCGGTGTTGATCCGGAAGTAGGTCGAGAGCTCCATCGGGCACTTCACGCCCTTCGGGATGTACACGAAAGAGCCGTCGCTGAAGACCGCGGCGTTCAGGGCGGCGAAGTAGTTGTCGCCGTAGGGGACCACGCTGCCGAGGTACTTCTGCACCAGCTCAGGGTGCTCACGCACCGCCTCGCTCAGGGCACAGAAGATCACCCCATACTCGGCCAGCTTGGCCTTGTAGGTCGTGGCCACCGAGACCGAGTCGAAGATCGCGTCGACCGCCACGCCGGAGAGCAGCTTCTGCTCGTTCAGCGAGATGCCGAGTTTCGCGTAGGTCTTGAGGAGCTCGGGGTCGACCTCGTCGAGCGAGCCGAGCGGTCTGGCGGTACGGGGCGAGCTGTAGTATCGGATCGCCTGGTAATCGATGGGCGGATACTGGACGTTGGCCCAGTGCGGCTCCGTGAGCGTGAGCCACTTCCGATATGCCTTGAGCCGCCAGTCAAGGAGCCACTCGGGCTCGCTCTTCTTGGCGGAAATGGCGCGGACGACATCTTCACTGAGCCCAGGCTTGAACGTGTCCGCCTCGATCGGCGTGACGAAGCCGTAGGCGTACTCGCGGTTGACCAGCGTTTCGACCGACGTGTCCATCGATGCTCCTCCCACCCGCTACGATGATCGCGCGGGACATGGGGTTGTTCCAGAATCCGAATTGTAGGTTCCTTAGTCGGGATTGTCAATCGATAGATGATCGGTGGCGGAACCGGCCTGATCCGGGGCGTTAGAGGCCGGGAGGGCGCCCTGGGGTGTTCAGCCCACCAGGAGTTGCCAGCAAGCAAAAAGAAAAACTGAGTAGTTATTACTACTACTATAAATATTTGGGCGAACGCATCATTCTCCCCTATATTGGCCTCATCTTGTTCGGGGAGTATCGATGACCATCCATCGCATCCGCTTGCTGGGCGACCCGGTGCTCCGAGAGCGCTCGGAATTGATCGCCAAGCCTCGCTCCACGGCGGTGCGGGTCATCGTGGACGACCTTCGGGAGACCCTGCGCGACTTCCGGGAGCGGCACGGGTTCGGGCGGGGGATCGCGGCGCCGCAGATCGGAGCACCGGTGCGGGTCCTCCACACCGAGATCGACGACACCCCCTGGACGCTGGTGAACCCGGAGATCCTCGACATCGGCACCGAAGACTTCACGGTGTGGGACGATTGCTTTTCGATCCCGGACCTGATGGTGCGAGTCCAGCGGGCGCACCGGGTGCGGATCCGGTGGCAGGACCTCAAGGGGGAGACCCACGAGACCGACCTGAGCGGCGACCGGGCCGAGCTGATGCAGCATGAGATCGACCACCTTGACGGGATCCTGGTGGTGGACCACCCGTATGGACTCGACCCCTTCTGCCTTCGCGCGGAGTGGCAGCGGTACCACTCGCACGAGGGACGGTATGGCACACCGGAACCTCGGCAGCACAACTACGCGACGCCGATCAGCGGACTGCTGTGAGAAGTCAGGAGTGAGGAGTAAGGAGTGAGGAGCGAGATGTGAGACGGGGCCCGCCGAGACGACCATCTTGACGGGCCCCGGTCCTGTTTGAGCTCCACACCTCACTCCTGACTCCTCACTTCTCACTGCAGTTCAGAACCACCGCCCCACGCGCAGGAAGATCTGGTCGCGGTAGTCGCCGGCGACGCTGGTGGCGCCGTACTCGAGTCGGACCGGGCCAAGGGGACTGTTCCGGATGCCGAGCCCGAGCCGCCACCCCACAAGCCAGTCCTGGCCTTGGAAGAGTGGGCGGACGAATCCGGCGGAGTCGGCACGCACATCACCCGCGGACATTTCGACCCGGGCGGCCAGCGGACCGGTGAGCTGGTAGGTCACGGCCATCGTGACCATCGCCTCCTTCCCTCCGCGCCGCTCCAGTAGATGGAGGCCAGGAAAGCCGTCGGTGCCGCCCAGCGGGAAGGTCAGTTGCAGCGGGACCTCGGTACCACGAATGATGCCGGCGCGAACACCGGGGATGATACTCCACCGTCCCGCGCGGAACGGTTGCCGCCAAACGAGCGCTTCACGCTGGAATGCGCGGCCGAATTCGACGTGCACGGTGGAGAGGATCTCCCCATCCTCGGTGGAGCGTTGCGCCAGGAACACCGCATTCAATGCCTGATGCCCGGCGTCGCCAGTGTCGGACCA
>JANMWE010000084.1:0-6170 GCA_031393795.1 Gemmatimonadota bacterium
CCGCCTACCCGCCTACCTCACGCAGAGCCTCCGCTTCCCGTCCCATCGCAGCGATGATCGAGCGAACTCCGCTCGTATCTGCTTCAGTGAGCCGCTTGGCCTCGACCCTGAGCTCCGAGACCTGCAGGTAGAGCGTGCGGAGCAGTCCGGTCAGTTGTTCCCGGCGGGCCTGTCCGTCCACGACCTGCTGCTGCAATCGACGGAGCACTTCGAGCTGCTGGTGGTGCATCTGCCGGATCTCTCGGCGCGACGCCGGCTCATCGCTCTGTGTCGTCCCGAGGTCGGCGAGCCTCCGTTCGACGGCGACGATGTCCTCTTCGCGGACCTCTTTGGCAAGGGCCGCGAGCTCCTTGTCCATCCGCCCGATCCGTTGCGCGATCGCCTCGGCGTGTGCCACCGCCTCTTGGGCGAGCGCTGCGTGGTGGGAGGGCAGGGAAGCAGCGACCTGTCGTACCTGGGCGGCCATCTCGCCCGGCGTCCTCGGGTCTGCCGTACGGTGCGCTGGTGCCGCCGAGCTGAGGAACTGAGCGTATTCCGGCCTGGTCCAGCGGGCCTCGTTCCAGGTCGGGAGCGTGAGCAACCGGAAGGCAGATTCAGCCGTGAGACCCGCTTTGCGTCCGACCGTCCTGGCCACCACCATCACCGCGGTCTCCAGTATGCCGCCAAGCAACGCCAGCGCAATTCCCACAGGCAACGCCGCAGGCGCGGCCTTCCAGAGAAGCAGGGGGACTCCCAGGACCAAGGCACCGACGGCGGCGGTGAGCATCGTCCGAGCGAGACGAAGCGATGGCAAGAGTTTTGGCCAGAGATCGCCTTGGCGCCGCGCGGAACGAGGCCACCAGAGCGCCCATCGACGAGGGGGCCGCATCCCGAGTCGCCACGTCTCCCTCCAACTGAGCTTGAATCGGAGCTTCATGCTGAGCGCCATCACGGGGATCATCCCGAGCAACACCGGGACCATCATCAGGAAGATATTGCCCGGATCGCCCCATATTCCCTGCCAGGCCTGCCTGCCGGTCATCGCGATCCAGAGGAAGAACCCCGCATACGCTCCCGGGATCGCCGCCCACAGCGAGCCTGATGCGGTCCGCTCGCCGTCGCTCAGCTGTTCGTCGTCGTCGGTCACGCCGCCGATCGCCTTGCGCATACTGGCTCCGTCGATCCAGCGCTCGACTGGATTCTTTGCGAGGGCGCGCATCACCGCGCGGCCGAGATCGTCCGGAATGTCGAGGTCCAGGGCCGGCGCCGGCTGGGTGATGTGCGCCGCGAGCACTGCCCGGAGCTCGCCCCCCTCGAACGGTGTGCGCCCCGCGAGCATCCGGTAGCCGACGATGCCGAGGGAGTAGATGTCAGAGCGACCATCGAGGTCCCGTTCGCCCGAGGCCTGCTCCGGGCTCATATAGAGCGGCGTCCCCACCAGGGCTCCCGCAGTGGTGAGCGTGGTGGACCCGGTGCCCGCCCGCGCGACGCCGAAATCCGCGAGCAACGCTTTCCCTCCAGCGTCCTCGATCAGGATATTCTCCGGCTTCACGTCGCGATGTACGATCCCATGGCCGTGGGCATAGTCGAGTGCGTCGGCGATGTCGGCGAGCACACGACGGACGATCTCAGGGTCGAGGCGGGGGTTCCGTTCGAGCTTCGCGGCCAGGGTCTCGCCGGCGATATAGCCCATGACGAACCAGAGGAGTCCATCGGACTCCCCGAAGCTGTAGAGCGGGACGATGTGCGGGTGGGTGAGCTTCGCCGCGGTGCGGGCCTCGCGGCGAAAGCGCTCACGAGTCTCCGGATCACCGGTGACGTCTGGCGGAAGCACTTTCACGGCGACGAGTCGGTCGAGCGCCACCTCGCGCGCGAGGTACACACTTCCCATCCCTCCCTTGCCGAGGAGTCGTTGGAGCTCGTAATTGGGGCCGAGTGCGGCGGCGAGGCGGTCGCGGAGAGGGTCGGTCATTCGAGGAAATTACGGCCCGCAGTTCAAGACGGTAAGCCGGCAAGTTGGCAAGAATCGAGCAGGGCAGCAGCAGCAAGGAGCCGTCCCGAGGCTTGTCCTGAGCGCAGCGAAGGAAGTGCAACGACGAGGGACCTAGCTTGGTAAGCCAGGTCCCTCACTCCGTTCGGGACGGTTCCGTTCTATTCCGACCCGCTTACCCGCTTACCCGCTTACCCGCCTACCCGCCTACCCGCCTACCCGCCTACTTCGCCCGGTCCATGTATTCCCCGGAATTCGGATCGACCCGCACCCGCTCACCGGTGCTCAGGAACTCCGGCACCTGGATCACCACGCCGTTCGACAGGGTCGCGGGCTTGGTGCTCGCGGTCTTGGTCGCGGTCTTCATGATCGGGGCGGTGTCGACGATCTCGAGCTCCATCGTCTTCGGGAGCCGGAGACCGATCGGACGGCCGTCGAGCCAGTCGGCCTGCACCACGACCTCGGGCTGCAGCCACTCCTTGAGGTCACCGACGGTGTCGTTGCTGAGCGAGTACTGCTCGTAGCTCTGCCCATCCATGACGTGGACCATTTCCGCGTCCTGGTACATCACCTGGAGTTCCTTCGTCTCGAGCTTCGCCTCGTCCAGGAAGTCGGTGGCGCTCACCCGCTGGTCGAAGGTGTTCCCCGAGATCAGGTCACGGAAGCGGATCTGCACGAACGCGCGCAGGTTCCCCGGCGTGCGATGCTGGAAATCCATCACTCGGCAGGGCCTCCCCTCCCAAATGATCACGTGCCCCTTACGGACGTCATTGGCCTTCATATGCTCGCCTGCTCCAAGTGTGCGGGACCATCCTAAGCCCAGCAATCTAGCGGCTTTGCACCCTTATTCACAAGGCGAGATGCATAAATGATGAGGCCCCGGCGATCACCGGGGCCCCATCGTTCCACGCGCCTGGATCACGGGTTCGGCTTGGGCTTCGCCTGCCCGGCAGGCGCCGTCGTCGGGTGCGCCCCACGGCCCCGGGCGTGACCACTCCCCTGACCCTGAGCGCGCGGATGCTCCATCTGCCCGGACCCGGTGGTGTCGTGGCGGTCCATCCGACGGTCGCGCGCGTCGAGGTGACGGTCACGCTGATCACGGTGGAGCCCTCGACGGTCCCGGGCGATCTCGGCCGAATCGGCGCCGTTGGCGCGGTCCTGATGGATCTCACGCCGGTCGCCCCGCACTTCGCGGCGGTCGCGGCGGACCTCTCGGCGGTCGTGGCGTGCTTCGGGACTCGCGGCGGGGGCCTGCGCGCCGGCCGACGGCGTGCGAGCCGGGGCGGGGGCAGGGGTCTGGGCGCTGCCCCCGGCGGCGAGGCCGAGGGTCAAGGCGATGAGCAGTGGAACAGGGGCGGTACGCATCTCGAACTCCGGTGAAGGTGGACGGGGAGCGGACGGGGGTCGGCAGGTGGTGTTAAGCCACCTAGATTACCCCCCGACGATGACCACCGCGACCCCTCCCCAGACCGCCCCCAGCTGGTGGCCGCTCCTCCCGGCCCTCCGCACCCGCCATCCGGGAGTGGCGGCGGTGCGCACGGCGTGGCTGATGATGGGGCTCCTCGCCGTCCTGCTCGCCTTCCTTGAGGCGCGGCTCGACTGGAGCGGCATCCCGCTCCACATCCTGGGATTCGAAGTCCCGCTCACGATCTATCCCCCGCTCATCCTGACGCTGCTCCTCACCCTCTGGCTCGGGCCGAGCTGGGGAGCCACCTTCGCCTGGCTCGCGACCTTCACGAGTGCCTGGACCAGCGGGATGTCGTGGTCGCTCGCCGCCCTCTTCGCGCTCGCGACGCCGCTCGAGCTCCTCATTGTGTGGGGGTCGCTCACCATCCTCGGGATCCCCACCGACCTCCGCGGCTGGGGGTCGGTGTTCCGCTTCCTGGGTGTGGCACTCATCGCTGCGACGGCCTCTTCCCTTGCGGCCCTGGTCTACATCGATTCCCAGGCGCTCGACCTGGTGTCGGGGCAACGGATCTGGCAGGGATGGATCATCGGTGACGTCCTGCAGATGGCGATCGCGATCCCGATCCTCCGCCTCTTCAGCGGACGGGTCCGGAGCTGGGTCGACCGCCAGTTCCCCGACCCGCCGCGCCACGAGGTGAGCTATACGCGGAGCGTCCTGCTGGTCGTGGTGGTGGTGCTCAGCCTCGTCACACTCGTGGCGCAGGGGGTCTGGAGCATGGTCGGCACCCTCCACATCCCCGAGGATGCGCGCGCCCTCAGCGGCCAACCGCTGCTCCCCCGCCTCCGCGAGCTCGCTCTCTTCCTCGGCCTCCTGCTCGCCGTCACGTTCGCAACGACGATGGTCTTCACCGCCGCACTCGCGCGCGTATCGGAGCGCGAGCGGTTGGTGAGCCGCCGCGATCCGTTGACCGGTGCGCTCAATCGCCGCTCATTCGCCGACGAATACACCAAGGAGTCCGACCGCTCCCGCCGCCTCGGCAAGGGGATGGCGATCATCCTCGTCGACCTCGACCACTTCAAGGCGGTCAACGACCGGCACGGCCACGACGCCGGCGACGAAGTGCTCCGGCAGCTGGTGCGCCGGCTTTCGACCGTCATCCGGGACCACGATCTCCTCTTCCGGTGGGGCGGGGATGAGTTCGTCGTCCTCCTCCCCCACACCTCGACCGACGACCTTCCCACGCTGGCCGAGCGGATCAGGTCGGCGGTGGCGGCGGAGCCGATGGTGCCGCACACGGCGGCCGAGCCGGTCCGCCTCACGGTGAGCTGCGGGGCCGCGGGATCGAGCGAAGCGCCGCGTGATCCCGATTCGTTGCTCGCGATGGCCGACGCAGCGCTCTATCACGCCAAGCGCAACGGGCGCGATCGGGTCGAGATCGCCTAGGCGCGCTCCGCATCCAGAAGTGCAGGAGCATCCCCCGATCCCCAGACCTGGTCTGTCGGGTCCGGGCGCGCCGGCGCCCGCGAGCTGCCGGAATTCTCGGCGTTGCACGGTGTGATGCTGCTGCGTGACGGTGGGAGGGTGCCCGGTCGAGCACACTCTAGACGGAATTTCGGCTCGAAAGGTTGCGGTCCCGATGTCGCACTGAGGAACAGAGAAGGTACAGCGCGTGCGGCGGGTGCGCTGGGGGGCAGGATCGTGGCACCGGAAGGGAACGGCGGGCGCGGGAACCCAGGAGTGACCGAACCCAGGAAGCTCCGTTCTGACGGGAAAGGCACAAAACAAGGCCGGGTCCACCAGGCGCGGGAACCCTGGAAACCCAGAAACCCATGAAGTAGTTGCAGATCGCTCGAGGGTGCGAACCTGATGCCACGGTCAGCATCATGGTTTGTTGTTCTTCCAACGCCCTGATCTCACTTTGAAGCCTCGGACCTCATGGGCTCGGTCCATCATGGGTTTCCGTGCTCGCCCATCTCGACGTTGTCTCGGTGCTTGACGTCCCGGTTCCAAGGGTCGACTCTTTCCCGATGACCGACCACCGCCCCGCCTCGGACGAAGCGATCGACCGCACGATGGTGGTGCAGGCCGGCTTCCTCTCCCTGGTCTGCTGGATCTTCATCGGCGCGCTGCTCTTCCGGCACCGGCTCACCGGGTGGCAGGGGGTCTTCGCGGCGATCGGTGCCGTCCCCTTCTGCTGGTACTTCACGCGGCTGGTCCGCGGAGTCTCGGCTTGGATCGCGGAGCGCGGTGTCGGCGGGATCCTCGCCGCAGGTGACATCAAGCACCAGCACGAATTCTCGATCCAGGAGTCCCTCATCGTCCGGGGCCGGTTCGACGAGGCGGCCGAAAGCTTCCGCACCCACCTCCTCGAGTTCCCCGACGACATCCCCGCCCGCCTTCGCCTCGCCACCCTCCACCTCCGTGAACGGCGCGACCACGCTGCCGCCGAGAACGAGCTCCTCGCCATCCGCCGTCGGCCTCACGACCGGGGCACCGCGATGTACCTCGCCAATCACCTGGTGGATCTCTACCGTGCCTCCGGGCAGACCGGGAAGCTGATGGCGGAGCTGACGCGGATGCTGCGCGACTGGCCAGGGACCCCGATGGCCGACGGGGCAGGGAAGCTGCTGGCCGAAGCGAAGGATCTTGCTCGCTCTGCCTCGTCGCAGCGCCTACGGTGACCGGGCTCAGCCAAGTAGATCCTTCGCTCCGCTCAGGATGACTCCCTGATTTGTGATGCACCCCATCCATTCGCCTTCCACCTCCCCGTCTTGACACCGTTCGTGCTCAGGG
>JANMWE010000124.1:0-2642 GCA_031393795.1 Gemmatimonadota bacterium
TCAAGGTCAAGGAGCCGATCGAGGTCGAATGGCCCCGGATGCGAAAGGGGCAGGTGATCTACACCTACTTCCACTTCGCGGCGGCCGAGGCGCTCACGCAGGCCGTGATCAAGTCGGGCGCGATCGCGGTGGCGTACGAGACCGTGCAGCTGCCCACCGGCGAGCTTCCGCTCCTGACCCCGATGTCGGAGGTCGCGGGCCGGATGGCAGTCCAGGAAGGTGCCAAGTATCTCGAGAAGGTCTTCGGGGGTTCGGGCATCCTCCTCGGCGGCGTCCCGGGCGTGGCGCCGGGTGAGGTGATGATCATCGGCGGCGGCGTGGTCGGCATCAACGCGGCCAAGATGGCGGCGGGGCTCGGCGCCCACGTCACCATCCTCGACGTGAACCTCGAGCGGCTGCGGTATCTCGACGACGTCCTCCCGGCCAATGTCGACACGGTCTATTCCAACCGGCACAACATCCTCGACTGCCTCCGCCGCGCGGACCTGGTCGTGGGCGCGGTGCTGCTGCCGGGTGCCAAGGCCCCGCACCTCGTGAAGCGCGAGGACCTCAAGACCATGAAGCCGGGCTCGGTCGTGGTGGACGTCGCGGTCGACCAGGGGGGCTGCGTCGAGACCATCAAGCCGACCACCCACGAGAACCCGACCTACTTCGTGGACGGGATCCTGCACTACGCCGTGGCCAACATGCCGGGTGGGGTGCCGCGCACCTCGACCCTCGCCCTCACCAACGCCACGCTCAAGTACGCCATCAAGCTGGCGCGCGACGGCTGGCGGAAGGCGTGCCGCGAGGACCGCTCGCTGGCCCTCGGCCTGAATGTGGTCGAAGGGAAGGTGGTCTACCCGGGGGTGGCCGAAGCGTTCGGTCTGCCACTGGTGGACGTGGCCTCGGTCCTCTGAGTCCACAGGCGCGTAAGGCGCGAAAGGCGCTCAGGGTGCGGTCGCGACCTTGGGCGCCTTCCTCTTACGCGCCTCACGCGCCTATCGCGCCTCCAATTCAATGGTGACAGATGCTTGATATACAATTCACCCGCCTCCCGCACGCCGAAGGGCTTCCGGTCCCCTCTCGCCAGACGGAAGGGGCCGCCGGGTACGACATCGTCGCCGCGGTGGACCTGACCTTCGGCTCGATGGAGCGGAAGCTCGTTCCGACCGGATTCGCGATCGCGATCCCGGCGGGGTACGAGTGCCAGATCCGGCCCCGGTCGGGCCTGGCGTTCAAGCACGGGATGACCCTGCCCAACACTCCGGCCACGATCGACAGCGACTACCGGGGGGAGATCCAGGTCCCGATGGTGAACCTGGATCGGGAGCCGTTCAGGGTGACCCGGGGGATGCGGATCGCCCAGCTGGTCTTCGCCAAGGTGGAGATCGCGCAGTTCCGGGAGGTCATTGAGCTCCCCCCGACCGACCGGGGGGCAGGGGGGTTCGGCAGCACCGGCAAGTAGTCGGGAGGCGCACGAGGCGCACGAGGCGCGTGAGGGGCTGTCCGATGAGGGCAGCCTCGTCCGATTTGCGTCTTCTTGCGCCTTTCGCGCCTCGTGCGCCTTTGGGCTTTGTTTGTGAGCGTCCGCTCACTGTGTCGTTCTGATGAGCAGTTGCTCACATTTGCGCTAAATTATGGCCTTGTCAGCAGTTACAGGTGGTCATAACTTGCGTAGTCCCCCATCTAGTTGTGCCCGCACCCGGTGTCGTGATGAAGTGGCCCTCCTTCGATTTCGGTGGTTTTCTCCCTGCGAATGAGATCGCGGTCGATCTCGGCACTGCCAACACCCTGATCTACGTGAAGGGTGAGGGGATCGTGTTGAACGAGCCCTCGGTGGTCGCGGTCGAGAAGGGGACCGGGCGTCCGCTCAAGTTCGGGCTTGAAGCGAAGCGGATGCTCGGACGCACGCCCGACGGGATCCTGGCCGTGCGTCCGCTCAAGGACGGCGTCATCGCCGACTTCGACGTGACCGAGAAGATGCTCCGGCATTTCCTGGGCGAGGTCATCAAGAAGCGGTTCCTCAAGGTCAAGCCGAAGGTCATCGTCTGCGTCCCCTCCGGTATCACCGAGGTGGAGCGCCGCGCCGTGCGCGACAGCGCCCAGATGGCGGGCGCCAACCAGGTGCTGATGGTCGCGGAGCCGATGGCGGCGGCGATCGGCGTGGGGCTGCCGGTCGAGACGCCGACGGGCAACATGGTGATCGACATCGGCGGCGGAACCACCGAGATCGCGGTCATCGCGCTGTCGGGGATCGTCTCCGACACCTCGATCCGCACCGGCGGTGACGAGCTGGACCAGGCGATCGTGCAGTTCATGCGCAAGAACTACAACCTCCTCGTCGGGGAGTCGACCGCCGAGCAGATCAAGATCCGCATCGGGTCGGCCTACCCCACCGGCGAAGAGCGCGAGATGGAAGTGAAGGGGCGCGACCTCGTGTCGGGGATCCCCAAGACGGTGCGGGTCCACTCCAGCGAGATCCGCGAAGCGCTGCAGGAGCCGATCCAGCAGATCGTCGACGCGGTGCGGCGGGCGCTCGAGATCACCCCGCCTGAACTCGCCAGCGACATCGTGGATCGCGGCATCATCATGACCGGCGGCGGCGCCCTGGTGCGCGGGCTCGACGTCCTGCTGCAGCAGGAGACCGGCCTGCCGATCCA
>JANMWE010000125.1:0-2244 GCA_031393795.1 Gemmatimonadota bacterium
TGAAGAGGTGGAGCCGGGTGTTGCCGCCGAAGATCCCGTGATTCCGGTTGGGATATTCCATCATCTGGAACGGCTTGTTGGCCTGCACCAGGCGGTTCACCAGCGCTTCGCTGTTCTGGTAGTGCACGTTGTCGTCGCCCGAGCCGTGGACCAGCAAGAGGTCGGCCTGGAGCGAATCCACCACGCTGAGCGGCGAA
Organism: Gemmatimonadota bacterium; assembly: GCA_031393795.1. GTDB lineage: Bacteria > Gemmatimonadota > Gemmatimonadetes > Gemmatimonadales > GWC2-71-9 > CAMLHU01. The sequence goes on from JANMWE010000125.1 coordinate 198, forward strand.
CCGACGTCATACCCCGCCGCGTTGGTCTGCGGGAGGCCATTGTACCGCTCGGTGTAGATGTTGTCGTAGTACTTCCAGTGCGTCACCGGGGCGACCGCGATGCCGGCGCGGTAGGTCGTGCCTCCGTGGAAGAGGGTGTTGAGGGTCATGAAGCCGCCGTAGCTCCACCCCCAGATCGCCATCCGAGAATTATCCACGAAGCGCCACCGCCCGATCGCCTGTGCCGCTGCGATCTGGTCGTGGGTCTCGATCACGCCGAGCCGGCCGTAGGTGATCTTCTTCCAGTCGCGCCCCCGCATCCCCGTGCCGCGGTTGTCCACGCTGGCGACGATGTACCCCTTCTGGTTGAGCATCAGGAACCAGAGGTACTGTGAACCACCCCAGCTGTCGAGCACCGTCTGCGACCCGGGGCCGCCGTACTGGAAGAAGAGGATCGGGTACTTGCGGGTGGAGTCGAAGTCGGCGGGCTTCATCATCCAGCCGTCGAGCTTCACTCCGCCGCCGATGTCGACCTGAAAGAACTCCTGCGGTCCCCGGCGGAGCGCGGCGACGCGCCCCTTGAGGCGGCTGTTCTGGACCAGCACCCGGAGGCTCTTATGGTCGGGAAGGGAAATGAGGTCACTGGTGGAGGGCATCCCCATCCGCGAGTAGTTGTGCCGCGCGAACTTGAAGTTCGGCGCGATGTCATACGAGTGCGACCCGGAGGCGACCACCGGGCTAAGCTGCACCGCACGGCCTCGGCCGCTCAGCGGCGCGCGCCAGAGGTAGCGCTGGGCCGCATTGTTCGGCGAAGCGGTGTAGTAGACCCACCCGCCGACCGGGTCGATCCCCTGGATGCCGACGACGTCGAAGCTGCCAGGGGTGAGGAGGCGCTTGGCGCCGGTGGCGCGATCGACCGCGTAGACATGGTTCCAGCCATCCTGCTCGCTGGTCCAGGTGAACTGCCTGCCGTTGTCGAACCAGACCACGTCGTCCACCACTTCGACGTACGCGCTGTCGTGCTCGATCATCACCGTCCGGAGGGCCGTGGTGCGCGCATTGGCGATCACGACCTCGTCGGTGTTCTGCAGCCGGTTGAGCCGCTGGATGATCAGCTCGTCTTTTCCCCCCTTGGTGTCGGCCCATTCCATTCGCGCCAGGTAGTGATTGCGCGGATCCCCTTGGAAGGGGAGCCACCGGGTGGCGCCGCCGCGCACATCCACGATCCCGATGCGCGCAGCGCTGTTCGCCTCGCCCGCCTTCGGGTACTGGATGGGGGTGACCTGCGGATAGAGCGAGTCGGTGGTGTTGATGAGGGTGAAGTCGCGCACCGAATCGGCGTCGAGCTGCCAAAAAGCGATCATTGAGCCGTCGGGAGACCAGCGCCAGCCGTCGCGGAGGCCGAGTTCTTCCTCATATACCCAGTCGAAGGTGCCGTTGATGATGGTGCGCGAGCCGTCGGTGGTGAGGCGGGTAATCCGACCGGTGGCGAGGTCCTCGACGTAGAGGTCGTGCTCGCGCACGTACCCGATCTTGGTGCCATCGGGGGAGAACTTGGCGAACTGGAGGGTCGCTTCCTTCGCATCGGGGCCGCCGAGCTTCCGGAGTTCCCAGGTGTGGAGGTCGAGGACCCAGAAGTCGCCGCGGGTGTTGGCGCGCCAGACCGGACGGGAGTTGGTGAAGATCAGGAGTTTCGACTGGTCACCATTCCAGCTGTACTCCTCGATGTCGAGCGGCGCGGTGTCGCGGGCGGGGATGAACTTCGCCGCCGGGACGAGAACGGAGCGTGCCCCCGTCATCGTCTCGTAGCGGATCATCTCCTGCCCCTTGGCCGGCGCGGTCGCGCGCTCGAGCGTGGTATACGCCTCCCCCTGCCCCAGCCAGCGGGCGGGGCCGAAGTTCTCACCGGTGAACCAGGGCGATGCGTAGATCATCTGCACGTCGAGCCGGGTGCTGTCGGCGGGGGTGTAGCCGAGCGCTTGGGCGCGGAGGCGCTGGGGCGCTGTGGCAATGACGACGAGGAAGAGAACGGCGAGAAGCTTCCGCATATCGGAGTTGGCTCGGCTGT
>JANMWE010000136.1:0-12815 GCA_031393795.1 Gemmatimonadota bacterium
TCTCCCCCATCCATCCGGTGGTGAAGGGAATGAGCGAGAGCCAGAACAATAGATGCAGGTTCGCCCACAGAATCGACCCAGTCACCTCGCCCGTCACGTGCAGCATGTGATGGTGGTTGTTCCAGTAGATGCCGAGATTGACGAAGCTCAGAACGTAGCTGAGAAATACGGGGAACAGCGGGCGCATGGCGCCGAGGGTGTCCCCGTGAGGAACGCGCAACTCCAGCACCATGATGGTGATGATGATGGCGATGACGCCGTCACTGAACGCTTCCAGTCGCTTGGTGTCCACAGACTTCACTCCTCCCTGATGCGAGTCTCCCGAACGGAGAACCAATTCCACGTGACCACCCAGGGGGTTACAGCGACGGTAACGAGGGCCGCAGAGAGAAAGCCATATCCAACCGCACGGAAGGCCCTTCCTAGGTTGGAATCACCGAGCGCTTGGAGGAGTCCCACGCACAAGTAGGATACAAGGGCTGCCGCGCACCAGAGCATCAACACCTTGCCTGGATGCCAGTCACCAACCCTTGGTCGGGTGATCGATACGATCCCAACAATTGTTCCGCTCGCCCCAATAAATGTTGACAAAAGAATCAAGAAAAACATCACATCTTGAATATCAGTATTGGTGGATGAAGCACCGATGTACATGAACAATCCCACGAGGGCCAGTACGAAACCCCAAAGGATCCCGATTCTTCGCCAGCTCCAGAATCGTGTCGGAGTGAGCAGCTGAGGTTTCACCTTTCCTTGTCTTGCTCGCCACCATTTCCAGACCAGAACAAAGACCGCCACTCCCGCAAAGAGCCAAATGGTGCGGATCATCGCATCAGCCCGTTGATCCGCGCTAAGCATGCCATTCTCGCTTGAACGGACTCCCTCTAGTCCGTCAAGAAAGGACTGTGCCAGACTGATTTCCTCATCTCTGCTTCCAGCAACACCAGTCACTGCAAGTTGCAATGCTCGTCCTTCGAGAGGGACGGCCACCATGACTACTTGAAGATTCTCGAGCAAATCCATTGACCATCCGTGAATCTCACCCGCCCGCCATTGCAATGCGATGGCAGATGCTGTCGGATTTTGAAGTCGCGTCAGATTCAAGGTCGAATCAAAGTTGGACTCTCGCACTTCCCCCGCAAGTGCTTGCAGGCTCACCTTGAACTGCACTAGGCCCGAACGAGAGGATTGACAAGCCCACGCGTACGGTGTCTTCACCACTGATGACCAGTCGGGTGAGTAGCGACAGGTACTTGGGACCCGAAGCGTGAAATGCAACGTGTCATCATGAATCGACGGTGACTGCTGCGCGACCGTCGCGAGCATCACGAACCAGATAGGGAGCATGTCTCTTACCTCCGTCGATCATAAAGACGGGGAAATCGCGTGATACTCGAGAATAGCTGCTGGCAGGCAACCTATAATAGTTTGGGGAGGACGACGAAACACGGAGCACCGACAGCCTCTGCTCGTCACCAAGCGCTCCGTCCCCTAGCAGCTAGTCCCGTGTGCTCAATTGCGGAATCCCGGGCAATCTAGCTGGAAGTCTGGGTATCCCCGGCATTGCCGCCGAGTCGACTCGATGTAAAGTTTCATGCACAGGGAGGTGCCATATGGAAATGCCCAGACCATTACCAGGCCGAGTCATCGCGGAGTTCCAGCAAACGCTCGAGAATCTTCGCGAAGAAATGATCCTCGGTCCCAAGACTACCGACGACCAAGGGTGGATAACGCGCTGCATGAAGCTCAACTGGACGAGGGTCGCACAAAGGAACCGAGCAATATCGCTCGTAAGGCGAGAGTCGCCGCGCGACAATTGACCCTTCTTTACGACGCCCCGTAGTACTTGCTGCCGTCCTTCGCCATCTGCACCAGCGACTCCGCCGGCTTGAACCGCGCGCCGTGCCTGGCCGCCAGCCGCTCCAGCGTCTGCACCACGTTCGCCACACCCAGGTCGTCGATCATCCGGAGCGGGCCACCACGGAAGGGCGGGAAGCCGATCCCGAAGATGCTGGCCATGTCGCCATCGCGGGGGGAACGGACCACTCCCTCGGCGTACGCCATCGCGGCCTCGTTGAGCATCGCATACAAACAACGCTCCTCGATCTCCTTCGGCTCGCGCGGCTTGGGGTGCACGCCCAGGAGATCGTAGACCGAGTCATCGACGCCGGTCTTGTGCCCGTCGTGATAGTGGTAGAACCCCCGGTTGTTCTTGCGGCCCTGGCGCTGGTCGGCCAGCATCGTCGCGAGGAGGGGCGCCGGCTCAAGCCGGGCTCCGAACGCCGCGTGCATCACCTTCCCCGCCTTCTGCGCCACGACCAGTCCCACTTCGTCGAGCAGCGCCACCGGCCCCACCGGGAATCCGGTCTTGAGAAGGACCCGGTCGAGCTGGTCGATCGGTGTCCCTTCGGACAGCAAGCGCCCCGCTTCATTGAGATAGGGGGTGAGGATACGGTTGACCCAGAAGCCGGGGTGGTCCTTCACCACCACGACCTTCTTCCCCATCCGGCGCCCGAATGCCACCGCGGTGGCGATGGTCTCCGGCGTGCTCCGGTCGGTCGGGATGATCTCGAGCAGCGGCATCTTGTCCACCGGCGAGAAGAAATGCATCCCGATGACCTGGCCCGGTCGGGTCGCGTTGGCGCCGATCTGCGAGATGGGGATGGTCGAGGTGTTGGTCGCGAAGATGGTCTTCGGCCCCGTCACCTCCTCCACTTCCTTCAGCACCTGCCGCTTCACGTCGAGGTCCTCGAACACCGCCTCGATGACGAGCTCGCACGAATGGAACCCGACATATCGGTCGCTCCCGCTGATCAGCGCGCGCAGCCGTTCCGCTTCCGACTTGGTTATGCGCCGCCGCATGAGCCGCCCATCGACGATCCCGGTGGCCGACTTGATCCCCCGCCCCACGGCCTTCAGGTCTGCGTCCTTCATGCGCGCCTCGACCTCGGCCTGCGTCACCGCAGTACCGGCGATGCTCGCGCCCATGAAGCCGGCACCGAGGATGCCCAGCCGCTTCACCGCGATCGGGGCGGCGCCACCGGCGGGGTCATCCTTCTTGAGCGCGGTGTCGGCGAAGAAGAGCCCGACGAGCTTGCGCGACACATCAGTGACCGCGAGCTCGCCGAAGGCGATGTGTTCGGCGGCGTAGCCTGCCGCGGGACCATGATCCAGCCCCGTGAGAATGACGTCGATGGCGCGGGGCTGCGCCGGATAGTTGCCGAGGGTCTTCTTGAGGACCTGCCTCCGCGCCATCCGCGCCACGATCCCGCGGCCGAACTTGGTGCGATCGAGGAAGGCGGCGACGAGGCCTTTCGGCATCGGTGCACGGAGGGGGCGGCGCTCGACCAGCCTCCGCGCGGCGGCCACCGCCGTCTGCCTGAGGATCGCCGGATGCACGAGTTCGTCCACGAGACCAAGCTTGAGCGCCTTGACCGCACGTTCGCTCTTGCCGGCAAGCATGATGTCCAGCGCGGCGCGTAGCCCGATCAGCCTGGGCATCCGGACCGTGCCGCCGGCGCCGGGGAGGATGCCGAGCATCGTCTCGGGGAGCCCGATGACGGTCTTGGGATGGTCGGTCGCGATGCGCCAGGTACAGGCCATCGCCAGCTCGCACCCGCCGCCGAGGCAGGCACCGTGGATCGCGGCGATGACAGGCTTGGGGAAGTCCTCGATCCGCTGGATCAGTTCCTGCCCGTTGCGCGAGAGTGCGGCGGCCTCGTCGGCGGTACGGAGCTGGGTGAACTCCTCGATGTCGGCGCCGGCGATGAAATTCTCCGCCTTGCCGCTGATCAGCACCACCGCCTTGACCGAGGCGTCGGCGGCGAGCTGGGGGAGGAGCGCCTCGAATTCGGTGCGCGCGACCCTGTTGAGCGTGTTGACCGGCGCACCCGGGACGTCGAGCACCAGCAGCGCGACGTCACCCTCACGTTCGATGCGGAAGACGGGCATCAGGCACGCTCCAGGATCATCGCCATCCCCATCCCACCTTGCGCACAGATCGACAGGAGGCCGAACTGGACATCGCGGCGGGTCATCTCGTTGGCGAGCTGGGTGACGAGCCGTGCGCCAGTGGCGCCGAACGGATGTCCGATGGCGATCGACCCTCCGCTCACGTTGGTGATGTCCCAGTTGACGTCCCCCACCGGTCCCTTCAATCCCAGCCGGTCGGCCCACGCCTTCGAGCCCCACGCCTGGATGTTGCTGAGCACCTGGGCCGCGAACGCCTCGTGGATCTCGATCAGGCCGAGGTCGTTCCAGGTGAGGCCGGCGCGCTCGAGCACCTTGGGCACCGCGAACGCGGGGCCCTGCAGGAGCTGCCACCCCGGATCGACCGCGGCGACGGCATACGCCTTCACGTAGGCGAGCGGCTTGTAGCCGAGCGCCCGGGCCTTCTCGTCGGCCATCACGAGGACGGCGGCGGCGCCGTCGGTGAGGGGCGAGCTGTTGCCGGCGGTGACCGTTCCGTAGCGACGGTCGAACACCGGCTTGAGCGCGGTCAGCGCCTCGATCGAGGTGTCGGCCCGGATCAGGTTGTCGCTGATGACCGGCTCGTCCATCCCCTTCCCGCCGAACCAGGGCGCGATCTCGGCGGTCAATACCCCGCTCGCGGTGGCGGCGGCGGCGCGATGGTGGCTCCGAAGCGCCACTTCATCCTGGGCGCGCTGGGTGATCCCATTTTCCTTGGCCATCTTCTCGGCCGACTGTCCCATCGACTCTCCCGTGCTCGGCTCGGCGATAGCGGGCGCGACCGGGATGAGATCCTTGGGCCGGACGCGCGCGAAGGTCGCGAGGCGCGCCCCGAGGCTCTTGGCCTTGCTCGCGTCCATCAGGATCCGTGTCATCCCGCGCGAATGCAGGATCGGCACGTCGCTGAGCGACTCGACCCCGCCGGCGAGCACCACGTCGGCGAACCCCTGCACGATCTGGTCGTGCGCGTCTGCCACCGCCTGACAGCTCGAAGCGCAGGCGCGGTTGAGGGAATAGGCCGGGATGGTCCTGGGGAACTGCGGCAGGAGGCTCACTTCGCGGGCGACGTTCGGCACCAGCACCGAGGGGACCACTTGCCCCCAGATGACCTGGTCGACCTCATGGCCGGCCAGTTCGGACCGGTACAGGAGCTCGCGGGCGGCGTGCCGAGCGAGGGCCACGGCGGGCACGTCGCGCAGCACCGAGCCGCTCCGGGCGAAGGGAGTGCGTAGTCCGGCGACGATCGCCGCGCGGCGTCCAGCGGGGACTTCCATATGGGACCTCAAGGTCGCGGGTGGGTTGCCCCGCGCGACGGAAGTTCGGAAGTTACGGTCGGGGGAGGCGCTGGCCGAAGGCCGAGGCCACGGCGCGCCAGCGCTCCCCTTCGAGCGGTTCGACCACTTCGCGGTAATGGGCCACCGCGAGCGGTGCCATCAGCGTGTACAGTTCACCCGCCGCGAGCAGGTGTGCGTCGGACTGGGGGCCCCACCCGAGGTGGCGCTGGGCGACCAGGAAGGTCTCCATCAACAGTGCGCCGCCCGGCGCCACGAGCGACAGGATGTTGGGCATGCGGGCGCGGTCCAGATAGTTGAACGCCAGGACCAGGTCGAAGGTGCCCAGTTCGGGCCAGGGCGCCGTCAGGTCGACCGCGCGCCAGTCGATGTCCAGTCCGCGCCCATCGCCCAATTCCCGTCCCCGTTCGAGCGCCGCCGTGTCCTGGTCGACCGCCACGACCGTGGCACCGAGCATTGCCGCGCCGATCGCGTGCCGTCCTTCGCCGCACGCCAGGTCCAGCACCCGCACCCCCGGAGCAAGAAGATGATCGTGCCAGGTGAACCAGGTGCTGGGCCGGGGGAGCTGGGACGCGACCGGGGCCGGCGAAGCGCGGAGATCGTGGGTCATCGGACCTCAGTGACCGGCCTCGAAGCGGGGCCGTGGGACTTGCTCATCATCGGGGGCGGCATCGTCGGCGCAGGGATCGCGCGCGACGCCGCGATGCGTGGGCTTCGGGTCGTCCTCGTCGAACGGGGCGACCTCGGCGGCGGCACCAGCTCGCATTCGAGCCGGCTGGTGCACGGGGGGCTGCGGTATCTCGAGCACGGCGACTTCCGACTCGTCTTCGAGGCGCTGCACGAGCGGGCGGTGCTCCGGCGGATCGCCCCGCACCTCGTGCACCCGCTGGCGTTCGTCTTCCCGGTCCATCGAGGCGACCGGGTCCCTCTGTGGAAGCTCCTCGCGGGGATGTGGCTCTACGACCTGCTCGCGGGGACCCGGAATGTGCGGGCGCACAGGATGCTGGGCAAGCGGGCGCTCCTCCGGGCCGAGCCGATGGTGCGGGAGCGGGGGCTCGTGGGCGGGGCCCGGTACTGGGACTGCCAGGTCGATGACGCCCGCCTCACGCTTGCGACCGCGCGGAGCGCGGCGGCCCACGGCGCGGCCCTGGTCACGTACGCCGAGGTCGCAGGCCTCGAGCACAGCGACGGCCGGGTGGTCGGCGCCCGGCTCGTGGACCGCCTCGACGGGAGCCACGCCACTGTCTTCGCCAGGGTCGTCGTCAATGCGACGGGACCGTGGAGCGACACGGTGCGACAGATGGAGGACCCCGCCGCAGCCCCCGTGCTCCGACTCACGCGCGGGGCGCACGTGCAAGTGCGCCGCGCGCGCCTAGGCCATACCGACGCGATCACTCTCACGAGCGCCGTGGATGGCCGGGTGATGTTCGTCCTCCCCTGGGGGGAGTGGAGCTACATCGGCACCACCGACACCGATCACAACGGAGGCCCCGACGACGTCCGCACCACGCCGGAGGATGTCACCTATCTCCTGCGCTCCGCGAACGCCGCCTTTCCGAACGCGCATCTCCTGCCGGAGGATGTCGTGACGACGTGGGCGGGGGTCCGGCCGCTGGTCCGGAACGACGCGGCGCTCTCGACCGCCGCCGTCTCGCGCGAACATGTGATCTTCCGCGGGAAGGGGGGCATGTTCTCCATCGTCGGTGGCAAGCTCACCACCTACCGGCGGATGGCGGCCGAGATGGTGGACCGGGTCAGCGACGAGCTCCGCCGGATCGACGGGCGTCCGCGCCCACCGCGCGCGCCCACCGACCTCGAGCCCCTGCCGGGCGGGACCGCGGCCGATCTCGCGCCGCTCCACGCCGGCGCCGTCGAGATCGGGCTCACGCGCGAGACCGCCGACCACCTGGTGGCCCGCTACGGCGACGAGCTGCAGGCGATCGTGAACCTCGTCGCCGCCGATCGGCGGCTGGCCGAACGGATCCACCCGACGCACCCGGCCATCGCGGCGGAGGTAGTGCACGTGACCCGACGCGAACTCGCGCGCACGGTGGAGGACGTGCTGGTGCGCCGTCTGCATCTCTACTATGAGACCACCGACGCGGGGATCCCCGCGGCGGCGCCGACGGCACGGTTGATGGGTGAGACGCTGGGGTGGGGGACCGACGAGGTGGCCGCGGCGGCGGAGCGTTACGTGGCCACGATCCGGGCGAGGGTCACGGGGAGGTAGGCACCGCGGGTCCGATCCGCAGAACCCCGAAGGCGGGAGGCGGACCATCGTGGAGCGTGGCGGTCGTGACGTGCCCGGGCGGGGGGGTGGCCCCTCCCGGCCCGGCGAGCCACGCCCGGATGGCGCGGCGGTCGGGGCCGACGGCGGTGATCGCGGCGCGGGCGTACAGGAGCGCGTCGAAGCCGAGCGCTTCCTGCGAGGTCGGATCACGCCCCGCGACCTGCTGGAAATGCTTGTAGAACTCCCGGGTATCCGCGTCGGTGGTATCCGGGCGCCACAGGGTCACGACCCAGAGGGACTCCGCCGCCGCGCCGCCGATGTGACGGAGGCCCGCCGGGTAGTCGCTCCCATCCGCGGCGATCATGCGCGTGCGTGGCGCGATCGGCACGACGGTGCGCGCGATCGCGGCCGCCTGACTGTAGTCCACCAGCAGGAGCAGGGCATCGGCCGAGTGGTGACGCACCGCCGCTTCCGCGAGCGTGGCGACATCGGCGCCCCTGCCGAGGCGGACCTCGTCGACCACGGCGATGTGGCGGCGACCGAGCTCCGGGCGGAGCGCGGCGAGCAACCCCTCGCCGTACGGCTCGCCGGAATAGAACAACATCACTCGGCGCGCACGCATCGAATCGGCCATGCGCACGAGGTAGATCGCTTCCTCGGAATCGGTCGGCGAGAGCACGAAGGTCCAGGGCCCGACCCCGCGGAGTTCGGCGCTCGTGGCCCCGGGCACGATCTGGGGCATCCCCGCGCGCGCGTAGACCGGGGCCGCCGCCAGGCTTCCCCGGCTCCGGGTGTGACCGACCACAGTCACGATCGCCGGGTCCGTGATGAGCCGTTCCGCCAGCGCCACCTCGGCATCCGGCTGGTCGATCATCTCGTACGTCGGCTGCGGGGTGAGGCGGAAGCAGGCCACGAGCGGGCCCGCCGCGCGGGGCCTGGCGAGCACGCTCTCCGCGACCGCCACGGTCACCGAGTGGACCGAGCCCGCCGCGTAGGCCACCGTCGGACAGGGATTCATCCAGTTGCAGGCGCCGGCGAGGCCTGCGCTCAGCGACAGCGACGCGAGCAGGGCCAAAGGGGCGACTGGCTTCATCCTGTCCCCCGTCCGATCAGGCTCATCCGCCGCTCGAGGAGCTCCAGGTCCACCGGCTTGAGCATCTGGCGATCGCTCGGGACGGTGGCCCCGTCGAGGCTTTGGAGCTGCGAGAAATCACCGGACAGGAAGAGCACCCGCCCCGCCAGCAATGGGTCGGTGTCGCGGAGATGCTTGTAGAACGTGAGACCGTCCATCACCGGCATCCGGAGGTCGGCCACGATCACGTCGGGACGCGATTCGGCGATCCGCGCAATGGCCTCGACGCCGTGCCCCGCCTCCGCGACCTGCGCGCCGCGGTGGGTGAGGTAGCGCGCGACCGGACGGCGGACGGCCTCCTCGTCCTCGACGAGAAGGACGCGGAGCCCATGCAGTGGCCGGGCCCCGGCCACGAGTGTCGGGGCGGAACGGGGCGCGGAGGCGGTGAGTGCCTCGATCGCCTCCGGGTGCGCGACCGGGAAGGTGGCGACGAAGCGGGCCCCTTCCCCGTGGGCCTGCGGCGCGAGCACCAGGTCGCCGGCCATCTCGCGGACGATCTGGCGCGAGATATAGAGTCCCAGCCCCGTGCCCGACTTTCCCTTGGTCGACACGAACGGCCGGAACACCTGCTCGACCACCTCCGGCGGCACACCGCTCCCCGAGTCGACGACCGAGATCCCCACTTGCCCACCGCGCACCATCGAGGTGACGGTGAGCTTCCGTGCGCCGGGATGGTGGCGCATCGCGTCGAGCGCGTTGCTGAAGAGGTTCACGAACACCTGCTCGAGCCGCGCCGAGTCACCCACGACCCACGGCGCATCCTGGTCGAGCGTGAGCGTCATCTCCACCGAGAATGCGATCAACTGGTGCGTGACGAGGTCGAGCGCCCCGCGGAGCACATCGTGCACCGCGACCGCCGACTGGCGCCCATCGGGAGGACGGACGAACCGGAGCAGTCCGCTGAGCAGCTTTCCCGCGCGGCGTGATTGCTTGAGGATCTGGTCGATCTCTTCGCGAAGCTCGACCGGGAGCGATCGGTCCTGCAGGCGCGATTCGGCCAGCGCGCCGATGGCCATCAGGGGGTTGTTGACCTCGTGCGCCACGTCGGCGAGCAGGGCCCCGGCCGCGGCGAAGCGTCCCTGCTCCGCGGCCCGCTCGCGCAGGATCTTGGTCATCTGGTTGAAGTGGCGGGCCAGGCGGCCGAGCTCGTCCTCGCGCTGGACCGGGAGGCGGGGCGACAGATCGCCGTCGGCCACGCGGGCGAGCCCCGCCTCGAGTTGGGCGAGGGGGCGCTCGAGCCGCTGATGCAGCAGCCACAGCACCATCGGCACCAGGATGATGCCGAGCACGATCCACCATCCAAGGGCGTAGGTGACTTGGTCAATGGTGGTGCGGAGAGTCTGCTCGCGCCGGAGCAGGTCCTCGAGCCCCAGCCCTTCCGCCCGGCGGATCTCGGTGGACAGCACGTCGTTGAGCGAGTCGACCTGGGCGAGGCGCTCCTCCGCCTCGGGGAGGCGATCGAGCTCGACCAGCGCGAGCACCTCGAGGAGGCGGTTCTGCACCGAGGAGACCGCCTCATCGGCCCGCGCGAGCGTGGGTCGCATCCGTTCGGGGACGCCGTCGAACGGCAGGGTCCGGCTGGGCTCGAGGGCGCGCTCGCGCACCCGCTCCACCACCGCCGTAGCCTGCCGCCCGTGCGCCGAGGCGCGGCCGACCACCATGTGCACATCGGCCACGGCATGGCCGAGGTCCTGGGCCCGCGCCACCAGTCGGTCGAATACGTAGAGCGCCGGCTCCGCATCGCGCTGCAGGCGGCGCGCCTCCCGTCCGACCCGCAGCGTCAGCATCAGGAAGACGGCGAACACATAGAGCCCGATCCCCGCGAGAAGGACCAGCAGGAGGGTGCGGAGTCGGAGCCCGCGTCCCCGGGCCGCGGAGAGGGGGCTGGTCACCGGATCTCCGCGTCGAGGGCGCTGTCGAACACGAAGCGACCGAGTCGGAATCGACGGGGGTGGTCGGTCCGGAAATCGATGGGCCCGGCGACGCCGGGGAAGGGAGGTCGGGTCACGCCGAGCGACAGGAGCCAGAGCCGGATCCGGCGCGGGTCGCCTCCGCTCTCCCGGCTGGCGACCGCGGCCAGCGTGAGCGCATCGTGGATCAGCGCATCCTCCCCTCGCGGCCACTCGTGACGGATCCGGTGGAAATCCTGGATGTAGGCGCGCCCCGCGCTGTCGGCGTCGGCGCGGAGCCAGAAGGCGACCCCGTAGATCTCGAACGGCACGGGGCCGACCGCCGCGCGCAGCGCCCGGGGCCCGAACGCGCCGTCGCCCACGAAGACCGGAAGCCGTGCGCCGAGGTGCAGGAGCGCCGCAGCGGCCCGCGCGAATTCAGGATTGCGGATCGCACAGAGGATCACGTCGGGCCGTCGATGGGCGAGTTCGTTCCGGAACAGCAGTTCGAAATCGCTCTCCCGGCCGACCGGAAGCTCGGCCGTCGGCGCCAGGCCGGCCCGCTGGAGCTCGTCGTGGATCCCGATGCGGAGTCCCTGGCCGTATTCGTCGTTGGTGTAGAGGATGAGCACGCGTCGGAGGCCCGGTCGGGCCAGGACCTGCCGGACCAGGAACGCCCCCTCGGCCGAATCGTTCCCGACCAGCCGGAACACCCATGGCCCGGCCTGGTCGAGGCGGCGGCTGGTGGCGTTGGGGATGATCTCGGGGATCGCGGCGGCATTGATGATCGGCGCGACGGCGAGCGCCGCGTTGCTGGTGCTCGGTCCGACGATGACGGAGACCCCGGGGGTCCGGAGAAGCGCCTGCGTCCATTCCACCGTGCGCTCGACCCGTTCCGGTGCGGGGTCCGTGTCGAGGACGAATCTCGGCACGCGCGCCGAATCGCCCCATCTCTCACGGAGGGTACTCTCGGCGACCTGGATGAACCCGCGCGCCCAGGGAGGGTACGCCACGCCGACCGCCGGGAGGGCGGGAGGCTTGGGGTTGCAGGCACTCAGCAGTGCCGTGGTCAGGGTGGCCCCTGCCAAGCACGCACGCACAGACAGCATGGGCCTCGACCGGGCGATGGCTGGGAATCGGAGCGGGGGGCCCAGCAGACTAAGGCGGCGGCGCGGGCGCCACAAGGGAGCGATCGACCCGCTCGGCGCGTCCGTCGCGGAACCGCACCATCGTGAGCGGGAATTCACGCTGCGGGCCGAACCCGATGCTCCCGGTGAGCCCCTGGAACGGGGGATGGTCGCGCCCGAGACCGGCGAGCCACCGACGCACCGCGGTCCGGTCATTGCCCGCAGCAAGGCGAGCTTCTGTGGCTAGCACCAGCGCATCCTCGGTGAGGGCCTCCTCCGGGGTGGGCTCGGCCCGGAGGATCCGACGGACCCGCTCGGCGAAGGCGCGGTGCGCGGCGTTGGTGCTGTCGTAGACCCAGAAGGCCACGACGTAGAGGCCGCTCAGATCGCCTTCGGCGTTGAGCAGGAGCTGCGCCGGGAGGTAGGCCCCGTCACCCGCGATCACCGGAAGTTCCCGATCGCGTGACCGGACCGCCCGGAGCAGGAGGCCGGTCTCGACGCTGCGCCCCGCGCAGAACACGACGTCGGCCTTCCGGCGCGGGACGCCCGCGGCGACCATCGCGTCGATGTCGGTGCCGCTGCCGATCGGGATCACCTCCACGACCGTCCCGCCGAGCGCGGTAAAGGCCGCGACGATCCCGGCGCGGAGCCCCTCACCGTACTCGTCGTTCACGTAAAAGAGGAGCGCGCGGCGTGCCCCGAGTTCCTTCCACGCGAACTGGGCGAGGAATTCCCCTTCGACCGAATCGTCCGGTGCAAGGGTGAAGGTCGAGGGCCCCGCCTCACGCAGGCGACGGCTCGTGGCGCTCGGGACGATCTGGGCCAGCCCCGCGGCATTGTAGGCCGGCGCGGTGGCGAGGGCGTGGCGGCTGTTGCTGGGGCCGACGACGACCGCCACATCGCTCCGGAGCACCAGCGCCGCCGCGAAGGCAAGGGCGCTGTCGGAGGTCTCCGTCGCGGCCATCGAATCGTACAGGAATGTGGGGATCGTGGTGCCGCGCCCCTCGAGCGCCGCGCGGGCGAGGTCGAGATAGACCGCCGACGGGCGGGTATACGCGAAACCGACCACCGGGCGCCGCCGGACCGTGAGCACGGTGACCGTGGCGCCGATGGCGAGCAGAACGATGATGCAGACCAGCAGGATTCGGCGCATCGCGTGCCCAGGGGGAGGGACGC
>JANMWE010000173.1:0-3340 GCA_031393795.1 Gemmatimonadota bacterium
GGCGTCCCCAGCACGGCGTCCGGCTGGCGAAGGGGGATGCGGTAGAGCCGCCATCCGGTACCGCCGCTCCGCACGAAGTACCTGGGGTCGCCGAGCTTCACGATGTAGCGCCGGACGTTGTCGTTGGACCCGTTCGCGTCGAGCACGTTGTCGCCGTTCAGGTCCTCGGTGTCGAGGGTGCCGTTGCCGCGGGTACAGCGGACGCCGAGGTCGCCCCACGCGAAGAGGGCGACGACACCGCTCAGGGTCTGGCCGCAGGTCGCCATGTCTTCGACCGGGGCGCCGTTGACGACAAGCGAGTCGGGACGGTCCACCCCGATGCCGTTGTCATCGCTCTGGGCGTTGAAGTAGCCGGTGGGCTCCCGTTCGGTGTCCAGCCGACCGATGCCGGCATAGCGCCGGCCGGTCCAGACCGAGTCGGTACCGGTGACGGTGAGGCTCTCCGGGGCGATCGCGAGCGCGTCCTCGCCCACGGTGCCGAGATCGACCACCAGCCGGACCCCGGCGGAGTCGGCGGTGGCGCTGGCCCCCTCGAAGAGCCAGAACTCGAGGTACTCGGTCTGGGAGAGGTCGGTGCCGGTGCTGGAGAGCGAGGTGACCACCGACCGCCAGCGGGGGCGGAAGTCGCGGCGCGGGAGCGACCAGGCCGAGCTGTTGTCATGGCGGACGAAACCGCCGGCGGTGTCGGCGTGCAGCGTGAAGTAGAGCACCGTCTCGACCGGCTTCGCGCCACCGGTGATGCGGATCAGGCTGTCGATGTCCTGGGTGCGGATCTGGACCGGGCGGGCGTTGGGCCCCTGCACGAGGTTCTGCCAGGTGAGCTGCACGGCATCGGCCGAGTCGAGCCCGCCGCTGAAGCCGGGAATGTCCTCGAGACCGTCGGCGTATTGCGGGCGGCCGCTGAATCCCCAGCCGTTCTCCCGCAAGTTCACCGCCAGTCCCCCTTCCCCCTCGAATTCCTCAAGGAAGGCCTGGCCGGCGCGATTGGCCTGCGGCGCGGTGAAGGCGAACTCCCCCTGCAGGTCGAGGGACGACGGCACCTCGGTCCCCCCCGACACCAGCGCATTCATCGCGTGGGTGGCCCACGCGGGGCGGAACCGGAAATCGCCGGTGAGGCCGCCGATGAAATTCGCCTTCGGCTCGAAGCCCACCGGCGGGCGATTGAAGACGGTGTTCTCCCGCTGGTAGATCCCGATGAGGTTGAACGTCCCCGCCTGCCCCACTCGGTAGGTGGACGTCAGTCCGTAGATCGTGGTCGGCGCCACCGCGAAGATGCCGCGCTCCTCGAACCGCGCGGTGACGGCGGCCTGGCCACTCCCGAAGAGCCGGTCGGGATCGAGGAAGGTCACCTGCCCCAGCTCGTAGGAGATGGTGTAGTCCACTCCCCGCTCGAGCGGCACCCCGCCGACGATGATCTGGTCGCTCCCCTCGCGGATCTGGAAGGCGTTCAGGTCGATGACATTCCGCTCGCCCCCGCCGGCCGCGTTGTACTTGAGCCGGAACTGGAACCGGGAGGAGGGCCCCTGGGTGAAGAGCAGGTACAGCGGCGTCCGATACAGCGAATCGCTCCGCTCGGCCGGCGTGAGTTTGTTGGCGTCGTTGAACGGTTCGAGGTTCGGAAAGACGATGTACGACTCGCGCAGCACCTTGCTCGCGAGCGGATCACGCGCGCGCGGGAAGACGCGGTTGCCGACGTCCATCACGTCGGGGTCGGTGGGGATCGCGATCCCGAGCTGGGCCAGGTAGGTGGCGGCCCCCGAGACCGGGCTCTCCGACCCGTTGAGCGTCAAGTCCACGTGCAGCGAGCTCCGATCGAGGTCGGTGCCGGCCACCCGATAGACCTGCCGCATCTCGTACCGGAAGGTCGGCTTTTCCGAGCCGCGGCGCGGTTCCACCACCAACTGGAGGCTGTCGTTGGCCGCCGGGTCGTCGCGCGAGGGGAAGCTGCCGACCTGCACGCCGGTGGCGGTCAGGTAGCTCACGGCCAGATAGTCCCCCGCGTCGATCCGGTTGGCGAACGCCACCCAGAGCCCCGACGGATCGAGGACGTAGTCCTGCCCGGCCACCAGCAGGTCCCACTGCACCTTGCCGGTGCGCTGGTCGCTGTCGTTGCGGTAGCCGAAGGCGGTGATCCCCCCGAGCCCCGGCGTCACCCCCGACCCCTGGCTGGGCCGATACCGGTAGATCCGCACCTCGGTGGGGCGCTCCGCCGCCGACACGGCGTCGGCGGAGACGTTGAGGATGTCCACCGCGGGAAAACCGGCCAGCAGCAGCGGGTCCACCACCCAGAAGAAGCGCCCCTGTTCGAAGTCGAGGTCGCGCAGCGCGCGGTCCTGGGGCTGGCTGGTAGTGGTACCGATGGAATAGGTCCGCTCGGTGACGGCCGACCCTTTCTGGCTCGCCGCCAGCGCTCCGAGGGTCAGCGGCCCGAATTCGAATTTGGTGTTGATGCCGAAGCTGTAGGCGGGGATCGACGCCGTGATGAACCGCGACGGTGGCGGGGTGAAGGTGACGGTACCGACCTCCACCCGCTGCACGATCTCGTCCGGCAGCCCCTGATAGAACATCCGGATGTTGTTGTTGGCGTTGAAGTCGCGCTTCGAGTCGTAGTCCACGGCGATGTTGAGCCGGCGACCGACGATCCCGCCGGCCTGGATCAGGAAGTCGCTGTCCAGCCGGGGCGGGGTGAAATGCCCTGCACAGCCGCTGCCGGGGTCCTGCAGCTGATACGGGGTGCAACGTTGATTCTTGAAGCGGTCAGAGCGGAGCTCGATCCCGGCGGTCCCGTTGATGGCGAGGTCGGCATACTGCTTCCCGAGCCCGAGCAGGCCGCGGTCGGCGTCCCCCACCCCCTGGCGCTGGCCATAGAGGGTGCGCAGCAGCTCCGCGTCCTGACGCCCCCGGCGCAGGCTGTCGATCGCCGACAGGACCCCCGAACGCCAACCGGCCGCGACGGCGGGCGCATTCGCCCGGGAGGCCGCGTCGGCCAGCCGATGGACCGGTGGGATGCGAAGCGTGGGGAGGCCCCCGCGCAGGCGAAAGCGCACCCCCGGACCGGTGCTGTCGGCCTGGGCCGACAGGAGGCCCGGGGCCAGCAACAGGATGAGGATGAGGGCGAGGGCGGGACGCGCCACGGGGAAGCGACTGGGGGTGGGGATCGTATTCCCGTGGGGGAGCTTGAGGGGGAGGTAACACTCGAATATACTGCGACTTACGGGGTCAGCCAACCACGAGGGAATGTGCGTCTGCGATTGCGCCTGCTGGACCGCTACATCATTCAGCAGACGCTCGCGCCCTTCTTCTTCGCGCTGGCGGCCCTCACCAGCATCCTGCTGCTCAA
>JANMWE010000174.1:0-10753 GCA_031393795.1 Gemmatimonadota bacterium
ACCTGGACCTGGAATACCAGCGTGACCCACAACATCACCTTCGAGGACGCCATTACGGGGTCCGGGGATAAGAGCAGCGGGACCTTCTCGCACACGTTCTCGACCCCGGGGACGTACCGCTTCCGCTGCACCATCCATTCGACGGCGTTCGGCAGCGGGATGAGCGGCAGCGTGGTGGTCCCGGCTTCGGGCGGTGGGACCGGGTATTGAGCGGCGAGTGGTGAGTGCAAGCAGCGAGCAGGCGGGAAAGCAACGAGCGCGGAAGGGAACCTCTCCTTTCGCGCTCGCCGGTTGCTCGTCCCTCTCACCTCGACCAGATGTTGTTGCTCCGGTCGATATCCGAGAAGCCCTGCTCAGCGTCGATCTCGACCCTCGTCACATCGCCCGGCACCGTGATCGTGGTGCGGTCGTTGCCGGCGAGCCAGACGGACACCGGGATCTCGCGGTGCTCCACCTTGCCGTCCCCGCGGGTGATCGAGAGCCGCACCGGCATCGGCACGAGCCCCTTGTCCTGGATCATCACCTCGAATTCGTTCCCCTTCGGGGTCACCGAGCCGATCGCCTGGTCGAGCTGCCAGGTCTCGAAATACCAGCTGCGCCAGAACCAGCTGAGGTCCTGACCGGCGGCGGTGTTGAAGGCATTGAAGTAGTCATACGGCTGCGGGTGCTTGAACATCCAGTTCCGGCCGTAGGTCTGGAGGCCGCGCTGGAACGCCTCCCGGCCGATGAGGCCCCGCAGATTCCGGAGCATCGTCGCCTGCTTGTAGTAGCTCGCGATCCCGAAGCTCCCTTGGTTCGGCTGCCAGTCGCTCCAGGTCATCATCGGGAACTCGCCGCCGCCGCGTGAGAAGCCGAGGTAGATGTTCTGGTTCCGGGCCTCGTCGTTGAAGCCGGGGTAGAAGTCCTGCATCCCCTGGCTCTGGTCCCACTGGGTGTTCCCTTCATCCATCCACGAATACCGACGCTCGTCGCTCCCGACCATCATCGGGAACCACATGTGCGCGATCTCGTGGACGGTGACCTCATACAGGGTGGTGTCGTTCGGCCACCCGGCCTGGAGGCAGGTCAGCATCGGGTATTCCATCCCGCCGCAGCCGTCCACGCCCTGCACCACGGTCATGTGGCTCCAGGGGTAGGGCCAGAGGTACTGCGAGAGGAACTGCACCGAGTGGCGCGCGTACTCCGCGTCGCGCGCCCAGAAGGCGCCCGCCTCCGGGCGATACATCGCGTCGGCCAGCGCGGTGTCGGGCTTGCCGTCGCCGTTCGCGTCACCGACCGCGGCCGCCGCGGCGTCCCACACATATTCCGGGCTCGCCCCCCAGGTGAAGTCGCGGACGTTCTTGGCGCCGAAGTGCCAGGTCAGCGTGCCGTTGGTGCCGGCGAGCGTCGCCTTACCGGGGCCACGGTCGGCCGCGGTCACCACATGCACTGCCGTCGCGCTCTGGCGCGCCTGCGCCAGGCGGTCGCGGGTCTGCTGGGTGAGCACCTGGTCGGCGTTGAGCAGTTCACCCGTCGCGCCGATGAGCCACCCGGCCGGGACAGTGAGGGTCACATCGTAGTCGGCATAGTCCATGTAGAACTCGGACTGCCCCCGGTACCGATCCGTCTGCCAGCCGCTGATGTCATCGTACACGGCCATCTGCGGGTACCAGTACGACACGAGCCAGGTGTGTCCGTCCTGGCCACCACGCTGGGCGTTGGCCGGCGGGACCGGATAGTTCCAGTCGAACGCCAGGTCGACGCTCTGCCCGGGGAGGAGCGGCGACCGGAGGCGGAGCGACATCCGGGTCCCATCGACCCCATACGTGCCGGGGCGGGGTGCCCCTCCCGTCGTCGCCTCCTGACCGCCGACCTGCACTTTGGTGAACGCGACCGCGCGCGTGATCGGAAAATTGTCGTTCCGCTGCGCTTCGGGAGCGTAGGCGTTGGCCGAGATCTGGAGCCAGACGGTACGAAGGGTGTCGGGCGAGCGGTTGGTGTACTTCACCGTCTCGCTCCCGGTCAAGACGCTCGTGGTCGGGTCGATCGAGGCCTGGATCCGATACTCGGCCCACTGCGTCCAGTACTTGGGGCCGGGAGCGCCGACCGTGGTCCGGGTCCCGCGCGCGAGCGCCCGCGTGAACTGCAGCGACGGGGTCACGGGGTAGGGACGGGGGCGAGCAGGGGCCTCGCTGGAACCACCCGCCGGGGCGGGGGACTGCATCGAGGAGCCGCCGGCACAGGCCGTGAGCAGGAAGGTGACTGGGAGGAAGCGACGCATCGGATCTTTGCTCTGAAGGTGGTCAAGTACCTGGAGTCGGGAGATTGGAGTCGGGAGGGGTGAGGCTTGGAGATCGCTCCTGCGCCAGGAGAGCCGCAGTGCACCCCTCCCAACTACCGACTCCTAACTTAGCCGCATGTACGCCCCATTCCGCGTCCCTGTTTCAGATGTATACTCTCTTCATAGGAATCTCTTTCGCCCCCCCTCGAGGCACTCCGATGAAGAAGCTGACCCTGTTCGCCGCCGGGGCCTGGACCTTGGGCCTGCTCACGGGGCTCTACGCCTGGCTCTCCCCGGACAGCGCCCTCTTCCCCGGCATCTTCCTTGGGCTCGGCCTGGTCGCCGCCGCCCTGGTCCTCCTCACCGCGGGCGTGGTGTATGCCGGGATCAAGGGGGGGACGCCCCGCGCATCCTTCGTCGCGGCATTCGCCGCTCTGGCCCCGCTGGTCGGGGCGGCGATCGGGCTGACGCTGGCGGCCCGCGGGCTCCTTCCCCACCCGGCGCTCCCCCTCCTCTTCATCGTCGCCTCCGGCCTCGGCGTCCAGCGGTGGACGCGCACCAGCCCCGAGGTCGAGATGACCTGGGTGGGCGATGTCGGGCTCGCGGTGATCCTGGTGGCCTCTCTCTTCCTCGTCCTTCCGGCCCTGCTCCTCGGCGCCGGCGGTCAGATCATCTGGGCTATCGCGACGCCGTCGTTCGGCAACATAGTGGCGCGGGTGAAGGTGACGAATGTGCTGGTGGCGCAACGCCTCGCACCGCATTCCGGCATCACGGCCACGACCGCGGGGCTCGCCCTGCAGGCGATCGCGAACACCGGGACGCCCCGGCGCGAATCGCTGTTGATCGACGTGCCGGGCAGCTCCCCCCGCCCCTGGATCCCCGACTCGGAGCCGTTCGGGGCCTGGTCGGGGGACTCGCTCATGCGACATGCCCGCTCCGGACTTACCAAGGGGGAGCGGGCATGGCTCCAGCAGCTCGGAAGTCATCCGGGGCTGCCGCTCCTCGACACTGTCACCTTCGCCGTGGCGCTCGATCCGTGGGCAGCCCTCAAGACGCCCCTCCCGCGGGACCTCAACGCCTTTTCGCTCCCCATCCCGTCGATGAAGCCGATCCGGGACGCCGCCCGGATGCAGCTCTACCGTGCCGCCCTCGCCGTCGCCGACCGAAAGCCTGTCGTCGCCGATTCGCTCACCCGTGCGGTGATCACCTTCGGGCTCCGCCTGCGGGACGACTCGGACCTTCTCATCGGCACGATCATCGGCAACACCATCGCACGGGAAGGGGGGCTCGCCCTTGCCGCCCTCTGGCGCGCGGGCGGGAAGGCCGCCGAGGCAGATGCCCTGGTCATGGCGTTGCAGCTTCCGCCACGGGTGGTCGACACCTCGATGGCGGAGGATGGTTCCTCCCCTCGGGCCCTCCGCGCTGCGCTCATCCGCGGGGCCACCGATGGCGCCAACGGACGCGCGATCCGGTTCGAGCACCTGGTCGTCCTCGGGATGATCAGTTGCGCCGACCTTCGCGAATTGCTGTACGGGCCGACCCCTGCGGCGGCGGCGGCCTTCGCGGCGACCGCGCCCCTCTTCCAACGGAGTCCCAAGGAGCAGGAAGTCTTCGCCCGGATGAGCTTCGGGATCGCGTCGAGCCAGGGGATGGGAGAACTGGCCCCGGTGTTCCGTCCCGCCGCGATGGCGTTCGGGCGCCGCCCGGTCGCGGCCTGCGCCCAGACGATGTTCGGGGTCGGATTGCACTGACCGGGCGGGGGGTCGGAAGGCGTGGGGGCGCCGAGTATCATTAGAGATGCTCGGCGTCTTCCTCGTTCTCCTTCAGGCCGCCACTCCGCTCCCCGTCGCTCCGGCGCCCCGGGACAAGCCCGCCCTCGTCGTGCTCGTCGTCGTCGATCAGATGCGGCCCGACTACTTCACCCGCTTCGGCCCCCAGTTCACCGGTGGCTTCCGGCGGATACTCGACCAGGGCACCCTCTTCCTCGACGGGCGGCAGGACCACGCGATGACCGAGACCGCCCCGGGACACTCCACCCTGCTGTCGGGGCGGTTCCCGTCGAGCACGGGGATCGTCGCCAACGATGCGGGGGTGAGCGATTCTTCGTACCGGATCGTCGGCGGGGGGAGCGGCAATGGCGCGTCGCCGCTGCGCTTCCAAGGGACGACCCTCTACGACTGGATGCTCGCCAAGGATCCCTCCACCCGGGTCCTCGCGGTCTCACGCAAGGATCGGAGCGCCATCCTCCCCGTCGGTCGCGCCAAGCGCGACATCTATTGGTGGACGGGGGGCCGCTGGGGCACGAGTCGGTACTACCGCGACTCCCTCCCCGATTGGCTTCAGCGATACAACACTCGCGCCGGGTGGCGGCGCTTCCTCGCCGCCGCCTGGACTCCGCTCCTCCCCGACTCGGCCTATCCCGAGCGCGACTCGGTCCCGTGGGAGAACAAGGGGCACGACTTCACTTTCCCTCACGTCGCCCCGTCGGATTCGACCGTTCTGGCGACGCGGATCATCTACTTCCCGTGGATGGATTCACTGACCCTCGATCTCGCCCTCGAGGGAGCCCGTCAGCTGGACCTCGGTGCGCGGAACGAAGGGCCTGATCTCCTGGTGATCTCCCTCTCGACGACCGACCGGATCGGACATGATTTCGGACCTGAGTCGAAGGAGCTCCACGACCACCTGCTGCGACTCGACCGCTGGTTCGGCTGGTTCCAGGACAGCCTCGCCCGGCTCGTTCCCCAGGGTCGGATCCTGTACGCCCTGAGCGCTGACCACGGCACCCAGCATTGGGTCGAGTGGACGGTCGAGCAGGGGAAGCACGCGGAACGCCCCTCGATGCGGCCGATGGCTGGACGCCTCCGCGCCGCCCTTCGTGACCGCTGGGGCAGCGATTTCGAGCTCGCCCAGGAAGGCGGGCTGCTCTATGGAGATACCGCGGCCCTGCGGGCCCGAGGGATCGACATCGCCAAGCTCGCCGATACGCTCGCCGCCGAGGCGCGCCAGCTGCCCGGCGCCTCCTGGGTCTACACCCCCCGCACGCTCGGACGCTCGGCCCGTCCTGATGCCCGCATCTGGCGTCGGGCGATCCCCCCGACCCAGGGGTGGCTCATCGCCGTATCGCTCGCCGACGGCAATGTCTGGGATCACTCCGACCACGGCGGGGTCACTGTGGCCGATCAGCAGGTCCCGATCGCCTTCTGGGGTGTCGGCATCCCCGCCGGCCGGACGATGCGGACGATCAGCACAACGGACATCGCGCCGACCCTCGCCGCGCTGCTCCGCGTGCGGCCGACCGAACGGATCGACGGATCGGTGCTCCCCGAGATCGTGCCGCGCCTTCCCGCGCATCTACCCCAGGGGCTCCACCCGTGAGCGACTTCCCGAAGCTCCCCTGTTTTCCCTGTCCCCATCACTCCGCCTGCTGCAGTTACGGCAGCACCGTGAGCCCCGCCGAAGCGAAGGCCATCATCGCCGACTTCGGGGACGGGAAAGTCTACAAGAACCAGTGGGGGGAGTGGCGCACACGGGTGAAGCAGGGGAAATGCGTCTTCGTGGTCGAGAACGGGTGCGCGATCCACGCCAAGCCCTACTACCCGATCGTCTGTCGCGGCTTCCCCTGGACCGACGCCGAGAATGGCGGCCCGTACGAGTTCGAGCAGGAGATCTGCCCCGAGTTCGAGAAGCACCCCGAACTGGTCCAGCTCGGGTTGAAGGTCCACCACACCAAACATCCGGCGCCCGAAGCCCTGCCGCCGCATCCCGCGCCGATCAAGCACGGTTGAGATGTGCTCCCCCGCTCCCGCTTCCTCTACCTTCTGATCTCAGGACCTGCCATGACTCCACGCACGTCCGCACTCCTGCTCGCCCTTGCCGTCCTGCCGTCTGGCCACCTTGCCGCCCAGGCGCCCGACCGCGCGATCGCACACGCCAACGCGCTCCTGGCGCATACTCCCCTCGTCGACGGTCACAACGACCTCCCCTGGGAGATCCGCACCGACTCTGCCCATCCGGGTGACGTCGCGGCGTACGACCTCCGAGGCCACGTGCGCGGGATGACCGACATCCCTCGGATGCGCGCGGGGCACCTCGGCGGTCAGTTCTGGTCGATCTACATCCCGGGCGAGATCAAGGACTCCGGCTATGCCCGCGTGCAGCTCGAGGAGTTCGACATCGCCCGCCGGATGATCGCGGCCTACCCCAACGACCTCGAATTCGTCACCACCGCAGACGGGATCGAGCGCGCCTTCCGCCACCACAAGGTGGGCTCCCTGCTCGGGATGGAAGGGGGCCACGCCATCGAGAACTCCCTCGGCGCCCTCCGCACCTACTACGACCTCGGCGCGCGGTACATGACGCTCACACACAACGTGACCCTCGATTGGGCCGATGCAGCGCTCGATACCGCCACCCACGGTGGCCTCACCAAGTTCGGCGAAGAGGTCGTGCGCGAGATGAACCGGCTCGGGATGCTGGTCGACCTCTCGCACGTGTCGCCCGGTACGATGAGCGATGCGCTCAACGTCACCCAGGCGCCGGTCATCTTTTCGCACAGCTCGGCCCGCGCCATCGTCGATCACCCCCGCGACGTGCCCGACTCGATCCTGGCCCGGGTCCGCCAGAACGGCGGTGTGGTGATGGTGACGTTCGTGCCCGGCTTCATCTCCCGTGCGAACCACGACTCGCAGGAGAGCTACCAGGCCCAGATGCAGCAGCTCACGGCGGGGATCACCGACACCGCCCAGCGCCGCCAGATCCGGCGGAACTTCCAGGCGACGCACGCGGTGCCGAAGGCCGGCATCGCGGACGTCGTCGCGCACATCGAGCACGTGCGCGACGTGGCCGGCATCGACCACGTCGGGATCGGGAGCGACTTCGACGGCACCGATGAACTTCCGGTGGGGCTCGAGGATGTTTCGACCTATCCGGCGCTCTTCGCCGAGCTGATCCGGCGGGGGTGGAGCGACGCCGACCTCAAGAAGCTCGCCGGCCTCAACGTCATCCGCGCCCTGCGACAGGCGGAGCGGGTGGCCGCGCGGTTGCAGCGGGAGCGAGCGCCGAGCACCGCGACGATTCACGGGCTGGATGGGAAGTGAGTTAGCGTAGCTCTCGACAGGCCCAGCCTCACCCCCTGTCCCCCTCTCCGCAAGCGCGGGGAGGGGGAACGTCTTGTTCGGATACTCTCCCCCACTCCCGCAAGGGAGAGGGGGCCGGGGGGTGGGG
This sequence comes from Gemmatimonadota bacterium, assembly GCA_031393795.1. Classification (GTDB taxonomy): domain Bacteria; phylum Gemmatimonadota; class Gemmatimonadetes; order Gemmatimonadales; family GWC2-71-9; genus CAMLHU01. Next base: position 7,487 of record JANMWE010000174.1, read on the forward strand.
TCTGTGCGGGAGCGGGGGCCGGGGGGTGAGGTCTGGGCAGGAGCGGCGGTCAGGGGGTGAGTCCTAGGCGGCTGCGGCAGGATCCTTCCGAAGGGCGAACACGATCCCTCCACCACCGAATATCAGCGCGAACGCGAACCACTGCAGCGAATAGTTGAGATGCGGACCATCCGTGAGCTCCGGCGCGCCGAGTCGCACCGGGAACCCCGCCATCCCGGAGTCGTGCGCCTGCCAGAGCACATAGGGATAGACCGGATAGGGCAGGTGGTCTCGCATCCAGTTGCCGGGGATGCGGTCCCAGGTGGTGTCACCCTTCCGCTCGAGCGGGACGCCCAAGTCGGGGACCGCAAAGAGGATCCCGCGGACCGTCCGGACGCCCGGCTCCCGGATCGCCGAGCGGTCCACTGACATCGCGTCGTCGGAGGGAACGAACCCTCGGAGGACGATCAGGGCCGTGTCGCTCCCATCCGTCCTGAATGGCGTCCCGATCTCGACGCCGGGGGCACCATCGTGCGCTCGGCCCCGCAGCACGAACTCGTGGTCCTGGTCGAAGGTCCCCGTAGCGATGACAGCGAGGTCGGGGCCCAGCGCGCCCGCGCCCGGAAGGACCCGCGGGGGGAGCGCCCGCGCGATCCGGGCGAGCGTGTTGGCGACCCGGCGCGAATCCAGTCGCCGGAGCTGCCAGACTCCGAGCCCCGAACAGACCAGCGCTGTGGTCACGGCACAAAAGAGGAAGATCCACCGAGAGCGCATCTGTCCTTCCAGGGAGACGAGACCGCGGCCAAGCCGTCGACCGTCGGCAAATGCGAGTAGTTAACACGTTGATATGTAAAGACTTAGAAACGACTGCGGTGCTGGCCTGGCCTTTGCACTTCCAGCCGGAGTCTCACTAAAGCTAACTGTACCCGGAGGCCATCGATGCGTGCCACTCTGCAAGCGCTCCTCTTCCTTGCCCTGTTGCTTCCCGCTGGCGGGACCCTGGCCGCCCAGCACCACGGCCTCCGCCCGGTGGATCGCGAGAGCAATGGTGATGGTAGCGGCAGCGGCTTCTGGGTGATCGTCGGTCTCTCCCGCGGGAGTGAGCGATATCGGTTCGATACCGATTCCATCTGGGCCGACCCGTTCCAGGCCAACTCCTTCTTGCTCAGCGCGGGCGGAAGGGTCTCCCCGGACTTCACCCTCGGTCTCGAGTGGAATATCTGGTCCAGCTACGAGGCGACGAGCGACCAGCGACTGCAGGCGCTGAGCCTGGTCGGGAACTGGTACCCCATGGGTTCGCCCTTCTTCTTGAAGGGAGGCATCGGGCTCGGGTCCAATCGGATCGAAGATGGGACGGGGATCTTCAAGGACTCGGGGTACGGCGTCACGGTGGGCGCAGGCGTTGACATCCCCATCGCTCGGCGGGTCGCCATCGAGCCCCGGATCGATTACTACGCCCAGCGGTACGACTCTCCGGGGCAAGCCAACGACTACCGTGAGCGGCTGACCCAGATCGGCGTCGCGATCCGGTTCCGCTGAAGGCATTCCTCCCGGGCGCCAGCCCGGGAGTTTACCGGCCGAGGTCACCACGATCCGGTCGCATAGAGGTGCCCCGCCAGGGGTGCCACGGCACTACCGGCGGCGTGTCCTTCCCAGGGCGCGCCGTCGTCGTGTTTTCGAGGGGGGAGGCGCGGGGGGCGCGAGAGGCGCGTAAGGCTCGGCAGGGCAGGCACTTACGCGCCTTTCGCGCCTTTCGCGTCTGTCTTGACCTGAAAGGCCTCCACCGCTACTTTCCTGCCCTCCACGCCCTCGTGGTGAAACTGGTAGACACGCTATCTTGAGGGGGTAGTGCCGCAAGGCGTCGCGGTTCGAATCCGCGCGAGGGCATGCAGGATGGGGCGCTCCCTGCGAGCGTCCTTTTTGTTCCCGCCAGCGTAGCTCAGCCGGTAGAGCACCGCATTCGTAATGCGGGGGTCATGGGTTCGAGTCCCATCGCTGGCTTGGTGGCCGAGGAGTGTAGGTCGATCTCGGCTGCGGCCTGTACGAAGTCCGAGGTCCGAAGTCCGGGGCGCGAGGGAGCTTGGCTTCCAGCACCCCGGACTTCGCACTTCGGTTCCCGCACTTCCTGCCACCCTCCGCGATGACCGCACCCAGGCACGACCCCTACGCCGCCCTTCGCCACGGCGACTTCCGCTGGTACGTCCTCAGCGTGATGGCGATGACGGTCGCGACCCAGATCCGTGGCGTGGTCGTCGCGTGGCAGCTTTACGCCCTCACGCACGATCCCCTCGTCCTCGGGCTGATCGGGCTGGCCGAGGCGCTGCCGTTCATCGCGACGGCGCTCTTCGCGGGACACGTCGCCGACCGCACCGACCGCCGCACCATCGCGCTCGGCGCGATGGTGGCGTTGCTCGGTTGCGCGGCGTCGCTGCTGGCATTGTCGAACCATCGGGTGGTCTCCGCGCGCGATGTCCCCTGGTTCTATCTCGTCATCGGCGCCAGCGGCATCGCCCGGAGCTTCCTGATGGCGGCCCGCACGGCGCTGGTGGCCGAGCTGGTGCCGCGGGATCACTACGCCAACGCCACCGCGTGGCGCACCTCGAGCTGGCAGCTGGCAGCGGTGGTAGGGCCGGCCGTCGGCGGGTTGATCTACGCCTTCGGCGGCCCGACGCCCGCCTACGCCACCGACGTGACCCTGATGGCGGTGGGGGTCGGCGCGCTCACGCTGGTCCGGCCCCGCGGACGCCCCGCGGTGGTCGAAGGGGAAGGGATGATCGAGAGCCTCGGCGCAGGGATCCGGTTCGTCTTCTCCCAGCCGATCCTGCTCGGGGCGATCTCGCTCGATCTCTTCTCAGTGCTCTTCGGCGGGGCGGTGGCCCTCCTCCCGGTCTTCGCGGCCGATATCCTGCACGTGGGACCAGAGGGACTCGGACTCCTGCGCGCGGCCCCGGCGGTCGGGGCCGTGGCGATGTCGCTCTGGCTGGCCCACCGGCCGCCGCTCACGCGAGCAGGGCACGCCCTGCTGCTGAATGTCGCGCTCTTCGGCGTGAGCATCATCGCCTTCGGGCTCTCGCACGCCTTCTGGCTTTCGGCGCTGCTCCTCGTATTCAACGGCGCGGTCGACACGGTGAGCGTGGTGATCCGCTCCACCATCTTGCAGGAATGGACCCCAGCGCCGTTGCTCGGACGGGTCGCGGCGGTGAACTCGGTCTTCATCGGCTCATCGAACGAGATCGGCGCATTCGAGTCCGGCACCGCGGCCAAACTGCTGGGCACGGTGCCGTCGGT
>JANMWE010000222.1:0-41008 GCA_031393795.1 Gemmatimonadota bacterium
GCGCGTGCCACTTCGTCGGTCGGCACGCGCCGCTGGTCCTCCATCGACCGCCAGCCGGCCGCGCCGAGGCGGAAGTATCCCTTCACCGGGAGCGCCGCAACGTCGCGCAGGGTCGCGTAGAGCTGCCGCGCATCCCAATCGGGCGGCGCCGCAAGCAGCACGGCGCCGGGCAACGGCGACACCCGCACCAGGAGCTGCCGCAGATCGTCACGCGGCTCGGCGTCGCCCGCGGCGCGTACCCGGACGCTGAGGAGGTGATCGCCCGCACCGAGCGCGCGAGTCGGGAGCACCAGGACGACGTGCCCCCCGGAAGGACCGAGGGTGAACGCGCGGGTGAGGAGCGGCGTCGCGCCGCGGCCGAGGAGTTCGAGGGTCACGGCCGCCCCAGCGCCCCCGGCCCGGCCGAGCTCCACGCCGATCCTGAGCGTGTCTCCCAGCGTGACCTGTTCCACCCCTTCGAGCCGGAGCACTGCCACATCGATGATATCGGCGCGCGGGAAAAGCCGTACCGCCGTCCGCGCGAGGAGGTCGGGGGGCAGGTCGCGTGCGTCAGCGATCGCCCCGTCGGTCACAATGATGACGGGGCGGTCCATCGCGGTCGCGGCGAGCAAGGCGGGACGGAGCGTTGAACGGGCGTAGAGTGCTGCAGTATCAGGCGCGACGGGGTTTTCCCCGAACCGCCGGACCTCTCCCCACGCCTCGGCGGAGTCCTGCGCTTCGGCCCCCCGGCCACCGGCGGCGGTCATCGACAGCGAACCGTCGAGCAGGACCAGCGGCCTGCGAGCCGCCTCGGAGCGGGCGCAGGTAAGGTCGAGGAGCAGGAGGGCCAGGAGCGCGCCAGAGGTGCCTCGGAGCGCGGCCAGGAGCCGTCCCTTGGCTCCGAGGCCCTCGAAATGAAGGTAGGCCACCCCCCCGATGCCGAAAGCGAGGAGGACGAGGAGGATCGGGGCGAGTGTGATCACACGTCGAGGAGCGCTGTCAGCGCCTGCACGAGGGTGAACCGTCCTTCGTACAGAGCCCGCCCGACGATCACTCCTGCCACCGCGCTGGCCTTGGCCCGGAGCAGGTCGTCGATCGACCCGACCCCTCCGCTCAGGATCACCCCCGCGCCGCTCGCCTCCTGCAATTCGATGGCCCCGACGAAGTCGGGACCGGCCAGCCGTCCGTCCCGGGCGATGTCGGTGTAGACGAGTGTCCGCACCCCTTCCTGTGCCACCCGGATCGCCACATCGCGCGCCCGAACGATGGAGGTCTGCTGCCACCCGTGCAGGGCGAGGAGACCGTCCCGGACGTCCAACCCCACGGCGACGCGCGGCGCACCGATCAGCTCGAGAGCCTGTGGCACCAAGGCCGGCGTGGTGACGACGGCACTGCCGAGGATGATCCGCGTCACTTCCAGGTCGCGGACCTCACGCAGCCGCTCCTCGTTCCGGATCCCGCCGCCGAGCTGGATCCGGACGTGGCTTCCGACCCGCGTGATGATGCGACCGATCAGCGCCCCGTTCTCGCCGTCGCCGAAGGCGCGATCGAGGTCGATGAGGTGGAGCCACCGGGCCCCCTGCATGACGAAGCGCTCGGCCAGGGCGACAGGGTCGTCGTCATGGCGCTGGGTCGTCGCCGCACCCTGCGCGAGGCGCACGGCGCGGCCGAAACGAATGTCGATGGCGGGGAAGAGGTCCACGGGTACACTACAGGCGGGACGCCTGTGCTCCCTCAGGGGTGCTGCGCGAGGGACTGCGGCGGGTAGAGCAGTGCGGCGAGGCGGGTGCGCTCGCGATCGAAGTCGGCCCGTTCGACGGCGGCCACGGGGGTCCCATCCCCCGCCTTGATGGACCGAGGATCGCGCGCGACACCACCGACGCGGAACTCGTAATGGAGGTGCGGTCCGGTGGCGAGACCGGTCGCTCCCACCGCGCCGATCCGTTCCTCCTGTTTCACCCGCTGGCCGACGTGCACGTTGATGCGCGACAGGTGTCCGTACCGGGTGATGATGCCGTTGGCGTGCCGCAACTCGACCAGGTTGCCGTAACCACCGCTCCGTCCGGCGCGGAGCACGACCCCGTCGCCCGCGGCCATCACCGGGGTGCCGAGCGCCGCGGCGTAGTCGATCCCTTCGTGCTGCTTCCACCGGCCGAGGATAGGATGGAAGCGGCCACCGAACCCCGACGCGAGGCGCCGGAACTGGAGCGGGGCACGGAGAAAGGCGCGGCGGAGCGACTTCCCGTTGGCGTCGAAATAGCCGGTCGAGGTGCCGGGTCCGTCAAAGCGATAGGCGGTGTACTCGCGCCCGCCGACCACGAGGTCGCCGGCCAGGACGCGGCTGAAGCGGATCTCTCCCTCGGGGGTCGTCATCCGCTCGACCAGGATGCGGTAGCGGTCGCCCGGCCGGATGTCGCGCGTGAAGTCCACCTGCCAGGCGTAGACGTCGGCCAGATCCCAGGCGAGCGCCTCGCGCTGGGACTTGGGGAGGAGCGAGTCGGGGATGCTCCCGTCCAGCGCCTGATACAGCGTATTGTCGATCGGGCCTTCCACCCGGATCACGCTCTCGCGCCAGTCGATCGGCACCGCGGCGGCCATCCAGGTGGTGTCACCGAAGGAGATGGTCGCCTTCTGCTCACGGGAGAGGCGGAAGCTCACTTCGGCGGGGATGGAATCGGCGGGATGTTTGCGGAACGCAAAGACGGTCCCGGGGCGGAGCCGCCGGAGGTCCACGGCCAGCTGGGAGGCGATGGTGCTGAACTCCGCTCCGGTGACCTTGTTCCGCGCAAAGACCCCCGAAAGCGTCTCGCCGGGATGAAGGGTATCGACGGTCACCAGGTACGGCACCGCCACGACGACCGGCGCCATCAATGGACGCGGCCACGGCCAAACACCGCGGGCCCACGCGATCAGCGCGAGCCCGACGATGACGGCGGGGAGAGACCGCGCGAGTCGCTGCATCAATCCATCTGTCGGCGGATGAAGGTCGGGATATCCATCTCGTCCGACGCGGACGCCCCCGCGGCCTTCTTGGGCTCGGGCTTCGGCGCCTGGCTCGTGGCCTGGGGCGGCGGGGGCGGCGCCGGCATCTTCTTGGCGCTCGGGAACGGCAGCACGTTGCCCGCGTTCCCCACCGACCGCATCCCCGGATCGCCCGACACCTGGCGGTCGAACCCGGTCGCGATCACGGTGACCCGCACCTCGCCCTGCATCGCTTCGTCCACCCGGTTGCCGAAGATGATCTCGGCCTCGCCGCCCGCAGCGTCGTGGATGATGTCGTTGATGCGGGTCAGCTCGTCCATCGTGAGGTCGGGCCCGTGGGTGATGTTGATCAGCACCCCGGTGGCCCCCTGGATGGACACGTTGTCGAGCAGCGGGCTCGAAATGGCCTGTTGCGCCGCCTCCATCGAGCGGTTCTCCCCCTTGCCGCTGCCGGTCCCCATCAGCGCCGCCCCGCCGTTCTGCATGATGGTGCGCACGTCGGCGAAGTCGACGTTGATCATCCCGGTGTGGGTGATCAGGTCGGCGATGCCCTGGGTGGCGTGGAGCAGCACCTCGTCGGCCTTCTTGAGCGCGTCGGTGAAGGGGATCTGCTTCCCCACCACCGCCATCAGCCGCTCGTTCGGCACCACGATCATCGTGTCGACGCTCTTCCGGAGCTCGGCGATGCCGAGCTCGGCCTGCTTCATCCGCTTCTTGCCCTCGAAGAGGAAGGGCTTGGTGACGATGCCGATGGAGAGCGCGCCGATGTCGCGCGCCAACTGGGCGATGATCGGCGCCGAGCCGGTGCCGGTGCCGCCGCCCATCCCGCAGGTCACGAAGACAAGGTCGGCGCCCTGGATGGCCTGGAGGACGTCGTCACGGTCCTCCTCGATCGCCTGGCGGCCGATCTCGGGCCGCGCACCGGCGCCGAGCCCCTTGGTGAGCTTTTTGCCGATCTGGACCTTCACGTCCGACCGGGAGGTGGCCAACGCCTGGCTGTCGGTGTTGACCGAGATGAACTGCACGCCCTTGAGGCCCTCGGCGATCATGCGGTTGACGGCGTTCCCACCGCCGCCGCCGACGCCGACCACCTTCAGGTTGGCGTGCTGCGCCACCGTCTCATCGAGCTCGAAGATCATGGGTCGCTCCCGCGTCGCCTAGAAGAAGTCCTGGAACCACTGCTTCACCGGGCCCAGCCACTTCTCGACGGGCAGACCCCGTCGCCCTCCCATCCCGAATCCCTGTCCTTCGGCGCGCTTGCGCGCTCCGTAGAGCGCCAGCCCTGCCACCACCGCCATCCGCGGTGCTTCGACCCCATCGGCCAGCCCGGTGAGCCCCTGCTCCGCCTTGCCGATCCGCACCGGAATCGCGCAGACCTCGCGCGCCAACTCTACGATCCCCGGCGTCGAAGCGCCCCCGCCCACCAGCACCAGCCCCGCGGGTAACCGACCTTGAAATCCCGCGCGGGTGATCTCGTCCAGCGCGTACTCGAGCACTTCCCGCAGCCGCGCGTCCATGATGTGGGCGAGCACCTGTCGCGCCACCGTCCGCGACCCCTGCCCCGGCGTACTAGGAAGGTCGATGATATCGCTCCCCGGCACCAGTGGCTGGTACGCAGCCCCCGAGCGCTCCTTGAGCCTCTCGGCGTCCGACTGGGTCACCTGCAGTCCGTGCACGATGTCATTGGTCACGTGGCCGCCGGCGATCCTGACCGACCCGGTGTGCCGGATCCTCCCCCCTTGGAAGACCGCCACGTTGGTGCTCCCGCCGCCCAGGTCCACCAACGCGCAGCCGAGCTCGAGCTCGTCGGCGGTGAGCACCGGCAGGGAGGCCGCGAGGGGTTCGAGGACGAACTCCTCGACATGATACCCGGCGCGCTCCACGCACTTCTTCAGGTTCTGCAGGGCGTTGCTGTAGACGGTGACGAGGTAGACCTCCGCCTCCAGCCGCATCCCCGACATCCCGAGGGGTTCATTGATCCCCGCCTGCTGGTCCACCCGGTACTCCTGCGGGATCGCGTGCAGCAGCTCGTGATCGCGCCCGAGGGAGATGGCACACGCCACGTCATTCACGCGCGCCAGGTCGGCGGTGCGGATCTCCTCCCCCGTCACCGAGACCGTGCCGTTCGAGCTCTTGCCGCTCACGTGCTCGCCCGCGATGCCGCAGAACACCGAGCCCACTTCGACGCCGGCCATCCGCTGCGCGTCGGAGAGCGCCTTGGTGATCGCCCGGGTCGCTTCCTCGATGTCGCGCACCACGCCGCGACGGATCCCGTTGGAGCGTTCGATGCCGACGCCGAGCACGCGCGCGGTCGGACGGCGGGCATCGCCCCCCGCTTCGGCCACGACCGCCGTCACCTTGGTGGAGCCCAGGTCCAGGGCGGCCACCAGCTTCGTAGGTGCCGTGCTCACGCGTCCCCTCCTCGTACGATGACCTGACCGGCCCAGCGGCCGTCGAGCTCTCGCCAGGGGCGGCGGAGGCGGGCCAGGTCCTGCGCCACTGCCGTCACCGCCCGGATCGTTTCCATCGACGCGTCGGGCCGGAACACCAGCCGCCGCCGCGCCACCATCAAGATTACCCAGGGACCGTCCCGTTCCGCACTCCCCACCTGGGCAAAGAGCGCCGGGTCGGCCGCCCGCACCTGCCCCAACAGTTTCCCGATGAGGCTGTCGGCCCGTCCCGCCAGCGGGAGATCGGGGGCGGAGACGCTCGGATCGAATGGGAGGAGCCGCCCGGGAGCGTCCATCGCGGTCAATCCGTCGCGGCCCGGCACCAGCGCCACTGGCGGCACCTCCGTGATCTCCACCCGGATCGTGCCGGGGAGCCGGCGCGACACTTCGGCATCGACCACCCCGGGGATCGCCCGCGCCCGCCGCTCGATCGGCGCCACATCGTCGAACACGCTGGCCGTCCGGGAGAGCGAGAGCCCCCGCAACACCTCATCGCGCCCCAGATATTCCAGGCCGAGCAGTTCCACTCGGCGCACCCGGAAGAAATCGACTTTGCGCAGGACCCGAGGCGCGAAGGCCCAGGTGAATGCGCAGAGGATCAGCGCATAGAGGGCCAGCCACCCCGGGCGTAGGAACCGTCTCATTTCGCCACCAGCGCCCGTCCGACCTTGGTCACGTCACCGGCACCGAGGGTCAGGACCACGTCGCCCGGTCGCATCTCCGCCGCCACCGCCGCCTCGAGGTCCTCACGGCGCGGGACGAAGATCGAACGGCCCCCCGAGAGCGCCACCGCCTGCGCCACCACCTGGCCCGTCACGCCCGGCACGGGCGCTTCCCGCGCCCCGTACACATCGGCCACGATCGCGAGGTCGGCGGCGGCCAACGCCCGTCCCATCGCCTCCCCGTGCACCTGCGTCCGCGAATAGAGGTGCGGCTGGAAGACCGCCACCAACCGCCGCCCGGGGAAGGCCTGCTTGCTCGCCGACAAGGTCGCGTTGAGCTCCGAGGGATGATGGGCGTAGTCGTCCACGAACGTGATCCCGTGCGCCTCTCCCAACCGCTCGAATCGCCGTCCCGCGCCGGTGAACCGAGCCAGCGCCCCGAGCGCCGCGTCCACATCGCCTCGGAGGGCCACCACCGTCCCCAGCGCCGCCGTGGCGTTCAGGATGTTGTGCATCCCGGGGACCGAGAGCCGGAGGACCACCCGCCGCCCGTCGGGGAGACGCACGTGAGCGCTCGTCCCCTTCGGTCCCTGCTCCACCGGCCCGATCCGAAGATCGGCGTCGCCGGTACCGAACCGCCACACGTCGTTCTTGAGCCGGGCCGCCACCCGCGCAGCGCCGGGGTCATCGGTACCCACCAGCGCGATCCGCGCTCGGCCCGCGAACTCCACGAACGCATCCTCGATGGCGCCGAGGGTCCCGTAGACCTCGAGATGGTCGGCCTCGACGTTGTTCACCACCGCGATCCCGGGCCGAAGCTCGAGGAAGGCGCGGTCGTACTCGTCGGCCTCGACCACGAAGAGCTGGTCCCCGCCAATCCGGGCGTTGCCGCCCCACTGCGCCACCCGGCCTCCGGCCAGACCGGTCGGATCGAACCCCGCAGCGGCCAAGGCCTCGGTGGCCATCACGGTGGTCGTCGTCTTCCCGTGTGTCCCCGACAGGGCCACCACTTCGTGCGGATTGACCAGGTCGGCCAGCGCGCGCTTGCGTGGTACGACCGGGATCCCCGCGGCGCGGGCGGCAACTAATTCGGGATGGTCGACTGGGATCGCTGCGGTCGCCACCACTGCGCGGGCCCCCGCGACGTGCGCCGGGTCGTGCCCGGCGAGGACGGTCGCTCCGAGGGCCGCCACGTCGGCGGCACCCGCCGGATCGGTGTCACACCCGGTCACCTTTACCCCGCGACGCGAGGCCAAGAGGGCCAGGGCGCTCATCCCGGCGCCGCCGATGCCCATGAAGTGCACTGGGCGGGTGTCCGAGGGTGAGAACAGATCCATTGGTTGGAAGGCTAATTTAATGAATCTTCGGGAGTTGCGAAAGAGCTTGGCTCCCTAAAAGTGTCAATAAATGTGACACTATCGAGTCCACGGCATGGGGTCGTCCTCGCCCTTTGGCACGGGTCGCCATGGTCCGCCGACGCACATCATCGGTCAGCAATTCGCCGATAAGCCGCCCCAGGGTCAGGGTGCTGAGCTCCGCCTGCGGGAGGTGCACCGCCGCGCCCGCCACCTCGAGCGCCACCGCATTACCCGTCTGGTGGTCCGAGGCGGCCGTGGGCAACGGGATGAGGATCGATGGGATCCCCCACGCACAGAGCTCCGCGCCGGTCATCATACCGGCGCGCGCGACCGCGATATCGGCCACCGCGAAGGCGTCCGCCATTGGATCGATGAAGCCGAAGACCTGCACGTCGGGCGTCTTCTGGTACTTGGCGTACTCCTCGTAGCTTCCCCGCCCCGTGGCCCAGATCACCGAGCAGGTGTCCGCGCCCCCGACCTCGATCCACCCCGCCACCGCGCGGTTGATCGCCAGCGCCCCCTGGCTCCCGCCGGTCACCAGCACCACCGGTTTGCGGCCGTCGAGCCCGAAACGCTTGAGCGCCGCCTCACGCCGGGCCGGGTCGGGTGGTACGATCGGGTTGCCGGTGTCCCAGACCTTCGTCCTCTTCCCGACCCGCAGCCGCTCCTTCGCTTCCGGCAGGCCGAGATAGACGTGGTCTACCCGACCGGCGAGCCGCTTGGTGGCGAGGCCAGGCCAGGCATTCTGCTCCTGGATGGCACTCGGCAAGCCGAGTCCCGCGCCATACCAGACGGCGGGGGCCGAGGCATAGCCGCCGGTCCCGACGACGAGCGCGGGGCGCTCCTCCGCGAAGATCTTCTTCAACTCGCGGTGCACCTGCCACGCCACGAACGGTAAGCGGACATTCCTCCACCATTGGCGGCGGTAGAACGGTTCGATGGCGAGGAGGTGATAGCGAAAGTCGCGGGTGGGGAGGATCTGGATCTCGATGCCGCGGGTGGCACCGATCAAAACTGGTTCGAGATCCGGGCGCTTGGCCTGGAGCGCCTCGGCGATGGCGAGCGCGGGCATCAGGTGGCCGCCGGTACCGCCCCCCGCGATCAGGATCCGGGTCTTCATCACGTGGTGACCCGTGACCGGTGACCGGTGACCGGGCCACGGGAGCGGAGCCGCGGCCCTCTCCCGCCAACGATGCACGCCAACAAGGCCCGGTTACTGGTCACTGGTCACCGGTCACTTTTTGGGCCCTCCCCTGGAGGGGCGTCCCCGCTGCCTTCCGATCGACAGCAGGATCCCGGTGCCGAGCAGCGACATCATCAGGCTCGAGCGGCCGTAGCTCATGAACGGCAGGGTGAGTCCCGTCGTCGGCATCATCCCCATCGTCACCGCCATATGGAGGAAGGCCGTGATGCCGATGCCCGTCGTGATCCCGGTGGCGAGGTACTGCCCGAACGGATCGGGCGCCGTGCGCGCGATGCGGTAGCCGAGCCAGACGAAGAGGCCGAAGAGGAGGACGATGGCGCAGACGCCGACGAACCCCCATTCCTCCCCGATCGAGCTGAAGAGGAAGTCGGAATAATTGTACGGCAAGTAGCCCAGCTTCTGCTGCCCCTGGCCGAATCCGACCCCGAACACCTGCCCGCTCCCGAACCCGATGAGCGACTGGTTGATCTGGAAACTTGCCGCGTCGCTCGCCTGTCCCGGATTGAGGAAGGTCGCCAGCCGGGCGGCACGATATTGGGTGTCGACGATCTTGGTGTAGACCAGCGGGAGCGCCACCATCCCGAGCAGCAGGAAGTAGGAGATCCGCGCTCCCGCGGTGAAGAGCACGATCCCGGCACCGAACGCGACCAGCATCGCCATTGACAGATTCGGTTCCAGGAAGACCAACCCCGACACGATGCCGATCACGACGAGGAATGGGAGGAGCCCCCGCTTGAACTCCCGGATCTGGGCCCCTTTCTTCGCCGCGAGCATCGCACACCAGATCACGATGACCAGGCGCGCCAACTCCGACGGCTGGAAATTCACCGGGCCCAGATCGACCCAGCGACGGGCGCCGTTGAGGGACGGCGCGATCCGGGAGGTCCCCGGCAGCACCGGGATCAGGAGGAAGAGGATCGTGACCAGGAGCATCGGCCAGGCGAGCTTCCGCCAGACCTGGTAGTCGAGCCGTGCCGCGATCAAGAGGAGGATCCCTCCCATCGCCGCGCCGGTCGCCTGGCGGAGCGCGTAGGCGAATCCGGTCGAGTCACCGGCGCGATTGGTCGCGAGGCTCAGCGCCCCGTACGTGCTGGCGATGCCGAACACCACCAGCGTCGCCGTCACCACGGCCAGGAGCCGCGTCTCCCAGCGGAGCTCCCCCGGATGCCGGATCACGGACGCCGTCATCGGGCCGCCACCCAGGCGCGGAAGATGGCCCCCCGCTCTTCATAGTTCTTGAACATGTCGTAGCTCGAACAGGCCGGACTTAGCAACACGGCATCCCCGGGCTCGGCCAGCCCCGCCGCGGTCCGGAGCACCGCGTCGAAATCGCTCCCCTGCCGGATCACCTTGAGTTTCCCCTTCAGGTCCTGCTCCACCTGCGCTCCCGACTCGCCATAGGCGATCACCGCCTTGCACCGCGTCCCCGCCGCCTCGGCCAGTCGCGTGTACGGCTCACCCTTGTGGCGCCCGCCGAGGAGGAGGATGAAGGGACGGTCGAGCCCCCGCACTGCCACTTCGGTCGATGCGATGTTGGTGGCCTTGGAATCGTTGATCCAGAGCACCCCCTTCACCTCACCCACCGGCTCCATCCGGTGGGGCAGCGGCGAGAAGGTCCTGAGCCCCTCGGCGATGGCGCTGTGCGCCACCCCCGCGCGGTAGGCGACCAGCATCGCCAGGAGCGCGTTGGCCACATTGTGGTCGCCGAACAGCGGAAAGCCCGACCGCGGCGCCACCGGCACATCCCCGATCATCAGCCGGTCCACCGGCCGGTCGAACCAGGCGTCCGCCATCGTGCGCGTCGAGAAGCGCAGGTGCGTCCCCGGCACTTCACTCACCATCCCGCGACTGATCGGATCGTCGGCGTTGCTGATCCAGAGGGAGGTCGCGTCGGCGTTCAGGAAGAGGCGCGCCTTGTCGGCGTAGTACCCGGCCAGGTCGGGATAGGCGTCGAGATGGTCGGGCGCCAGGTTCGTCACCGCCCCGATCATCGGCCGGAGGCTCGGCATGTCGTGCAGCTGGAACGACGAGAGCTCCACCGCCAGCCAGTCGGGCCGCTGCGGCTCGAGCGCGATGGCCGAGAGCGGCGTCCCGATATTCCCGGCGGTCGTCGCGTCGATCCCGCCGATCTTGAGCAGGTGGCCGACGAGGGCCGTCGTGGTGGTCTTGCCGTTGGTGCCGGTGATGCAGGCGGTCTTGATCCCCGGCATCGCAAGGAGGCCGAGTTCCGCTTCGGCGATCTGAGGCACACCCGCGTCGGCCGCGGACTTCCGGGCCGGCGTGTTCGGATTGACCCCGGGCGAGACGACCGCGAGCTGCGCCTTGGCGATCCGGTCGAAGTCGTGGCCGTTGGTCTGGACCGCCGCGCCGAGCTGGCGGAGCGCCTCGATATCATCGGGACCGGCACCGGTGCCGGCGTCGGAGGCGTACACGGCGAGCCCTTCGCGCCGGAGGAGCCGGGTGGCGGCGATCCCGCTCTTGCCGAGTCCGATCACGGCGACCTCGCGCCCGTCGGCACGCCACGCGTCGAAGGGACTCACCGGAGCTTGAGCGTCCCGAGGGCGATGAGGGCGCAGAGGATCCCGAGGATCCAGAACCGCACGACCACCGTGGTCTCCTGCCAACCGAGCTTCTCGAAGTGATGATGCAGCGGCGCCATCCGGAAGACCTTGTGGGTGTCGGCGTACTCCCGGCCCCGCGTCCGCTTGAGCCACTTGTAGGTCCCGGTCTGCAGCATCACCGAGAGGGTCTCCGCCACGAACACTCCGCCTACCAGCACCAGGAGGAACTCCGCCTTGAGCAGGATCGCCACGGTGCCGAAGGCGCCGCCGATGGCGAGGCTCCCGGTGTCCCCCATGAAGACCTGCGCCGGCGGCGCGTTGAACCAGAGGAAGCCGAGCGAGGCCCCCATCAGCGCACCGCAGAAGATGGCGAGCTCACCAGCGCCCGGGAGATAGAAAAGGTTGAGGTACTGCGTCATGTCGACGCGACCGAACAGGTAGGCAAAGAGCGCGAAGGTGCCGGCGCCGATGGCCGTGAGCCCGGTCGCGAGCCCGTCGAGCCCATCGGTCAGGTTCACCGCATTGCTGAACCCCGCCACGACGCCGGTCACGAAGACCACGTAGAGCCAGGGTGCGAAGGTCACCACCACGTACTTGAAGAAGGGGATGGTCGTCCCGGTGGCGGGGATGGTCTCCGGCGGCACGGCGGGCCAGAAGATCAGCGTGAGCCCGAGCGCCACCCCGAAGCTGCACTGCCCGATGAGCTTCCACTTGGCCACGAGCCCGCGTGACTTTCCCTGCACGATCTTGAGATAGTCGTCGACGAACCCGATCCCCCCCATCCAGAGCGTCGCCCCCAGCGCGGTCACCACGAACCGGCTGGGGAGATCGGCCCAGAGGATGGTGGACACGGCCACCGAAACGAGGATGATCACCCCCCCCATCGTGGGCGTGCCCCGCTTCCCCTGATGGCTGGCGGGCCCCTCGGCGCGGATCACCTGCCCCACCTTCCTCTCCCGGAGCCGCCGGATCACCCAGGGGCCGATGACGAACGCCAGGAGGATGGCCGTCACCACCGCCCCCGCCGTCCGGAAGCTCAGGTAGTTGAACAGATTGAAGATGAGGTACTGCTTGCTCAGCGGTCCGAGCAGGAAGTGGAGCATCGTCCCTCAGTGCGATGGGGCGGTGGACGTGATGCCGAGTGCCGGAAGTATGCGTTCGAGCGCGGGCCCGCGGGAGGCCTTGAGGACCACGAGTTCGTCCCCCTGGAGCCGGGCGGCGAGGAGCGGGGCGAGCGCCACCGCGTCGGGGGCGGTCAGGAGCCGGTCGCCGAGCGCGACCCGGTGGCGTTCGAAGGCGGGGACGAACTCACCCACCGCGGCCACCAGCTCCGGCCCGAGCGCCACCAGGGCGTCGGCCACTTCCGCGTGATAGCGCCCGCTGTCGGCGCCGAGCTCCCGCATCGTCCCCGCCACGAAGACGAGTCGTCGTCCCCCGCGCATCGTCCGCGCCACGTCGATGACGGCACGGAAGCTCGCAGGATTGGCGTTGTAGGCGTCGTTGAGGACCGTGAGCCCGCCGTGCTGGATCAATTCGCCCCGTCCCCCCGGGAGGACGAGACTGGCGAGCGCGGAGGCCATCGCCGTGGGGTCGCAGAAGAGTTCCCGCCCCACCGTCCAGGCCAGCATCGCGTTCCCCACCTGATGACGGCCGCGGATCGGGAGGTGCACGGTGTGGCCATCGATGCGGAAGATCGGTTCGCCCACTGCATCGACCCGCACGTCATCCGGGACCCGATCCGCCGCGGTCAGCCCGGCCGTGAGGACACGGGTCGCCACCCGCTGGGCGCCTTCCGCCAGGCGCGGCGGGTCGGTCCCCACCACGGCGAGCGGGGCTTCGCGCGCCAGCGAAAGCTTTTCGAGCATCACGCCTTCCACCGACCGGAATCCGTCCAGGTGGCTCGGCTGGACATTGGTGATGACCACGATCGTGGGCTCGATGATGTCCCGCGCGCGGGCCAACTCTCCCGCCTCGCTCGCCCCCGCCTCGATGACCAGGGCGTCGGTGCCGGGTGGGGCCGCGAGGATGGTCTGCGGCACCCCCACGAGATTGTTGAGGTTGAGCCGGGTGGCGTGCACCCGCCAGCGGGTGCGGAGCACGGCGGCGAGCATCTCCTTGGTGCTGGTCTTTCCGTTGCTGCCGGTGATCGCCACCACGGGACCGGTGATCTCGCGTCGCCGTTCGCGCCCCAGGCGCCCATAGGCGGCCAGCGTATCGCCCACCTCGATCAGCGTGAGGCCTTGGACCACCGGCGTCCCCCGCCGCACCACCGCGGCAGCGGCCCCCTTTTCCCGCGCGGCGGCGAGGTGGGCGTGACCGTCGAACTGCTCCCCGACCAGCGCCACGAAGAGCGCCCCGGGCGCCAGCGTCCGAGTGTCGGTCGAGATCTCCGAGAAGCCCCGCCCCGCCACCGGGACGCCCAGGGCGCGCGCCACGAACTCCGCGCTCCAGCGACTCATCGGCGCCCCACCGCGGCGTGGACGATCGTCGGCTCGTCGAAGGGGATCTTCTCCTTGCCCATGATCTGGTAGGTCTCGTGCCCCTTGCCGGCCAGGAGCAGCGTGTCCCCCGGCAGCAGCAGCGCCACCGCGGCGTGGATCGCCTCTTCCCGGTCGAGGATGCGGATCACCTTCCCCGCCCCGCCCCCCGGGATCCCGGCCATGATGTCGTCGATGATCCGCTCAGGATCCTCGGTGCGCGGATTGTCGGTCGTCAGGATCACGAGGTCCGACCGCTCGGCGGCGATCCGCCCCATTTCCGGGCGCTTGCCCCGGTCACGATCGCCACCGCAGCCGAAGACCACGATCACGCGTCCCCGCGTGAGCGGACGGAGGGTCGCGAGCACCCGCTCGTAGGCATCGGGCGTGTGCATGTAGTCGCGGAGCACCACGAACGGGGCGCCGACCAGCACGTCCATCCTCCCGGGCACCTGGGGCGCGCTCGCGAGCCGCGCCACGACCTCCTCCAGCGGGCGGCCGAGTACCAGCGCCGCACCCGCGGCGCCGAGGGCGTTGCTCAGGTTGAAATCGCCGATGAGGGGGATCCGCACGGCGGCGTTCCCCCAGCGCGACCGGAGCGTGAAGCTCGTCCCCCCCGCCTCGCTCACGACCTCTTCGGCGCGGAGGTCGGCGTCGGGCCGGAGACCGAAGGCCACCCGACGGGCGGGAGGCAGGGACGGCAGGGCATCCCACGCCGGGTCATCTGCATTGGTGACTGCACTGCCGTCGGTGCCGAGGAGCCCTATCAGCTTCGCCTTGGCCGCGAAGTAATGCTCCATCGTGCGATGGTAATCGAGGTGTTCGCGGGTCAGGTTGGTGAAGATCGCCGCCCCGAACGCGAGGCCGTCGAGGCGCCCCTGGTCGAGGGCGTGGGAGCTCGTCTCCATCGCGACGGTCCGCACCCCGCGGTCGCGGAGGGCGGCGAAGGTGGCCTGCAGGTCGATCGCCCCCGGCGTGGTGAGCGATCCCGCGGTGGAGGGGACCATCTCCCCCTTCCCGTCGAAGGCGCCGATCGTGCCGATCACTCCCGCGGTGCCGTCGGCATTGAGGAGGTGACGGACGATGGTGGAGGTGGTCGTCTTCCCGTTGGTGCCCGTGACGGCGATGAGCGTCATCGCGCGGGCGGGGTCGCCGTACCACGCCCGCGCCACCGCGATCGCGGCCAGGCGCCCATCGCGCACCACGACCTCGGGAAGCCCGGTCCCGAGCGGACGCTCCACCACGAGCGCGACGGCACCCGACGCGACGGCCTGGGACGCGAAATCGTGCCCATCCGCCTGCGTCCCCCGGATCGCGAGGTAGAGGGTGCCGGCCTTCGACTTGCGACTGTCATCGGTGAGCCCCGCGAGCGTCGGGGTCTCCTTCGGCGCCGTGACGAGGAGGTCGGCCCGGCGGAGCGCATCGAGGAGCGTCGCGAAGCGGGCGGTCATTCGGTGTAGACCGTGACGGTCGATCGTTGCGGGACGGCCGTCCCGGCCACCGGATCGGTCCGCGTCACCCGTCCGATCCCGCGCAGGTCGACGTGAAGCCCGCGCCGGTGCAACGCGAGCGCAGCGGTCCGGACCCCCTGTCCGGCGACCGACGGGACCGTCACCGGAGCGGGCCGGGTGGTATCCGCCACCGGCGGCCACGGCACGACGACACTTTGGCGCGGCACTTCCTCCACCGCGGAGCCGGGATCGCGGCGCGGTGCGCGCGCGCCGGTGTCACCCGTCAGCCGCGCCCGGTCGATCGCGACCCGGCGGCTCGCCAGCGCCTGCTCGAGCATCCGCCGCACCACTGGTGCCGCGGTGGTGCCACCGTACCCGCTCCCGACGCGCGGGCTGTCCAGTTTCACGACCACGATGAGCTGTGGGTCATCGGCGGGGAACATCGCGGCGAAGCTCGCGGTCTGTTCTCCGGGCACATAGGCTCCGTCGCGGAAGCGCCGCGCGGTGCCAGTCTTGCCGAGGAGCGGATAGTTGGCCAACTGACCCATCTCCCCCGTGCCACCTTCCGCGACCACACCGCGGAGGAACTCCCGCAGCCGGGTGGCCACCTCGGCACTCACGGCCCGGCGCACCGGTTCGGTCCGATGTCGGTACACGACGGAGCCGTCGTTGTCCCGGATCTCCCGCACCAGTGCGGGAGTGAGCAGGACGCCGCCGTTGGCGATGGCGCCGTACGCGGCCGCGAGCTGCAGCGGCGTCACGCCGAATTCGTATCCGATCGCGAGGGAGGGCCGGGTCAACGTCGTCCACCGCTCGGGGCGGGTCAGGATCCCCCGGCTCTCGGCGGGATATTCGACCCCGGTGGGGCTCCCGAACCCGAAGGCACGCAGCTGCTCGTACTGCTCCCCCGGCTGCAGGCGCTGCGAGAACTTGGCCATCGCGATGTTGCTCGATACCCCGATGGCGCGGGCGAGCGTGACCCGTCCGCGCTCCGGGTGCACATCAGTGAGGATCCGGGTGGTGCCTCGCGTGTCGATCGGCATCGCCCAGCGACCGTTCTCCCCACTCACGGCATCGGTGCTGTCCACGCGGTCCAACGCCACGAGTGCCGCCGCCGTGAAGAGCTTGGCCGTCGAGCCGGGTTCGAAGGGGTCGGTGATGCTCGAGGGATGGGAGGAACTGCCGCCGGACTGGCGCGACGCGAGCGCGAGGATCTCGCCTGAGCGTGGATCCAGGAACACGATGTCCCCGCCGTCCGCATCGAGCGCCTCCAGCGCATCGCCCAGCCCCTGCTCGGCGATGTCCTGGAGCTCCGCGTCCAGGGTGAGGTACACGTCTCCACCCGGGATCGGGGAGCGGAGCCGCCGCGAGGGCGAGTCGTACCGCCGCCCGGCCCGGTCCTTCTGTACGGTCGTCTCCCCCGGTACGCCCCGGAGCACCGAATCCAGGACGAGTTCCAACCCGGACCCGCCGACCGCACTGTCGGGATCGAGCGTACCGATGATCGGGCGCGCCAATCCCTGCGCCGGGTAGAACCGGGCGAACTCTCCCTCGAGGTGCACCCCCTTCAGCGCCCGGATCGACTCGACCTGCGCAGCCGTGAACGGGCCGTGATAGTAGATCCAGCTCTTCCCCGACCGCATCTCCCCCCGTATCCGGTCGGCGTCGATGCCCAGCGCACGCGCGACGACGCGGACCGCCGTGGCGGGGTCCGCAAACTCGTTGGGCGCGAGTCCGATGTGGTAGTACTCCTGGGTGATCGCGAGCGGCACGCCGTTCCGGTCGCGGATGGCGCCCCGACGGGCCGGAAGCACCTCGCGGACAGTGCGCGCCCGCTCCGCTTCGCCCGCGAATTCCCTCCCCCGCACCAGCTGCAGCCGCCCCGCCTGCACGACGGCGGCGAGCAGCGCGAGGCCAAGACCGACCTGCACGACGGTGAGCCTGGTCTCGAACTTGGCCATCGCTATCGGTGGCGGGTGCGGGGACGGGGGCGGGCGGCGGGGTGCCGCGCCGCGGGCTTCCGCGCCGGAGCCCGGGCCGTCACGCGGGGCTTGGCCGGTGCCTTCCTGACCGTGTCGGCCCTGGGTCCGTCGGTGCCGAGGAGTGCCTCGGGCGGGAGGCCGCCCGAGACGCCGTCCGGGATGGAGAGGACCGTGATCTCGCCGGCGGCGGGTTCGTGCAGTCCGAGAGTGGCGGCGGCCCGGGGCACCAGTATCTGGCGGCTCGAGGCCTGCCGGATCCGTCGGTCGAGTTCGCCGCGGCGCGACTCCAATCCGGCCCGTTCGTCCCGCGCACTCCGGAGCGCCTGGGCGGTGGCGAAGCCGCTGGTCTGCCGCGCGGCCACGCTGCCGAGCGTGCCGAGCGCCACCACCAGCCAGAGCATGACCCAGTGCCGACCTTTCAGCGTCATTCGGCCTTGCGGAAGATGCGGAGCTTGGCGCTCCGCGCCCGGGGGTTGGCCGCCACCTCGGCAGCGTCAGGGACGATCGGCTTGCGGGGAACGAGGACGCCGAGCGGGGTGCCGCGGCAGGTGCAGATCGGCTGTTCCGGAGGGCAGATGCAGGAGCGGGCCCAGGCCTGGAACAACTGCTTCGCCACGCGGTCCTCACCCGAATGATAACCGATCACGGCCAGGTGTCCCCCTGGTCGGAGCGCGTCGAGGAAGGCGGGGAGGGCGCGCTCGAGCCCCTCGAGCTCGTCGTTCACCGCGATCCGGAGCGACTGGAAGAGCCGGGCGAAATCGCCTGGACCGCTGCGCGGGCCCAGGACCGACCGGATGGCGTTCACGAGGTCGTCGCTCACCACGAAGGGGGCGTTGGCGCGGCGGCGCACGATGGCCCGCGCCAACTGGCGCGCCTTTCGCTCATCGCCCCAGTAATGGAAGATGTCGGCGAGGGTCTCTTCCTCGGCCTCGTTGAGGAGGTCGGCACCGGAGGGCCCTTCCCGCCCCATCCGCATGTCGAGCGCCGCCCCGGGACGGAAGGTGAAGCCGCGAGTATCATCGTCCAGCTGCCGTGACGAGACGCCGAGATCGAGCAGGATGAAGTCGGGGGCGAAGGCCTTTACCGCCGCGAGCCCTTCGTCGCTCGCGAAGGGCGCCTCGAGGGTCTGGAGCCCTGCCCCGAGCCGCGCCCGCGCGATGGCCAGCGCCTCCGGATCGCGATCGATGCCGAGCACCTCGGCGCCGAGGGCGAGGAACATCTCCGCGTGCCCGCCGTGCCCCAGGGTCGCGTCCACGACGCGACGGGCGCCCCGGGCCGCCGCGCGGATGGGGTCGAGGAGGACGGGGATGTGGGAAGGCGCGGGTGTCGTCATAGGGCCTTGAACGGAGACACCCCGGCGGCCGAGGCCGACGGGGTGTTCCTATTTGCGCAGCGAGCGGGGCTGACGGGGCTCGAACCCGCGACCTCCGCAGTGACAGTGCGGCACTCTAACCAAGCTGAGCTACAGCCCCTGCACAGGTCGGCGAAGATACAACCGCCGGGGTCCTATTGGAAGGCCTCGGGCCTCAGGCCACGGGCCTCGGGGACTGATATTCCCGAGGCCTGAGGCCCAGGTCGTTCACCGGCAGTAGGCGTGGATCATCGACTGCGTGCGCTGCTTGTACGTGACCACGTTCGCCAACATCTTGTCGATCGTCACGGGATTGGCGCCGGGGCCGGTCTTCCCGATGGTGAACCCGGTGTTGGATTCATCGAGCAGGGCATCCATCCGCCGGGCGATGTCGCACGACTTCCCCTGCTCCGCCTGGGTGTCGTACTTGCCGGCGGTCTGCAGCGCCGCGTACCCCATCAGCAGATTGGCGGACGGCACGATGCGGGGATCGGTCGATGCGGGCACCGCCACGTGCAGGAGCGTGTAGGCCCCTTCCGGATCAGTCGGCGCCGTGGTCAGGAGTCCGCGGGCGGCGTTGGTGAAGTTGACCGCGATGGCCAGCTTCTGCTGGTCGTCACCCTTGGCGGCGACCAACATACCATACCGCGCGGCATCGGCCCACCGCTTCCCCTTGAGCAGGATGTCGACCGCCGCGAGCGCCGGGGTCACGTCGCTCGAATCGAGCGCGAGGACGCGGTCGGTGGTGGTCAGGATCTTGTCGGACATCCCGTTGATCGAATACGCAGCGAGCAGCTGCCCGACCAGGTTCTTGTTGGCCGGGAACTTCGATGCACCGAACTCGGCCCACCGGAGGTAGGTGGCCTTGAGGGCGGTGCTGTCGACCCATGTGACGCTGTCCCCCTGGAACAGGGCGCCGGCGGTCACCACGACACGGAAGACGAAGTTCGAGTCCGCCGCCTTGGTGCTGTCGATCAGGATGATCTGCTCGAGCGAACCGACCGAGCAGGTGTACTTGGACTGGAACAGGCAGGCGCTCGAGCGGAGGTCCCACATCGCCGTGTCGAGCGAGTCGAGCGCGATGCCGCGATTGGCCACGATCTCGGCGGCGTCCGGCCGGCCGTAGTTACGGAAGACCTTCGAGGCCGCCTCGATCAGCGTGCGGTTGGTCGGCGCCGCCTCGATGATCTGCTGCCACTTGAGCACGACGTTGGCCGTGTCGGTCTTGCTGTCGTAATAGGTCGCCAGTTCACCGAGCGCCTTCAGGGAGAGCGAGTCCGCCCGGACGGTCAGGTCGAGTTCGGGGACGTACGCCGGATCGGCGACCGAACGGGATTTGGCCAGCTGGGCCAGGCAGTAGTGCGCCAGACCGTGGGCCGGATAAGCGCGGAGCGCCTTGGCCGCCGACTCCGCCGCCTTCACCGGGCTCGTGGCCAACTGGTCCATGCACCCCTTGGCGTCGGCCTGGGCGCGCACCACCTGGGCGAACCCCGCGGCGACCGCTTCGCCGAACTGCTGCAGGGACTGTCCTGGCAGCTGCCGGACGATGAGGGTGTTGCCGGGATCGTCGGCGCCGGTCGAAAGGCGCGCGCGGGCACGGAACTGCGTGCCCTCGCGGTTGAGCTCCGTGAACAGCAGCGTGCGCGACTGCAGCGAGCTCGCCAGCCGGTACGCGCTCTCGCGGTTCAGGATCGCGTCGGCCGGATAGGAGAACTCGGCCAACGCGTGGTTCATCTGATCGCGCGGGATCACGAAGAACGTCGTCCCGACCTGCCGGTCGAACTTCGTCCGGAGGGCGGCGCCGACGGCGACCGCGGCGGCGGAATCCGACGCGCGGTCGGTATAGGGCGTGGCCACCAGCATCCGGGGCGCAGTGGCGGCGCCCGCCGGACGGCCACGGTTGATGGGGATCTGTGCGGCGAGAGAGCCCACGCTCACGCCGATGAGCGCGAGCATCGGGACGGTCCTGCGCAGCAGCGACATCGCTATCTACCTCCCAAACGGTTCAGGCGCGCGGCGAATGGCCGCAGAATGCGCCGAGTGAGACGGGCCATGGGCGAAGAGGGATTCGAACCCCCGACATCCTGCGTGTAAGGCAGGCGCTCTGGACCAGCTGAGCTATTCGCCCCGAAGATCCTAGAGCGCCAACCCTACAGGCACCAACACACAGTAACCGAGGACCAACAGTATCGAAGCGGGAGTGGTACTCCCTGCACTGAGCAGCAAGTACCCTGCCACCAGACTTACGGCCCCGAGGCCGAGGATAACGAGGTTCCTTCGACCGAGGGGGAAACCGCTGCGGCCAGAAGTGGCGGAAGTGACCATAGAATTGAAGGTTACACCCCCTGCGGTCCTTGGTCAATCGGAGGCGGCGGCCCCTCGCCGGGCGTGGGAACGCTCGCCTCTTCCGGGGGAAGTTCCCACCCCGTATCGAGGGCGGCACGGCGCGGACGCTCCCGGCGTCGGCGGAGCCACCACGCCACCGCGACCACCAGCCCGACCAGCGACCACCACCCCCCGGCGATGAACCAGAGCACGCCGCGGAACCGCTGCCGGGTCTCCTGCTGCCACTCCGACTCGAAGCGCGAGAGCTCGCGCCCGGTGACCGAGTGCACCGCATTCGCGAACTCTTCTCCCCGGGCCAGGCTGTCGATGAGCGGAGCGAGATCCCCGCCGGGGATCCGCTCGGCGAGCGCGCTGACCGCCGACTCGGCGAGTCCGTAGGCCCGATCCGCCATCGGCGCCGCCGAGCGGAGCTGGCCGTCGAGGTCGCCGAGAGTGGGGACGCCGGTGGCGAGCACGCTCAGGTGCATTTCGAGCGCGGTGAGGCGGTCCCACTCGCCGGCGGCGAGGGCGGCGTAGCCTTCGTCGAACCAGAGTGGAAGCCGGCTCCGGACGGCGCCCCGGAGGACGAGGTGCGCCAGCTCGTGACGCAGCGTGCGAGGGAGATCCGGGAGGTCGGCTCGGAGAATGATGGTGCGGCTCTCGGGGAAGGCGACCGCCGCCCCCCACCCCGGGGCGCGCCCCCGGGAGAGCCGGGACATCTCCCCCGAATCGGCCACGAGCACGAGCTGGAGCGGCCCCGGCGACCGGCGTCCGAGACCGGGCCAGGTCGTGGGACGATCCGCCAGTTCGGCCAACCCGATGGCGGCGTCGAGCCGTCGGGCCGTGGCGACGGCGCGAACATCGCCGACCTGGGCCACCCGGAACGAATCGGCCGGGGTCGCCTGTTGGGCGGCCCCGGCCAGCACCAGCAGCAGCCCCCCGATCACGCCTGGGTCGCCGTCCGCGGAGGCTCCTCGCCCCTGGCCACGAGGTCGAGCATCTCCTTGCAGCGCTTCCCCCATGGATTGAACTTGTTGGCCTTGTGTCCGTCGCTCCACGCCTTCTTGGCGCCGTCCGGGTCGCCGGCGAACCAGCGGGCCCGCCCGAGTTCGTACCAGGCCTCGATCAGGTTGGGGCCGAACTGCAGCGTCTTCTCGAAGAACACCTGCGCATCCTCGAACATCTCGCGCTCGAGGTACACGAGACCGAGATAGTAGTGCGCGTAGAGGGTGGCCTTGCGGTCGTTGTCGAGCCGGATGGCCTTGGAGAGGTGTTCGATCGCCTCGCCGAAGATCCGCTTCTTGAGGCAGATGTAGCCGACGTTGATCCGCGCCAGCGAATTGGCCGGCTCCTTCATCAGCACCTTCGAAAAGGTGGCCAGCGCGTCGTCGTAATCCTCGTGCAGCATCTGGGCCCACCCGAGCAGCGACTGGGCTTGGACCTCGTTGGGCGAGAGCGTGAGGGCCTTCTCGAGCGCCTGGATGGCCCCGGAGTAATCACCCAGGGAGATCAGGCTCCACCCCTTTTCGATGAAGGTGCTCGCCCCGATGTGGTCGGCCTGCACCACGGGGCGCTGGCCCGTGAACATCGGCGCCGGCGCGGTGGCGGTGTCGGCGGCCTGGGACTTGTACTTGTCCACCAGCTGACGGATATCCTCCTTCAGTTGCCCGAGCTCGGTGAGCGTCCCATCGACCCGCTTGAAGAGGGCGATGATCTCGCGCTTGACCGTTTCGCGCTCGGCGAACGCCTGGGCGGCGTCGAGCTTGGTGCTGATCTCCTGGTATTGCTGACGGAGCGAGACGACGAATGGTTCAGCACTCATCGGATGATCAGGCCGCGCCCACGGACTTGAGGGCGAGCCGCTCCTTGGACGACAAGAGCCGCCCGGCGTTGAGGATGACGACGGTCCGCTCACCTTCGCGCACGAGCAGGCCGCTGATGTATTCGGCGGCGAGGCCCCGCACCAGGGGCGGGGGCGCGGCGATGGCGCCACCGTCCACCCGGGCCACGTCGAGCACCTGGTCGACCACGATGCCGACCCGCTGCCCTTCGATGTCCAGGACCATCATCCGCGTCTCCTCCGTCAAGTCGGCCTTGAGCGAGAGCCGCTTCCGCAGGTCGATGACGGGGACCGAGATCCCTTCGAAGGTCACGACCCCCTCGAGGTAGTCGGGGGATTTGGGGAGGGCGGCGGGCTGTTCGTAGCGCAGGATCCGCTCGACCTGGAATACGTTCAGGCCGAACTCCTGGCTTCCCACCCGGAAGCACACGATCTGGATCTCGTCGCCGGTGGTCGTCACGTGGAGGCTCCCGCGCCGGCGATGCGTTCGCCGAGGGCGTTGAGGTCGAGGATCGGGACGGTCCCGTCCTGCTGTCGCGCGATAGCCGCGGCGTAGGGGAGGCCCGGCAGACCGACCGCCGGCAGCACCTCCCCGCGTTGCACCACAAAAGCGTCGTCGACTTCGAGGCAGATCGGCCGGCCGGCCGCGCGGACCAGCACCGTGGCGGTGCCGCGGGTCTCGGGTGCGGGGCCTCCGGCGAGGAACGCGCCCAGATGGAGGAGCGGCACGAGGCGCCCGCGCGATTCGATCACGCCCCGCATCGACTCGAGGAGGCTCGGCGCCGGCAGCACGGCCCCGAGTTCTCCGACCTCGAGCACGTCGGCCGCGGGCAGGCCCAGTCGGCGGCCGTCGGCCTCGACCTCGAGCCAGGTGGCGATCATGCGCGCCGCATCCGGTCGAGTTCGTACTTGACCCGGGCGGGGATCCCGCCGAGCGACAGCACCTGGTCGGCCCCTCCGGCTTCGAGGGCGGCCTTGGGCATCCCGTAGATCGTGGCGCTCTCCTTGTCCTGGGCGATCCCGATCCCGCCGGCATCGTGGATCGCCTTGAGTCCGACCGCACCATCGCGCCCCAGCCCGGTCAGGACGACCCCGACCGCCCGCTTGCCGAACACCTCGGCGACCGACTTGAAGAGGGGGTCGGCCGCAGGGCGGACGCCGTGTTCGGAGGGACCCTGATCGAGCACGAGGTAGAGACCATCGTCGGCGGCGGTGACCCGCATATGATAATCGCCCGGAGCGATGTACGCGGTGTCCTGCAGCACCGGCGTGTGATCCTCGGCCTCGACGACGCGGAAGTGGCTCTGCCCCGCCAGCCGCTCCGCGAGGGAGCGGGTGAATTTCGGCGGCATGTGCTGGACGATCAGCGCCGCGGCGCCCTGCCCCCGTTCGAGCTGCGGCACGAGGTCGGCCAGGGCGCGGGGGCCGCCGGTGGAGGCGGCGATCGCCACGCAGCGCTGGGCCCGGCCCGGCAGGGAGAAGACGTCATCGGAACTGGGGCGGACCACCCGGCGCGGCCGGGCCAGCGGGCTCACCCGGAAGATGTCGGCCGCGCGGGCCGCGCGGAGGGCCAGGAGGAGCCGGGGCGTGAGCTTGGCGGTGATCTTCCCCGGATCGCTCGAGGCGTCGAGTTCCTTGGGCACGAGCTCGACGGCACCGAGTTCGAGCGCGCGGATGGCCGCGGCGGTGCCGGCCCCGGCGTAGGCGCTCACCACGACGATCGGTCGTGGCATCTCCGACATGATGTACCCGATCGCGCCGAGGCCATCGAGCTCGGGCATCTCGAGGTCCATCGTGACCAGGTCCGGCACCAGCTTGTGGATCTTCCTGAGCGCGTCCTCGCCGTCGCGCGCGGTGCCGATCACCTGGAACTCCCCCGACGCCTCGATGATCTCGCTCAGCAGCCGCCGGAACAGGGCGCTGTCGTCGACCACCAGGACGGTGGGGCGTTCAGAGGGGTTGTTCACCGGTCGCCAGGGTGCGGATCCAGAGGGATCCATCGTTGGCCTGCAGGCGGAGGGAGCGACCGGTCGTGCCGCCGGTGGCCTCCGCCGTGATCTTCACGCCTTGTTCCTGCAGCACCTGGCGCGTCGCCACGACATTCCGTTCTCCCATCTGGACCGCGCCCGACGGCGACAGGTTGCCGAACATCGATGCCCCGCCCACCAGGCGGGCGGTGATCCGAGTGCGGTCCGCCCCGAGCGCTTCCATCTTCTCGAGCAGGAGCGGCACCGCCGACTGCGGGAACTTGGCGGGGTTCTCGATGGAGCGGCTGAGGCTCTTGTTGGGGAGGAGGATGTGGGCCATCCCGGCGACCAGCGCGACGGGGTCGTGCAGGCAGATGGCCACGCAGCTCCCGAGCCCCAGGGTGACGAGTTCGGCGTCGCCCGCGGCGGTGTTGAGGTCCGCCACCTTG
Source organism: Gemmatimonadota bacterium (assembly GCA_031393795.1). Classification (GTDB taxonomy): domain Bacteria; phylum Gemmatimonadota; class Gemmatimonadetes; order Gemmatimonadales; family GWC2-71-9; genus CAMLHU01. The sequence continues at coordinate 25,039 of JANMWE010000222.1, forward strand.
ACCACGATCGAGCCCGGCTTCACCCGGGCTTCCGGAAGATACGTTCGCGCACGTCGACCACTTCCAGCCGCTCGCGCGCGACACCCATCAGGGTCTCGACCTTGCCGAGCAGCAGGAAGCCGCCGGGCGCGAGCGCCGAGGCGAAATGCTCGAAGAGCCGTTCCTGCCCGTCCCGGTCGAAATAGATCACCACGTTGCGACACACGACGAGATCATAGGGTGGGGTCGGTGGCGGTTCGCGCAGGAGGTCCTGACGGCGCACGTCGACCATTCGCTTGAGGATCGGGACCACTTCCCGGTCGTCGGTGCCGACGGGCCGGAAATACTTGGCGGTGAGTGCCGGCGGCATCTCCATGAACGCGGAGGTCGGGTACCGACCGGTGCGGGCACGGGCCATCACCAGCTCATCGATGTCGGTGGCGACGATGCGAGCCCGGTTGGCCCAGGCGGGCTTCCCCATCCGTTCGGCCTCTTCCGCCAGGATCAGTGCGAGCGTGTACGGCTCTTCGCCGGAGGAACAGCCCGCGCTCCAGACCCGCACCGCCCCTTCGCGCGCCGTCAGCAGACCGGGCAGGACCAGGGTGCGCAGGCGCTCCCAGGTCTCCGGGTTCCGGTAGAGCCGCGTGACGTTGATGGTCAGCGTGTCCTTCAACTTTTCGAGCTCGGCGGGATCCTGCCGCAGCAGATCGCTGTACGCGCCGTAGCTCTCGGCACCGCGGGCCCGCATCCGCACCGCGATCCGGCGGCGGAGGACCTTCTCCTTGTAGTCGGCGAGCTGCATCCCCGCCGCCCGGGCGATCTCGCCGGTGAGGCGCGCGAAGCCCTCGGGATCGCCGGTGAGCATCATGCCCCCGCGGTCTCCAGCGCCTCGAGATTGGTGCGCGCCAGCTGGTGGCCGGGGTTGAGCGCCAGCACGCGCTTCCAATGCTCGCGCGCCTGCGCGGTGTCGCGCTGGCGGAACGCGATGTTGCCGAGCTTGAAGAAGAGGTCGTCGCCCAGGTCGGGCGCCAGCTTCGCGGCGCGCTGGTACGCCTCGGCCGCTTCCTCGTACTTCCCGCCGCGATAGAGCAGGTCGCCCAGGTTCTTCGAGAGCTGCGGCAAGGCGGGATCGTCGCGGAGGGCCTCGCGCACGACGGTCTCGCTCCGGTCGAGGTCACCCATCAACTCGAGCAGGACGCCGAAATTGTTCCGGAGCGCCGGATGGGCGGGATACTTCTCCACCCCTTCCTCGGCGGTACGCAGCGCGTTCTCCAGGTCGCTGTCGAGCGCCTGCCCCAGGCTCATCGCCCAGAACCAGACGGCGGGGGGCTGCTTCTGCCCGTGCAGCTCGCGCGCCCGCTGCAACCGGCCGACCGCCACGTGCGCGTCCCCCTTCTTGAGCGCCGCGATGGCCCATCCGGTCATCAACCGGGGATCCTCGCGCGACCGGCTCACCGCCTCACCATAGCACGCCTCGGCGTCGGCGATGCGCCCCATCTGCTCCATCCCGAACGCCAGGTTGGCGAGGACCGCCGGTCGGGGGCCGCCCCGTTCGCCGGCCAGCTTGAGCGACTCGACCGCATCCGCCCACTTGGCCTGCTTGAGGGAGATGAGCCCGATGAAGAAGGGGGCGCTCGCCTCGGAGGGGCGGAGGTCGGCCACGCGGCGGAACTCGCGCTGGGCCTCGTCGAGCATGCCGGTCTTGAAGAAGGCGATGCCGAGGTTCCGGTGCTCCTCGATGCGGGCCGCATTGACCTTGGGTTCGGCCGACACAGCGGAGCTTCCCGCCCGGTGCGCGAACCCGGCGGTGATAAGGCCGTAGAGCGACTTGCCGACCTCGAACTCGACCAGCCCGGAATCCTCGACCAGCTGGTGGATGTCGCGCTTGCCGTCGAGGAGCGGGACGATCCGTTCCTGGTCGGCGGAGAGCTGGACCCCCGACTCGGCGAGGTGCTTCTGGTCGACGGTGAAGATCAGGTCGAAGCTCGGGATCTTCTTTTCAATGAGGCTCCACTCGTCGACCCGCCGCGCCCCTTCCAGGAGGAGCGACTCGGGGTTGATCCGGACCAGGAAGTCCTGGCGCTCCGGCTTGACGCCCGCCTCGAAATTGAACGTCCCGCTGGTCCAGGTGAAGAGGAAGTAGACCGCCTCCTCGATCTGGACCGACATGTACTCCTCGAGCTGCGGCCGCTTGATGGCCCCGATGTTCACGAGGATCTCGCCGAGCTTCTGCTCGCGAAACTCCTCCTGCATCGCGATGGCCTGCTCGAGCTGGGCCTCGGTGATCTTGCTGTTCTTGACGAGGATGTCGCCCAGTCGATCGCGCCGGTTGACGATGGAGGCGTAGCAGATCCGTCCCTCGTCGAAGTAGATGTACCCGAAGTTCTGCTTGTCGGCCACGGCCAGGCAGCCCGTCTTCCGCCCCAGCGCCAGCAGCTGGAGGACGTCCGGGAGGGACGCTTCCTTGAGACTCCCCTTGATGGCCACTAGCGGAGATCCTCCATCAGGCGGTCCGCGAGGTCGGGCCAGTCCCAGACCATCTTCTCGGCGCTCTTCACGCCACCCGACGTGGTGACCACGATCCCGCTCGAGCGGCGGGTGGCCCCGCTCTTCCGCTCCGCGCCGGACATCGGCCCTTCCAGCACCTCGCGCGCGAGCCCCGCGCTCGGCGCCACGTTCTGGGCCTCGGACGCGCCGAGGAGCCGCTGCACCAGTCCGAGCACCGCGCGGAGCGACTCCGCCGGCCGGCCGGCCAGATAGGCGGCGAGCTCGGGGTCGCTGGTGCCGAGGCGTTCGTGCAAGGCGCGCTCGACGACGCCGAGGCGAAGCTCCCGTTCGGGGGCCCCGAGCGAGACGACGAGACCTCCCTCGAGCCGGCTCCGGAGCCGCTCCTCGAGGCCGGTCAGGTCGCGTACCGGAACGGCGCTCGAGAAGACCAGCTGTCGCGCCTGCCCCAGGAGCTGGTCGAAGAGCCAGAAGAGCTCCTCCTGGGTGCGGTCCTTCCCCTGCAGGAGGTGGATGTCATCGATGCAGAGGGCCGTGACCCGGCGGTAGCGCGCGCGCCAGACCGCCACGCGGTCCCGCTCGATCGCCTCGATCAGTTCCTGGGTGAAGTCCTGCGCGCCGAGGCACGCGACCACCGTCCCTTCGTGCCTGGCCAGCTGGTTGGCGATGGCCTGGAGCAGATGGGTCTTGCCGAGCCCGCTCGCCGCGACGATCACGAAGGGGTTGTACTTGGTGGCGGGCTCCTCGACCACCGAGTGCGCTGCCCGAACCGCGATCCGGTTGGACGGTCCCTCGACGAACTGTTCCAACCGGAAGATGGGCGACGGCCCCGGCGGCGGGTTGGAACCGGCGCGCGCCCGCTCGCTCAGCGCGATGGCGCCGGCGAGGTCATCGGGGTCGCGGAAGGCAGCGCTGCCCGCGAGCTGCGGCTCCAACTCGGCCACCTCGGCCTCGAGTGCGCGCAGGCGGGTCACATCGGCCTCGTACTTCTGGATGGCGGCAAGGGGATCGCCGGGCGATTCCTGCGCGAGCAGGGCGGAGAGACGGGCGGTGCGGAACCCCTCGCCTTCCCAGCGCATGATCGCTTCACCCACGCGGGTGCGCCACGCCTCGACCTGCGCATTCACCGTGGTGGTGATGTCGCTCAGGAAGGAGTCGAACTCCCCCGGGGCCGGGATGGCAGGTTCGGGGGTGCTGACAGGCGGGCCGTTCGCAGGCGAGACGCCTACGCTCCCGGCGCTCGGTGCGGGGCCGCCGCCGAGGACCTCGCGGGCGGTGTCGGGATCGATCGGGGTGTCGCTCACCGACTGCCAGGCGATGAGGCGATTGAGCCCGCCGATCAGCTCGCGGACGTTCCCGTCGATGAGCGTGGCCACGACCTCGAGCACCCCCGCGGGGATCTGCTGGTTCCGCTCCTCGGCCTGGCGCCTGAGGATGGCGATGCGGGTCTCGAGGTCGGGAGGGCTGATGTCGATGACCAGGCCGCCGGCGAACCGCTGGATGAGCCGCTCGTCGAGCGCCTCGATCTCGCTGGGAGGCCGGTCGCTCGACATCACGATCTGGCGGCCCGCGGTGGTCATCTGGTCCACCAGGCGCAGGAGCTCCGCCTGCACCTCCCGCCGGTGCGTGAGGAACTGCACGTCATCGAGGAGCAGGAGCCCGGTCTCGGCGTAGCGTCGACGATAGGCATCCCCCTGGCCCGCGCCGATCGCGGCGTGGAAGGCCTCGACGAAATCGTCGCAGGTGATGTAGTCCACCGTGAGCGAGGGGTCGATCCCGCGCGCGAAATGCCCCACCGCCATCAGGAGGTGGGTCTTGCCGAGGCCGGGCCCACCGTAAACGAAGAGCGGGTTGTACGCCGACCCCGGCGACTCCGCCACCGCCTTCGCCGCGGTGACGGCGAGACGGTTGGTGGTGCCGACGACATAGGCGTCGAACCGGAATCGAGGGTTGAGCTGGTCGGTCATCCGCTCACGGGCTGGTTCTGCGCGAGCCGTTTCAGGACCTGTTCGGAGATCCCCTTGAGGGTCTCGAACACGCCGCTCCCGTGCAACGCGTCCCCGCCGAAACTCTTCACGCCCCGGAAATTGAGCGCGTCGTCGAGCTCGGCCGGGCTCAGGATCAGCTCGGGCGGGAGGTCCTGTTTGTTGTACTGGAACACCGTCGGGAAAGCGCGGACATCGATGCCCTGCTCCAATAGGTTCACCTGGAGGTTCTGCAGGCTCTCGAGGTTGTCCTCGAGCCGGCGCGCCTGGCTGTCGGCCACGAAGACCACCCCATCGGCGCCCTGCAGCACCAGCTTCCGCGTGGCGTTGTAGTAGACCTGGCCGGGGACGGTATAGAGCTGGAACCGGGTGCTGAACCCCGAGATCGTCCCGAGCTCCAGCGGCAGGAAGTCGAAGAAGAGGGTCCGATCGGTCTGGGTCGCGAGCGACACCATCCGGCCGCGCCGTGTGTCCGGCACACGCCCGTAGATGTAGTGCAAGTTGGTCGTCTTCCCGGACCGGCCTGGTCCGTAGTAGACGATCTTGCACGTGATCTCACGGGTCGTGAAGTTGACCAGGGACATAGGCTCAGCTCCCGAAAAGCGTACGGAGACTCGCGTTGAGCTCTCGTTCGAAGTCCACCGCCAACACCGGCTGGGGGGCGGGGGCCTCGGGCGCGGCGGCCGCGAGGTCCTTCACGAGCTGCTCGAAGAACAACTGCACCAGCCCGAGCGAGGTGTCCGGACCGAAGACCACCAACCCTACCCAGCGACCCCGCGGGGTCTCGAAGCTCGCCAGCAGATGGGCCTGCTGCGCGCCCTGATGCACCACGGTGGTGAATTGCTCCCACTTGAGCGTCCGGGCCAGCTCACCGGTCGAGGCCACGATGCCGGCACCGAGGGCGGCGACCCCCATCACGTCCACCGCACGCAGGAACCCGTGCTGGGCCACCACCTGCCCCGCCGTGGTCATCAACAGGCAGAGCCGGGCCTGGCTCTCGGCCAGGAAGGTCTCCATCGGCGCCGCCACCCAGGGTTCGACGGCGCGCATCAGCCAAGGATCTCCAACGCACGGAGCATCTCGATCCGGGCGAGCCCGGCGTTGACGGTGCGCTCGGCCACGGCCACGAGGATGAGCTCCTCGCCGTGCGGTGCCGCCAGCAGTGTCCCGCCGGAGGCTGTGAGATGGACGAACCGCGGCACCCCCCGCCCGGCCCCTTCGACCGCGCGCCGGAGCCGGGACACCAGGCTCGCGGCCAATGCCGCCACGGCGCTCCCCTTCATTTCATCCATCAAGGCCTCGGCCACGACCACCCCATCGGCGGCCGAGACGATCATCGCACCCCGGACCCCGGGTACGTGGGTCACGAGCTCGAGGGCGCTCTCGAAGGGACTCGTGCTCACCTGAGCGTCTCCAGCCAGGCGCGGGCGGCGCGGGCGGCCCGTTCGGCCCCGAACTGGAGCCGCCCCATCGGGACGCTCGAGTCACGGACCACCAGGAGGAGTGCCTCCGAGGTGGCAGGCAGGAGCGCGGCGTTGCCACCGGGGGACTCGAGGACCACGCTCTCCCAGGCGCCGAGCCCTAGAAGCTTCGCCGTTCGGGCCGCTTCGCGCGAGACGCCGGCCAGGTGGGCGGCGACCACGTCGGCCACGTCGGTCCCCTCGAGCGACCGGAGACCCCCGCCGAGCCGGAGTCCCTGGGTGTCCACGAGCAGGAGTCCATTCTCGGCCCCTTCGAGCCCCGCGAAGATCGCGGCCCGCGCGGCGGCCTCGTCATCTCCCGCGGTCGGCGCGGGCGAGACGCCGGCCGGCGCCGAGAGGCGCGTGACCGGCGGAGCCTGATCGCCGAGCGCGGCGCGGACGCGGGCGGCGGCCTGCCGGAGGCGCGGGTCATCCGGCGCCTCGGCGAGCGCCGCCTCGAGGTGCTGGAGCGCCTCGGCGGTCCGCCCCGCCTTGAAATAAAGGAAGCCGAGCCCTTTGTGCGCCCCCGCGTGCTGGGGATCGAGCCGGAGGGCCATGTCCCATTCATCGAAGGCCCGCTCGAAATCGGCGCGATCGGTGAGGATCTTGGCGTACAGGTCGTGCGCGTCAGGGAGGTGCGGATAGCGACCGAGCCCCTGCAGCGCGACCTTCTGCGCGGCCTCGAGCTGCCCGCGGCGGCGGAGCGTCTCCCCCAGCGGCAGGAAGACGAGGCTCGCCGGGTCGGCGGCCAGCTGGGCGGTGAGGACGCGGACGTCGTCGCTCATCGCAGCGCCTTCATCGCTTCTTCCAGGGCCAGGAGCGCGGTGCGCGCCTGCTCGACCGCTTCCTCACGCGACTGCTCCTCGGGCGAGAGGTCGGAGATCCGGCTCCACTTCATCAATTGATCGGCCGCCTCGCGGAACCGACCGGCCGCCGCCAGGGCAAGCCCCAGGAAGCGCTGGCCCTCGGCGGACTGCGGATCGTACTGCAGCACCCGGCGGAATGCATCGGCCGCCTCGAGGGCGCGGCCCAGGCCGAGGAGCGAGCGGCCGAGCACGAGGTGCGCCATCGGCTCGAGCGGGTGGATGGCCATCACTTCCTGGGCCGCGAGCAGCGCGCCCTGCGCGTCCCCTTCGGCCAGGCGGTCCTCGGTGCGGGCGATGAGGATCGCGAGTTCGCGCCCCCCGGTCGCGACCGTCGGACGGGGGGGCTGCTCGAGCCCGACGATACCGGCGGCGGCGAGGCCGAAGAGGGTCTTGGCCACCTCGAATTCGGCCCGGCCGATGGCCTGGGCCACCTCGCGCACATCCCGATCCCCATCGATGACGGCGAGGATCGACCACTCGTCGGGATGGAGGTCGAGGGAACCACCATCGGTCATCGCCAGCCGCGGCACGATGCCCAGGTGCGGGATGCGGGTCTGGATCTGGGACCATTCGTCGATGCGACGCGCCCCCTCCATCAGCACCGCTTCGACCGGGATCCGCACCTCGACCTCGGAGAACTTCTCGGGCGGGGCCCCTTCCTCGAAGGAGAAGTACCCTTCCGACCAGCTCATCAGCTCGAAGACCACGGCCTCGACCTGGGCCCGGACCTGGCGCTGGAGTTCCCGCTGGGTGACCGCGCCGATGGCGACGAGGATCTCGCCGAGCCGGCGTTTGTCGCCCCCTTTCTGCATATCGCGCGCGCGGTGGAGGTCCTCTTCGCGGACCTTCCCGGCCTGGAGCAGGACGCTCCCGAGCGGGTGCGGATTGGAGCGGATCTCGGCGAAGACCACTCCGCCCTGGTCGAACACCACCGTGCCGGCGTTCTGGCGCAGCTGCGAGGAAACGCGCAGGACCCCGGTCTTCCGGCTCAGGTCGAGGAGCTGGAAGACATCGTGGATGCCGAGTTCCTTGAGCGGTCCCTCGATCGCCATCGCTAGCCCTCCCGCCCGGCGAAGATGTGGGCGAGATCCTTGGCCGAACGCGCGTTCTTCCGCGCGGCGGTGGCATAGTCAGTGGTGGGCGCGAGCTGCACGACCCGATCCCAGGCTTCCACGGCCTCGGCGTAGCGACGGTCGCCGTTCCGCGCGGCGCCGAGGTGGTACCACGCCTCCACCCGGTCGGGCTCGAACCGAAGCACCCGCGAAAAGGCCTCGGCGGCCTTGTCGGCACGCGCCTGGTCGAGCAGCGCGCGGCCAAGGAGCACCAGCGCGTCGAAGTCGTACGGATCCTGCTCGAGCAGCGGGATCAGCAGCTCGAGCGCCGTGGCGGACTGCCCGGTGCGTCGGTAGAGGTCGCCGAGCGCGAGCGTGGCCTGCGAGAAGGTCGGCAGGATGTCGAGTGCGCGCTCGTACGATCCACGGGCCTCCGCGTGGCGTCCCTCCTGCTCCTGCAGGTGGCCCAGCTCGTACCAGACCTGCGGGATCGCGGCGTCGAGTTCGAGCGCGGCCTGGTACGCCGCCATCGCGCCGCCGGTGTCGCCGAGCCGACTGCAGACGGCGGCCTGGAGCTGGAAGAGGTCGGGGCGGCCGGGCGCGCGCGCCTGCGCGGTGCGCACGTACTCGAGGGCGCCGAGCGCGTTGCCACCCGCCATCCGCGCCCGCGCCCCCGCGACCAGGGCGTCCACGTCGGTGGGGCGCATGGCGATCAGTTCTTCGGCCAGCGGGGCCGCCTCGGCGCCGCGATCGAGGGCCAGGAGCGCGCGCAGCTCGCCGAGCCGGGCCTCCGGATCGTCGGTGCGCACCAGCCGCGCCTCGCGGAAGCGCTCGAGCGCCTCGCCGTGGAACCCGCGCCGGGTGAAGACCTCGCCCTGGAGCACGGCCGCACGCACCGGATCGGCACCGCGCTGGATGGCGCGATCGACCTCGCCGGCCGCGCGGTCGATGAACCCCTTGCTCAGCTGGTCGCGCGCCATCGCGAGGAGGTCGTCGCCCGGGAGCGCCGCCGAGAGCGCGCTCCCGGACCCCGACGTGCGCGCGGCCTCGGTCCCGGGCGCGGTGGGCTCAAGCTCGGTGAAGAGCTGGTCGAGCAGCCGCTGGTCGAAGTTGAACTCCTCTCCGACCTCCTCGGCGTGGACGTCGGCCGAGATCTCCGGGGTGATCGAGAGGTTCGGGTCCTCGTACTGCAGGTCGATCGCCAGCGCGTACTTCTGGGGCACGTAGTACGGCTCGAGCTCGAGGGCGCGCTTGGTCTCGCGCAGGGCGCCGTCGAAGTCGCCGAGGTGGCTGAGAGTGAAGCTCAGGTTGTAGTGCGCCGACGCGAGCTTGTCGTCGGCCTCGACCGCGCGGGCGAAGGCGTTCTTGGCGTCGGGATATCGCTTGAGCTCCACCAGCACGAGCCCGATGCCGTTCCACGCCACCGCGTTCTGCGGATGGTCGGCCAGGACCTGGCGATACGCCTCGAGCGCCATCTGGAAGCGGCGCTGCTGGAAGAGGAGGAGCGCCAGGTTGAGCCGCGCGGCGGCCAGGTCCCGCTTGCCCCGGAGCGCCGTCTGGAACGCTTCCTGCGCCCCCTCGATGTCGTTGAGCTGGCTCCGGAGGACGCCGAGGTTGTTCCAGGCGAGGCCGTAGTGGGGATCGTTGGCGGTGGCGCGCGCGTAGCCTGCCGCGGCCTCGTCGCGTCGATTGGCCTGGTGGAGGCAGACCGCGCGCTCGTTCCAGAGCTTGGGGCTGTCGGGGAATTCCTGGACCAGGCCGTCGTAGAGCTCGAGGGCGGCGGCGATGTCGCGGCGGATGAGGTGCACCTCGGCCATCGCCTGGAGGGTCAGGCGTCGGTCTTCGCCGCTGTCGAGCGCCAGGCGGTACTCGCGGAGCGCCTCGACGTAGTAGCCCTTCTGGCGGAAGGCGAGGCCGAGGTTGAAGTGCGCGAGCATCTCCCCTTCGGCCACCTGGGGGCGCATCGCCTCGAGGGTGGACCGGCGGCGGATGGCCTGGGAGCGGCGATCTTCGACGGAGAGATTGGCCTGCGCGCGCCCGAGGGTCGGGTTGAGCGCGAGGGCGCGCTTGGTGGCGGCGCGCGCCTGCTCGTGCTGGCCCATGTCGCCGTGGACGAAGGCCAGCAGGTAGTGGGCGTCGGCGTTGTCGGGGTTGAGACGCACGGCGCGGGCGAGGCCCTCGAGGGCGGCGTCGTTGAGGCCGCGATTGTAGAGCGATTCGCCGTAGTAGAACTGCGCGATGGAGCTCTCGGGATCCCGCTCCGCGGCGCGGCGGAACCATTCGCTCGCCTGGTCCATTCCCCCGCGGGCCTTCTCGGCCATGCCGAGCTGGATGAGCGCCGGGACATCGCCGGGGTGGCGGGAGAGGAGGGTCTCGAACTCGGCGATCGCATCGGTGTGGTTCCCGAGCGCGGCGAAGACGCGGCCCAGTTCCCAGCGGGCCGTGCGGTCATCGGGCTGGCGGCGGAGCGCTTCGCGGAGTTCGGCGACGCGGGTGTCGTAGTACCCGGTGTTCTGGTAGGCGATGGCCAGGTTGGCCTGGGCCACCTCCATCTTGGGGTCGAGTTCGAGGGCGCGCGTAAAGCCGGCGATCGCCTCCGGGACGAGCCCTTTCTGGTAATACAGAACGCCGAGGTTGTTGTGCGCCCCGGCGTCCGAAGGGTCGATCCGACGCGCGAACGAGCGGAGGACCGCAAGGTCGCGTTCCGACGGCGCGGGCCCGGTCATCGGTTCAAGTCAGGCGGATGGCGTCGAAGATCGCCCGCAGCGACGCAAGATCGGGGAGGAGCAGGAAATGGCCCCGGATCTGGACGGGCGAGTCGAGGAAGTTGAACTCCGTCTCGACGCAGAAGACGTAGTCGCGGTCGTGCCCGAAATTGAGATACGCGGTGGTGAGCACCGCGCCCGCCTGGTCCACCACGAGGCTCGGCACGGAGGGGAGGAGCATCATCCCCATGAAGTCGCTGAGCGCGTTCATGTAGGCGCTCGAGAGGATGTTGCCCGTCTCCTTGAGCCCCGATTCCTCCATTGGCCCGAATTCCTGGGTCTCGCCGGGCTTGCGCTTGAAGAGTATGTCGGAGAGGGTCTTGGCCGAGCTGAGCGGGAAGATCACGAGGGTGCGCCCCGTGAGATCGCCCAGCATATGCATCATCACGGCGGCGATCGGGTCGTCGGGCTGGCCCAGCAGCTCGGGGACCTCCTCGAGCCGCAGGATGTTGACCCGCGGCACCGAGATCATGATCCGGCTGTTGACCATCTGCCCGAGCGCGGTGGCCGCGTGGCCGGCGCCGATGTTGGCCACCTCACGCAAGGCGTCGAGCTGGAGGGCCTGCAGGTCGCGCACGTCGTCCATGGTGCTCCTCTACACGAGCGTGGCGGCGTCGAGGATCAACGCCGGTACGCCATCGCCCAGGATCGCGGCACCGGAAAAGAGCGGGAGCATCCCGCGCGGTGCCTCGAAAGGTTCGACCACGATCTCCTGCTGTCCCACCAGCGCATCGGCCAGGAGTGCGGCGCGCCGGTCCCCCACCTGCAGGATGATGCCGGGCCGCCGGAGCGGCGGCGGGGTGTCGCACTTCACCCCCAGGACCACCCGGAGGTCGAGGGTCGGGATGACCTCGTCGCGCAGCACCATGGCGTCCGATCCCTGCAGCACGCCCGCCGACTTGGGCGAGACCTCGATCGTCTCGGCCACCGACCCGAGCGGGAGCGCGTAGCGCTCGTTGCCGACCCGGGCCAGGAGGACCCGCACCACCGCGAGGGTCATCGGCAGCCGCAGGACCCAGGTGGTGCCCTTCCCTTCGGTGGTCCGGATCTCGACCGCCCCGCCCAGCTGGCGCACTTTCGAGACCACCACGTCGATGCCGACCCCGCGTCCGGAGACGTCGGTGACCTGCTTGGCGGTGCTGAAGCCGGCGCGCGCGATGACCCGGAGCAGTGCGTCGTCGTCCAGCCGCTCGACGTCGTCCTCGACCAGCCCTTCGCGCTTGGCCTTGAGCAGGATCGCACCCCGGTCGAGCCCGCGGCCATCGTCGCTCACGCGGATCACGACACCCTGCCGCTCCTGCGCCGCCGCCAGATGGAGGCGCCCTTCGACCGGCTTCCCGGCCTTCTTGCGATCGGCCGCCGGTTCGATGCCGTGGTCGAGGGCGTTCCGGATCAGGTGCAGGATCGAGTCGCCGATCTCCTCAAGGATGACCCGGTCGAGCTCGATCCCTTCCCCTTCGACGTCGAACCGCACCTGCTTGCCGAGCTGCCGCGCGAGGTCGCGCACGAGGCGCGGGAAGCGGTCGAAGGTCTGCCACACCGGCGTCATCCGGGCGGCGATGATCTCGGACTGCATGTCGCCGGTGAGGCGACCGATGCGGGCGGCGAGGGCCTCGAGCTCCGGGTGTTCGCGCGCCACCAGTTCCTGCAGGCGGCCCTTCGCGACCATCAGCTCGCCGACCTGGTTCATCAGGGTGTCGAGCCGGCGCAGGTCGACCCGGATGTGCGATCCGCGGTCGGCGGCGACCCGGGCCCCCTTCGCGGTCGGCGCGGCGGCGGCGGTCGCCGGCGCCGACTCCCCGACCTGCACCAGCTCCACGTCTCCCGCGCCGCGGAGCGCCGACTCGATCTCGGCCGCATTCCGGGTGGTCGCCAGCCGGAAGGCGAACTGCCCGTCGAACCCCTCGGCCTCGAAGGTGTTGATCGGAGGCCGGACCCCGCTCACCGTGCCCAACGCCTCGGCCCGCTTGAGGGTCAGGAGCGCGCGGACCCCCGGCATGATGGTGCCCGACTTGAGCCGCACCAGCACGTGGAGCCCTTCGCCGGCCGGGGCCGCCGCCATGTCCGAGATCCGGTGCGCGGCGGTGATGCGCATCGCCTCGGTATCGCTGGCCCCGGAGGCCGCGCGGTCCAGCTCCTGGCCGACACGGCCCAATTCCAATTGGGCGTCCCGCCCCTTCCCCGCCTCTTCGACCCCGTCCCCGAGGGCATCGACCGTCCGGAAAAGGAGATCCAGGAGATCGGGGCCGGGGACCAGTTTGCCGGCCCGGAGGCCGTCCAGCAGGTTCTCGGCGCGGTGGGCGAGGGCCGCGAGATTCGCGTAGCCCATCGTGCCGGCCATGCCCTTCAGGGTGTGGATGGAGCGGAAAAGACCGGCGATGTGGCCCGCGGCGCCGGCCGGATCGCGCTCCCACTCCAGGAGGAGCTGGTTGCAGGTACCGAGGTGTTCGCGGCTCTCGGTGAGGAAGAGCTCGGTGTACTTGGCGACGTCCATCGGATCAACCGAGGACGCGCTGCACCGCCTCGAGCACCCGGGAAGGCTGGAACGGCTTGACGACGAAATCCTTCGCGCCCGCCTGGATCGCCTCGACCACCAGGGCCTGCTGGCCCATCGCGCTGCACATCAGGATCTTGGCGTCGGGATCCTGCCGGCAGATCTCGCGGACCGCGTCGATACCGCCCATGTCCGGCATCACGATGTCCATCGTGACCAGATCCGGCTTGAGCTGGAAATACTTCTCGACCGCCTGACGGCCCGTCTCGGCCTCGCCGACGACCTCGAATCCCGCCTGCTGCAGGATGTCGGAGATCATCGTTCGCATGAAGATGGCGTCGTCGCACACGAGCACGGTGTGGCTCACGGAATACCCTCCCGACCGATCGCTACTGGGTGATGTCCTTGGGGGATCATGCCCCGAGCACCGGCGCCAGCAGCGCATCGGTGTCGAGCACTACAAAGAGACCGTCCTCACGCCGGCCCACCGCCCGTACCACGCGCGGATCGAGGCCCGGCAGACCCTCACGTCCTTCGAGGGCACTGGCGGGGATCGTCGTCAGGTCGAGCACCTTGTCGACCGCGAGCCCCACCGATTTCCCGTTCATCTCGAGCACCAGCACGCTCCGGTCCGTCACCAGCGACGGCCGCCCCAGGAGGCGGGACCCGTCGATCACCGTGAGGAGCCTGCCTCGCACGTTCGCCAACCCTTCCACCGCGTCGCCGGCCCCCGGGATACGGGTGCCACGTTCGAACGGGACGATCTCCTTGGCGGTCTCGACCGGCACCGCGCAGGTCAGGTCGCCGACCAGAAAGACCAGGAGTCGGAGGGGAGCGGTATCAGCCATTGTCTTCGAAGAAACCAAGATACCCAAGCCCTTGTCGGTCAGCAACTTCCGGCCCCTCGCCCGAGGCCAGCCGGAGGGCCTGCCGGAGGTCCGCCGGCCACTCGCTCCGGAACCGGAGGGGCTCGCCGCTGATGGGATGGCGGAAGGCGAGCTCGGCAGCGTGCAACGCCTGCCGCTTCGCGGCCCGTTCGAGCGCCTCGGCGTCCAGGCGGGAGGCCCCGCCGATGCGCCGGCTCCCCCCCGCCCCGTAGACCGGGTCGCCCACCACCGGGTGGCCGATGTGGGCGAGATGCACCCGGATCTGGTGGGTGCGCCCGGAGTGGAGCACGCAGCGCACCAGGTCGCAGACCCCGAACCGGGCGACCACGTGGATGTCGGTCCGCGCCGCCCGGCCTCCCTCGATGATCGCCATCCGGGTCCGATCCTTGGGATGGCGGTCGATCGGGGCCTCGATGATCGTCGGGTCCTCATCGATGTGCCCCCAGACCAGGGCGGCATAGCGGCGATTCACCTTCCGGGCCGCGAGTGCGGCGCCGAGGCGCCGGTGCGCCAAGTCGTTCTTGGCAACGACGATAAGGCCGGAGGTGTCGCGGTCGAGGCGGTGGACGATCCCGGGGCGCCCCTCCACCCCGCCGCCAAGCGCAGTGCCGCGTGCCACCAGTGCGTTGACGAGGGTGTCGTCCCAATGGCCGGGGGCGGGATGGACCACCAGACCGGCCGGCTTGTCGATCACCGCGAGGTGCTCATCCTCCCAGACCACCGTGAGGGGGATGTTGGCGGGGAGGAGATGGCGGGGGGGATCGATGTCGGGGATGGTGACGGTGATCTCGTCGCCGTGCTCGGGGGTCCGCGAGGCGCGGGCGACGATGCCGTTGATCTGCACCTGCTTGTCGGCCACGAGCCGCGCGGCCTGTGTCCGGGAGAGACTGAGCTGGTCGGCGAGGAAACGGTCGAGGCGCTCCGCCTTGCCCGGCACGACGCACAACCGGCGGAGGTCGGGCATCAGCTGGTGCGCACCACTTCTTTCTGGTTGTCCTCGTCCCAGAGCGACCAGGCGAGCAGGATGGCGCCGCAGCTCACTCCGATGTCGGCCACGTTGAACGTGGGCCACCGGTGGACGCCGATCCCGACATCGAGGAAGTCGACGACCCCCTGCGCATTCCGGATCCGGTCGACCAAGTTGCCGAAAGCGCCGCCGGTCACGAGCCCGGTGGCAAGCTGGCGCACCCGGTCACCCGGCAGCGCGGTGCGGCTCATCCGATCGAGCACGATGATCGCGCCGACCGCCACGCCGAGGAAGATCCAGCGCGACCAGGGGCCGAGGTGAAGGCCGAAGGCGGCGCCGGGATTGTAGACCAGACGAAGCTGGACCGTGTCGCCCAGCACGGCCACCGCGCTCCGGAGCGCGAGCTGGGCCTCGGCGATGAGTTTGGTAGCGAGGTCCGCCACCACGACGCACCCCGCCGCGACCCAGAAGAGCCGGCGCTCAGCGGCGCTTGGCATCCTCTTCCTTCTCCTTGCAGGCGATGCAGAGCCGCGCGTGGGGCAGCGCGTCGAGCCGTTCGAAGCCCACCTCGTTGCCGCAGGTCTCGCACTTCCCGAACGTCTCGGGCGACGAGTAGAGCCGGCGGAGCGCCTGGTTCACGTGCCAGAGGTAGCGCCCCTCCTTGGAGGCCATCAGGAACTGCTTCTCGCGCTCCATGGCGTCGGTGCCCTGGTCGGCCATGTGGAACGAGTAGGAGGAGAGGTCGCCATCCGCGCCCTGGAGGGTGGTGTTGAATGACTCGTCGTAGAACCCGAGCTCCTTCATCACGCGCGTCCGCTCTTCAAGGAGGCGCTTCTCCAGGTGGGCCAGCTGCTTCTTGTTCATACGCTCCGGGGGGTTCGTGGTCAGGTCGCGGCGCCGAGGCGCGCGAGACCGACGGTGACGGCGTGGCCGTCGAGATCCAACTGCTGTTCGAGCTCGGGCTTCTCGAGCGTCCCGCCGGGCTCGAACCGGCGGGCGAGCGTCTCTTC
>JANMWE010000227.1:0-2306 GCA_031393795.1 Gemmatimonadota bacterium
CGAAGAAGGAATTCCTCCTTCCCGCCGCGGTCCAGGAATCATTGGACCGGAAGGCGGCGCGGGTGCGGGTGCTCGACGCGGGGAGTCCCTGGTTCGGGATGACCTATCCGGCCGACCGTCCCCGTGTGGAGAAGGCGATCCGCACGCTGGTCCGCGCGGGAGTGTACCCCGAACGGCTCTGGGCGTGACCGAGGAAGAAGGCGCCCGCCGAGCGGCGGACCGATTCCGTCTCCCCGGCGTGCCGGCGGTGACCGGGCTCGTGCCGGGCGGGTTGATCCATCGCTCCTGGCTGGTGGAGGCGGGCGGGGTGCGCTTCGTGTTGCAGCGGCTCAATCGATCGGTGTTCCGCGACCTCGATGCAGTGATGTCCAACATCACGGTCGTCACGCGCCACATCGCTGCCAAGCTCGAGGCGAATGGCGATGGCGACGCCGAGCGGCGGAGCCTGACCCTGGTGGAGGGGAAGGACGGGAGCGACTGGATCGAGGACGATCGCGGCGACGCCTGGCGCTGCACCCTCTATGTCGAGGGGAGCGAAACTCGGCTCACCGCCGATTCCCCGGACGACGCGTATGAAGCGGGACGGGCGTTCGGCGACTTCGCGCAGCTGATGGCGGACCTCCGCACGCCCCTCGCGGTCACGATCCCCGGCTTCCACGATACCGCCACCCGCCTGGCTGCCCTGCGTGCGGCGGCGGCGACCGACCGGGCGGGACGGGCCGCCGGGGTGATGCCGGAGCTCGAGGTGATCTCAGAACACACCTCCCTCGCGCACATCCTGCCCGAGCTCCTCGCCTCGGGTGCGCTCCCGCAGCGCGTGGCGCACAACGACGCCAAGATCGCGAACGTCCTCTTCGACGCCGCCACCGGCCACGCCTGGGGGGTGCTCGACCTCGACACGGTGATGCCGGGGACGGCGTTGCACGACGTGGGCGACCTGATCCGTAGCACCGTCGGGAGCGCCGCGGAGGACGAGGCCGATCCTCGGCGGATGACGGTGCGACCGGCGATGTTCCAGAAGCTGGTGCAGGGGTATCTGTATGGTGCGGGGCCGGTGTTCATTGCTGCGGAGCGGGCGTTGATCGTGATGGCGGGGCGGGCAATCACCTACGAACAGGCGGTGCGCTTTCTCACCGACCACCTCGCGGGGGACGTGTACTATCCGATCGGGCGGTCGGGGCACAACTTGGATCGCGCGCGAACGCAGTTGGCGCTCTTCCTCGACCTGACGGCACGCGCGGACGAACTCGAAGAGATCGTCGCCGCAGCCTGAACGGCGCACCACGAAGGCACGAAGGGAACGAAGGGGCACTCCTCACCTCCAGAGATCCATCCCGTGAGACCACATCAAGCCGTTCTTCGTGTTCCTTCGTGCCTTCGTGGTGCGCTGTTGCTGTTTCTCGGCATGGCACCGACCAGGGTGGTATGCCAGGCGGTGCCGTACCGCATCGGCCACTGGGATCCCGACTCTCTGGGCAACCACCGCGCGGTGCTCCACGTGGACGCGCCGGCGAAGGCGGTGCAGGTGCTGATCCCCTGGCGTCGGCGGGACGCAGACCCGGCGAAGAAGCAGATCATCATCACCACCAGCTCCGGCCACCGGATCACCAACGCGGTGCCGATCGAGGTGACGCGCGAGCGAGGGATCTTCGCCTTCGAGCCGAGCGCCGGGGCGGGGGAGTACTATGTCTATTTCATGCCGTACCGCGGGAGCGTCCGGTCCAACTATCCGCGGATCACCTACCGTCCCGTCGACACCACCGCCAACGGTCGGTGGCTGGCCCAGAGCAAGCTCACGGCTGCCGAGATCACGGCCGGCCAATGGCGGAGCCTCCCCTCGGCACGGGTGACGGCCATCGAAGCGGCCGACTCGATGTCGAACCGGTGGCCGATGGAGGTCATCGCGACCGACGCCGAGACTCAGTCCGTCCTCACGCGTGCCAACGGGGCACCGATCGTCCTCTTCGCCGAGGACCGGACGCGGCCGATCATCATGACGAAGGAATTGCCGCAAGTCTGGGCCGCGCCGGGCGTGGCGGGGAGGCCAGTGAGCGGCGAGGTATTCAAGGGAGAGTTCTATTCGTTCCAGGTCGGCGTGTGGGCGCTCCGCGCGCTCGACTCGTTGACCCTCGCCTTCGCCGCTCTCACCGGCCCCGGCGGTGCCACTCTCTCGGCCGATCATTTCACCTCGTTCAACACCGGCGGCGTCGACTGGCAAGGGCGCGCCTTCTCGCGCCGAGTGCGCGTGGGTGAGGGTGACATCCAGCCGCTCTGGGCAGGGGTGAATCTTCCGGAAGGGATCGCGG
>JANMWE010000241.1:0-2328 GCA_031393795.1 Gemmatimonadota bacterium
ACGGTCGTGGGCTCCTGTGGCGACCGCGTCAAGGTCTTCCCCCAGACGGTCCAGATCGAGCCGGGCGCGAAGCAGTCGATCCGGATCTCGACGGAGGGGGGGAATTTCCCTTCGCCCTGCTGGACGATCGTCTTCGTGGAAGATGCGCCGCGACCCTCACGGGGACAGAGCAGGATCGTCTACGTGATGCGGATCGGCGTGAAGGTGTACGTGATCCCGACCGGTCTGGTGAAGGACGCCGAGGTGACCGGGTTCTCGATGGAGCGCCGGCACCAGACCGCTTCCGGGCCGGGAGTGGACACCACGCAGGAGGAGTTCGCCCTCCGCATCCACAACACCGGCGGGGTCCCGCTCCATTTCGAGGGTCGGGTGGAGATCCGCGACCTGGGCAACAACGTGGTCGCGACGCAGAAGGTCGAGGACTTCCCCGTCCTTCCGGGTGCGCAACGCCGAGTCGGGATCGCGGTCCCGACCCTTCGACCGGGGCGCTATGTGGCGCTGGCGGTCCTGGGATATGGCGGCGACGACGACCTCGCCGCCCAACTGGATCTGGAGATCCGATGAACACGCCTTGGCGGGTGACGTTGGTGGGGACTCTCCTGGCGACCACCATCGCCGGGATGGCCCATGCCCAGATCATGTCGCTCTCCCTCACCGGCGGCTCACCGATCGCGTTCCCCAACCCCGTCGAGACCGACTACGACAACGGGTCGGTCGCGGCGACGGCGGCGCTCGGTTTCACCATCGACCTCAGCAAGGGGGGCGGCCCTGGCGGCCGCCACGGCATCCTCTCCATCCGGGCGGCGAGCGCGGTGATGGGAGGGACGAAGCCCATAAGCGACATGCAATGGCGGCGCAGCGATCTGGCGACCTGGAACAACCTGACCACCTCCGATGTTCAGGTCGAGTCACGCGCGATGGTGAAGAACGGCCTCAACGACCCCTGGTCGAATTCCCTGTTTTTCCGCGCCGCGTTGAGCTGGACCATCGATGGCCCGGCGACGTACACGCCGACCATCATCCTTACCTGCACGATCACGACGCCTTGAGCCGATGACCCGCGCCCGCCGGATCTCCGCCACCACCATCGCCGTCATCGCCGCGCTCATCGCGGTGGCGGCGGCGGCTCGCGGTGTGGGCCACGGTCGGGCACCGGCAAAGACGCTGGCGAGCAGCCCGGCGAGCACCCCGGCGATCACCCTCCGGATGGCGATGTCCGGCCGCCAGCGTCACCCGGCCAGGGCAGAGTCCCTCATCGTGACCAGGGTGGGGACCGGTTCGGTGCCGACGCCCGCCGACGTGGATCACGCCCCGCCGCGACGCGCTTCGGTCTTCCTGCGCACGGCGCCGGCGCGGGCGAGCGCGGCCCCTCGAACTGTCCGGGTGATGCGCATTCACGTCCCCGCCGAGGTCCCCGCCCAGCATCGGGTGGAATGGACGATGCATCCGGGAGTCACGGCCGAGGTCCTCTCCGCCACCGCCGGCGCGATCGCTGCCCAGGCGCCCGATACGGACCGGGCTGTCACGGTCGTCACCCGGGTCCCGGCCCGCGCCGAGGCGGGGATCCTCAAGGTCGGCGAGGTGAATTTCCACGCTGATTCCGTCTCCGTGATCGTTCCCGTGGAGCTGGTGATCGACCGGATCCGCCGGGCCTGGATCGCGCCGGCGCGGGCGTCGTTCGGCGCGCTCTCGGGAGAGAAGTTGACGCTCAGCGTCGACGTCCGGAATACCGGGAACGCCCCGGATACCATCGTCCTGGCGAGCATGGTGCCGTCGGGCTGGGCGCCCATCCCCGTGCACCGGGTGATGCTCCTCCCCGGCGAGCGACGGACCGTCGCGCTCGCGACCAAGGTCCCGACGATGAGCGGCAGCACCGCCGCCTACCCGGAAGTGCGGGTCCATCTCGGGGACAGCGTGGTCGCGAGCGTCACCCTACCGGTCCAGGTCGAGGATCGCTCGACACGGCATCGGATGGCAGGTCCGGTGCTGACCGTCGGGACCTCTTCCTCCGTCGGTGATACCATCGCCGGTTCCCCGGCGGTCGACTTCGCCCTGAGCGGGAGGGTGGCCAACGGCGTAGTCGTGAACGGCCGCGCCGGGTACATCTTCAACGAGGCGACCGTCGACCGACGCGCCCTCTCCCGGGTCGGGGACTATCTCGGCGGCCCCTTTCTCTCGCTCCGCGGTCAGACCTGGTACGGCACCGTCGGCAACACCGGCGCGAACATTTCCACCATCGCCGGTGGCGGAGCCTACGGCGTCGGAGTGATCGGCGGCGCCAGCCACGAGGCACTCAGCGGCACCGCCTTCGTGGCGGGCGTCCCGAAC
>JANMWE010000252.1:0-10048 GCA_031393795.1 Gemmatimonadota bacterium
TCACCTTGGCCTTGCCGGCGATCTCCTTGATCGTGGCGCCGGCGTAGCCTTGGGCCGCGAAGAGCTCGGCCGCGGCGGCGAGGATCGTGTCCCGGGCAACGGGATCGGTGGTGGTCGGCGTCGCCATGGGCATTTAATTAATTGTTTAGTTAATAACTGTCAAGGGCGATCAGGCGGCCGGGCGGTCGGGCGGTCTGTCGGTCGGACTTCGGGGTGGTGAGGTGGGGAGGGGAGACTAGATTTGCCCATCGACAGGTCTTGGGCGCCTCACGCGCCTTTCGCGCCTGTGGACTACGAAGGGGGGTTAGCTCAGCTGGTAGAGCGCCACGTTTGCAACGTGGATGTCACCGGTTCGAACCCGGTACCCTCCATTGAAGATCGTGTTGCGGACTGCGTGCTGCAGTCGTGCCTTTCGGTACCATTCCTATTACATCCTCGCTGTCACCTAGGGGCTCTCCAATGGGCGACCTCTCTCGTCGTGATTTCCTCCACGCCACCTCCGTCGGTGTCATGGGGGCTGCCGTTGTTCGTGGCCATCAGCCATCGGCCGTCAGCCATCAGCCAACGGCAATCAGCCACACGCCGACGTCCACCGCCCCAGCGCCCCAGCGCCTCAGCGCCTTCGAGTTGGAAGAAGTCACCCTCGCCGATCTCCAGAGCGGCTTCGCCTCCGGCCGCTGGACCTCGGTGCAGGTCACCCAGCTCTACCTCGATCGCATCGCGACGATGGACCGGCAGGGCCCCACCCTCCGATCGATGCTCGACCTCAATCCCGACGCCCTCGCCATCGCGGCCGACGCCGACCAGGCGCGGCGCTCGGGACGCTTTCTCAGCCCCCTCCACGGCGTCCCGGTCATCGTTAAGGACAACTGCGACAGCCACGACAAGATGACCACCACCGCAGGCTCCCTGGCGCTCGAAGGGAGCATCGCACTGCAGGACTCGACCGTCGTCGCCCGCCTCCGGGCCGCCGGCGCCATCGTGCTCGGCAAGTCGAACCTGAGCGAGTGGGCCAATTTCCGCGGCGACCACTCGACCAGCGGATGGTCGAGCCGAGGGGGCGCGGTGCGGAATCCGTACGTGCTCGACCGGAACCCCTGTGGCTCGAGTTCGGGCACCGGCGCCTCGATCGCGGCCAACTTCGCCGCGGTGGGCATCGGCACCGAGACCGACGGGTCGATCGTCTGCCCGTCCAACAACTGCGGGCTGGTGGGCGTGAAGCCGACGATCGGGATGGTGAGCCGAGCAGGGATCATCCCGATCAGCGCGAGCCAGGACACCGCGGGGCCGATGACGCGCACCGTCACCGATGCCGCGCTGTTGCTCGCCGCGATCCAGGGTGCCGACCCGCGCGACGTGAGCACGCCGGTGGCGCGCGGCGCGGGGCTCGCCGACACCGCGTCCTATCTCAAGCTCGACGCGCTCAAGGGGGCCCGCATCGGTGTGGTGCGCCAGAGCCTCACCGGCTACGACGTGAACACCGACCGCGTGTTCAATGAGTCGCTGGAAGTGCTGAAGCAGCTGGGCGCCATCATCGTCGACCCCGCGAACATCCCGCACATCGACGACTACGGCAAAGACGAGGGGACGGTGCTGCACTACGAGTTCAAGGCGGGGGTCAACGCATACCTCGCCGCCCTCGGCCCGAACGCCCGCATGAAGACGCTTGAGGACCTGATCCGTTTCAACAGCGACAACAAGGCCCGGGTGATGCCCTGGTACGGTCAGGAGGACTTCCTCAAGTCGCAGGCGTGCGGTCCCCTCACCGACAAGAAGTACATTGATGCCCGCGCGAAGTGCGTGCGCCTGTCGCGGAGGGAGGGGATGGACAAGGTGATGGCGCAGCACCAGCTCGATGTGCTCGTCGCCCCCACCGGCGGTCCGGCGTGGACCACGGATCTCCTCAACGGCGATCACTTCGGCGGCTCGAGCTCCACGCCGTGCGCGGTCGCGGGGTATCCGCACGTCACGGTGCCGATGGGGAGGCTGCACGAGCTTCCGATCGGTTTGAGCTTCATGGGGCTCCCCTGGACCGAGGCGAAGCTGCTCGGGTACGCCTTCTCGTACGAGCAGGCCACCAAGCAGCGCCGAGCGCCGAAGTTCCTGGCCACCCTCGAAGGGTGATGCCGAACGACTTGCTCGCCGCGCTCGCCGCCCTGACGATCCTCCCCCTCCTCGGGAGCGGGAGCCGGCGTGCGGTCGGGTGGTCCACTGTCGGTGCCTTTCTCATCATCCTTGGCGTTGCGAGCGCCGCGCCTGATTGGGCGACGCTTGCCTCGGCGCCCGACACGTTCCTCGCGGTGAGCGCCGGATTCGTATGGCTCGGTGTGGCCTGTGTCGGCTGCGGGGCCTGGGCCGCGTCAACGGAAGAGGGGACGCTCGCACTCCACGGGGCAGGCGTTGTCGCCGTAAATCTCGGGATCACCGTCGCCGCTGTGATCCTGCTGTTTGTGCTGTACCGGGCCTGGCCGCTGTTGGTCGGAGGGAATTGGCGGGGACTGGTCGCCGCAGCCGGATTGGGTGGAAGCGGGCTGGTGCTCGCGCTGGGGCTGCCGCTGACGCGCGCCGCGCGCGTGTTGCAGTGGGTCGATGACCGGTGGCTGGCGCGGAAGGCGACGCCGGGGCCCTGCTTCGAGGAGCGGGGCCGGCGGATCGTCTGGGGGGTGGCACTCGCGGGGGTCGTGGCGCTGCTCTGGAGCGGTTATCTCTTCGTCGCGGTCATCGCGGCGCTCGCTACCGTCGTCGCCGCGCATCGCCTCGCGCGCGCGGCGGGGCGGGCGCCCGCCCTCCCGGTGCAGCCGATCGTGGCGGCGATCTCGCTGCTGACCTTCACCTGGCTCGTGGTCACGATCGCCGGGGCCGACATCCCGCTCCACTTCCCCGACATCCTCGACGCGCCGCTCAGCGACACCGCGGAGGCGCTGCTCGCGCTGGTCCTCGGGCTCGGCGTCTGGTCGCTGCTCGGGCTCTGGCCCTTCCACGGGGCGGGGCCGGGGAGCGCGCTGGCGCTGGTGGGCGGCGCACTTCTGATCCGGTGGGGGATGGGGCTGATCCCGATGGGGATCGTCCACGCCGTGCCCCTGTTCGCCCTCGTGGCCGCGTTCGCCACGGTGCACGCCGCCGCCACCGGTCGGGTGGGGGAGTACACCGCCGCGCTCGGCGTGCTCGCGGTGACGACGGCACAAGGAGGGGCCTGGGCGCTCTTCGCGCTCGCCTCGCTGGTGGCGTTGATGCGGTTGGTGGACTATCACCCGCCGATCCCCGGGCTCGACCGACGGCAGCTCGCCGGGGTGGCGCTCATCCCCGCGCTCGCGGCAGTGCTCCCGATGGCGCTCCGAGGCGAGACGTTCCTCACCGTCGTCGCGGTGATCGCCGGGGTGGCGCAGTTCCGGCCTGCCAAAGACTGAACTGCGCACCACGAAGGCACGAAGAACTGCAACGTGTTGTGGTCTCTCGGCCGGATCTCGCCTTGAGATCACAAAATGTCACTGCCTGCCACCGCCAGTGATCTCAGCGCCGATTCGGTCCCTTTGCGCCCTTCGTGCCGAAGCCTGTCCTGAGCGCAGCGAAGGATGGTCCGCAGTTGCAGTTGGTTGACCGTCAGGCGGCAGACCCGCATATTCACACGCTCATACCCGAACGTGTCGTTCGCACTTCCTCCGGAGTCTCGTATGGCCTTCACGCTCCCTCCGCTCCCCTACGCGCCTGACGCGCTCGAGCCGCACATCGACGCGCTGACGATGCAGATCCATCACGGCAAGCATCACAACGCCTACGTCACCAACCTCAACGCCGCGCTCGAGCCCCACGCTGCGCTCCAGTCCAGGAGCATCGAGGCGCTGATCGGTGATCTCAACGCCATCCCCGAGGGGATCCGCACCGCGGTCCGCAACAACGGCGGCGGGCACTACAACCACTCCCTCTTCTGGGAGCTGATGACCCCGGGGGGCGCCAAGGAGCCAAAGGGACCGCTGGCCGATGCGATCACGAAGGCGTTCGGCGACCTGGCCAAGTTCAAGGAGGCGTTCCAGAAGGCCGGGGCCACCCGCTTCGGCTCCGGCTGGGCCTGGCTGGTGCGCGGCAAGGATGGCGCGCTCACCATCGAGAGCTCCCCCAACCAGGACTCTCCGCTGATGGACGGGAAATTCGCGGTGATGGGATGCGACGTCTGGGAGCACGCCTACTATCTCAAGTACCAGAACCGCCGCCCCGACTACATGGCTGCGTGGTGGAACGTGCTGAACTGGGATGTGGTGGGCAAGCGCTTCGGTTCGAAGTAGCCTGACCAAATGAGGAGTGAAGTGTGAGGAGTGAGGAGGCGTGATTCCCGCTCGCACGCCTCACTCCTCACTCCCTGCTCCTCACTGGATCCACCATGCCCGTCGCCGTCTCGCTCCCCCCCGTGGGCAGCCTCGCTCCGGACTTCACCCTCCTCTCCGACGCACGGAAGGAAGTGACGCTCTCGAGTTTCCGCGGGAGGAAGAACGTGGTGCTCGCGTTCTTTCCGTGGGCGTTCACCAGTACCTGCACGGCCGAGCTCTGCGACTTCGGCACCGACTACTCCCAGTTCGCGTCGGCCGACACGGTGGTCCTCGGGATCAGCTGCGATTCGTTCTACGCCCTCCGGGAGTTCAAGGCCAAGGAGCGGATGACGATCGACCTGCTGAGCGATGTCAAGCGGCAGGCCTCGCGGGCTTACGGCGTCCTGATCGAGGAGATCTTCGTCTCGGCGCGGGCCTACTTCCTGATCGACAAGGAGGGAGTCCTCCGTTGGGCGTTCGCGGAGGCCGAGCTGGGCCACAAGCGGTGCAACGCGGAGCTGCTCGCGGAACTCGCCAAGCTGGGCTGAGTGCTGATCCCGTATCCGCTCGAACCTCCCCCGGCCCTTCCACCGCTTGACGATCCATGGGAGGCCCCAGGCAGCGCTCTCACGACGGGAAGGCGCGCGCGTCAGGGCGGAGAGCGCGTGGAGTTCTACGAGGGTGTGAAGCTCGAGCGGCTCGCGGTCCTGGGGCCGCTCGAACTGCGTGATCGCCGGCTGGTCGCACTGGAGGAGCCGCTCTTTGTCTGGGAGGTCGGATCCTCCGGGCCGCTCCAGTTGATGGCGGATGTGCGCTTTCGCGCCGAGATGGTGCACTATGAGCGAACGGAGGATGGCTCGCGGCTCTGGCTCGGCGGGGAGTCACCCTCGGACGAGCTCCTGGTGTCGTGCTACGGCGGCGTGGTCGAGGCGCGCGAGGAGGGTGGGCGGCTCCGCCTGTTCGCGAGCGGGGACGATCGGGTACGGCTTGTGGTCGTCGGGGCGTGGTCGGAGGAGGATCGCGACCAGACCCTCCGGGGCCTGGCACGCAAAGGGGTCGCCGGGGTCGTGGCGCAGCAGGTGCGTCACAACGGGATGCTCTCGTCCATCGGGGTGAAGGTCTCGACCCCCGACCCTGATGAGGACCTCCAGGTCGAATTCGACAAGCTCGAACTGGACTCATGTCTGCACGAACGACGGGGCGGTGGCCGCATCCTGGTCGAGCCGTATGAGTACGGCCTCATCTTGTTGTCCCTCGGGCTCCGGGAGCCGGTGCGCGACACCCTGCGCGCGCCACTGAATGACCCTGTCCGACGCCAGCTGTTCGCGGCCTATGCGGCCTGGGCCGGCACCGACGATTTCGTGCGCCGACATTGGAGCCGGCTGATGCAAGCCGTCCGAGACGCGGCGGAAGGCTTTCGGACGTTCGCGCTCCCGGAGCGGGGCCGCGTCGCCCACGAGGACGCGGTCTTGGATCTTCTGGAGGTGGCGGATGCACTGGGGGATCACGCAGCGGTAGAGTGGTTGGGTGAGATCGTGGGGATCGATGCGATCAGCGAGTCCACTCCCGGCTGGATCGCCGCCGACCAGTTCACCCCTGCCGTGCGCCGATGGCACATCATCCCCCGCGCGTACGAGGGTATGGTGTCCCTGGCCCCCGAGCTCCCGAAGGATTGGCCGGAGATGACCTTGGAGCGGCTCCGCATCGGTGATACGTCGCTGGATGTCCGGATCAAGCGGCGCCCGACCGGCATCGCCGTGAAGCTCCGCGTGACGCGTGGTCCGCCGATCGTGGTGGAGCTCGCACCGCGCCTGGACTTCGCGGCGACCGGGATCCTCGTAAACGGGGAGCAGCTGGCGGGTCCCACCGTGCGGATGACGGTCGACGCGGAGGTCGAGGCGACCTGGGTCGCGTGAACAAGAGGGCGGGTCGCGGCTATACTTCGCCATCCTGACACCATGGATCCTGTGGCCCTCCGTCGTCCGTTCGCTCTGGTCGCCCTCCTGGCGCTGGCCGCCTGCCGCATCGAGACCCGGCCTCCCGCCGGGGTGGCGCGTACGACCACGACGGTGCAAGCCGCCGTGGCGGAGCATTACCGGAGCCGGAACGCCGTCGCGGGCGACACGGTGGGGCTGACCGTGATCGGCAGGACCACCGAGGTGCGGCGCGACCTGGCGTCGGTGTGGGTGACGCTGCGCGAGCGCCGGCGGGTGGGCGCCGACAGCACGCGCGACACGACGAAATACGAGCACCTCCTCCTCCGTCGGACCGGCGGCGGGTGGATCGTGCTCTCCGCCACCACGGCGGGCCCCTCCTGAACGGGCGATCGCTCCGGCGGCTGCGTGGGGGGCTCGCGGTGGTGGCCCTCCTGGCACTCACCGCCCTCTGGCGTGAAGCGGCCGTGGCGCGCTCGGCCCGGCTGGCGCTCTCCGACCGTCGCGCGGCGGCGCTGGTGGCCGCCTACCTCCCGACGGTGGCGCCACTCGACCGTCCGGGCCGGCTCGGCGCCGACGCGCGGCTCCTCTCTGCCGCGGGGACCCTGGCGGGCGCGAGCTTCTGGACCGGCGGCATGCAGGTCTGGCTCGACGGGACGCCGCTCCTTCCGGGGGACACCACCGGGACCGATGCAGCGGTGGCCGCGCTGGTCGATCCGGACGGGACCATCCGGGGGAGCGTGGCGGCGTGGGAGACGGTGCCGGGGCGGGTGGAGCGGGCGATGGTGACGGTGAGCGGGACGGTCGCCGCCGCCGCGATCTTCGCCGCGATCATGGTCGGCGCCCTCACGCGACGGCGGCGGTCGCACGCGATCCTGATCGCCATCGCGCTCGCGGTCGTGGCCAGCGGGGTGGTGGGTCAGCTCCGCGCGGTCGACCGTTCGGAGATCGCCGCCACCGACGCCGATCTGCTCCGCGCGCGTCGGGTGCTGGAGGTCACGGCCGTGGGCCGCCGGCTTCCGGAGGCGCTCGTCGCGCACCTCGGGCCGGGGTTCGAGGTGACGGCGGTCCCGCTCGATCCGGAGACCCGCGACTCGTTCGTGGCGCGCGACAGCACTGGCGCCTGGGTCGTGGCGATCGCCTCCCGGGGGCAGGCGTGGCGGTTGAAGGATCTCCGAATGTCGGCGGGAGGGGGGGCGGTCCGGCTCCGGATGCTCCTCTTCGGGCTCCTGGCCCTTGCCGCCACTCTCGCCGCCGCGGCGCTCCCGCCGAGCGCGGGTTACCTTACGGAATCCCGGACCGACCCCCGAACCCACGCGTGACCACGACGCCTGTCACCCCCATTCGCGGCCCGACCCTCCTCGGTGCCGTCGCCAAGCTGCTCACAGCCGGCGATGGCCCCGAGGACACACTGACCGGCGTGGCCGACCTGCTGTACCGGGGCCTGCCGGCGCAGGAAGTGGTGGTCTGGCTGCGCGAGCCGACGGCGACCGACTTCCGCGCGATCGTCTCCCCCCCCAGCGACCGGGTCCCCGGCCGTCGGAATTCGAGCGCGCTCCAGGCACTGATCGACGACCGCGAGCCCACCGTGTACCGGTTCAATCTGGTCCACGAAGGGGAACGCCTCGGCATGCTCGAGGCCCGGACGATCGATCCGCTGCCGGAGGACCGCCTCGAAGTGCTCGAGATCGCGTCGGACATCCTGGCCCCCTTCCTCGCGTCGATCGAGCTCTCCGAGGACCTGGCGCAGGAAGTGGCCCTCCGGGCCAAGGAGATCGAGGAACAGCGGAGTTTCATCGCGCAGGTCATTGACTCCCTGCCGATCGGGCTCTATGTGGTCGACCGGGAATACCGGGTCACCCTCTGGAACCGGATGCGGGAGATCGGGATCCAGGGCCTGCCGCGCGAAGAGGCGATGGGACGCCCGGTGTTCGAGGTGCTGAGCCGGCAGGACCCGCAGGTGCTGAAGTCCGAGTTCGACAGCGTCTTCCGCGCCGGGCGCACCCTGCAGGTGGAGCTCGAGGCGCACACCGACGGGGAGGTGCGCTCGTACCGCATCTCCAAGATCCCGATGCGCGATGGCCGGGGGGAGGTGAGCCACGTCATCACCATCGGCGAGGACCTCACCGATTGGCGGGTGGCGCAGACCCGCATCCTCCAGTCCGAAAAGCTCGCCGCCGTGGGCCAGCTCGCGGCCGGGGTGATGCACGAGATCAACAACCCGCTGGCCACCATCGGCGCCTGCGTCGAGGCATTGAGCGGGCGCCTGGCCGACCGGGGCGAGATGCCGGTGGCGCAGGCGCGCGAATACCTCGAGATCATCGACAAGGAGGTGCAGCGCTGCACCGAGATCGTCGACGGCCTGCTCGACTTCTCGCGTCCCAAGGCCACCACCCGCCGGCCGGTCAACTTGTCGGCAGTCGTCGAGGACGTGCTCTTCCTCCTCAAGCACCACCAGCGCTTCAAGCGGATGACGGTCCAGCGCGAGCTCGCCCTCGACCTGCCCGACATCGCCGCCAACCAGGAGCAGCTGGTGCAGGTGTGCATGGCCCTCCTCCTCAACGCCGTGGACGCGATGGAAGGGAAGGGGGGCGTCATCGGCGTCCGCACCGCCCGCAATCCCGACCGTGCCGACGAGGTGATGGTCGAGGTCCGCGACAGCGGGTCGGGGATGGCCGAGGCGGAACTCTCGAAGATCTTCGAGCCGTTCTACACCACCAAGCCGCCGGGCCGCGGTACCGGGCTCGGGCTCTCCATCTGTTACGGGATCATCCAGCAGCACCGTGGCCGCATCGCGGTGGACAGCGTGCCGGCGCAGGGGTCCACCTTTCGCGTCTACCTGCCCATCGAACCGGCCGTGCGCCCGTGAAGATCCTGGTCATCGAGGACGACCGCACCGTCGGCCAGTACGTCAAGCACGGCCTGGAAGAGCAACGCTTCACCGTCGACCTCGTGGATGAGGGGCTCGAAGGGCTGCGGGTGGCGTCGACCGGCCATTACGACGTGATCGTGATGGACCTCCGCCTCCCGGGGATGACCGGGCTCGAGATCGTCCGCACCCTGCGCGATCGCGGGGTCACCACCCCGGTCCTGATGCTGACCGCGCAGGACTCGGTCGAGTTCAAGGTCGCCGGCCTCCGCGCCGGGGCGGACGACTACGTCACCAAGCCGTTCTCGTTCGAGGAGTTGCTGGCGCGGGTCGAGGCCCTCTCCCGCCGGCCGCGCGACGTGGCGCCCCCGGTGTTGCAGCTCGATGACCTCGCGCTCGACGTCGGGGCGCGTGAGGTCCGCCGGGGCGGGCACCTGCTCGACCTGACGCCCAAGGAGTACCTCGTCCTCGAGTACCTGATGCGCCATCCCGGGCGGGTGATGAGCCGCACCCTCATCACCGAGTATGCCTGGGACTATCACTTCGACCCCGGCACCAACATCGTGGACGTGGTGATCAACCGGCTCCGCAAGAAGGTGGACGCTGCCGCGACGAAGAAGCTGATCCACACGGTGCGGGGGGTCGGGTACGTGGTCAAGGCGTAACGCGTGCTGCGGACTGCGTGCTGCGTGCTGCGAGGAAATGTCTAGGGTGGGTAGAAGTCTGACCGTGAAGGACGACCGGGTCTGAGTTCGCGACACGCAGCACGCAGCACGCAGCACGCAGCCCGTTGGCGGTCAGGCCGGGACTGGCGCATTCGCTGCCCCAAGACGCATACTTAGGCCCGTTCTCCGCCCCCTTTCCCATCGATCGATGAATACGCTTCGCGACAAACTCGCCTTCTGGTACACCATCGCCCTCTCGGTCGCGATCTTCGCGCTCGG
>JANMWE010000273.1:0-12369 GCA_031393795.1 Gemmatimonadota bacterium
TCCAGCATCACGATCTTCTTTCCAGCGAGCCAGGGCTCGTCCAACAGCGCGAGCGGGACGCGGGTGGTCTTGCCCGCACCCGGAGGCGCTTGCAGCACGGCACCATTCCCCTCGGCGAGGGCACGGCGGAGTTCGGGGAGGACCTCGTCGATCGGCAGGGGAGGCACGCCCTAATTCTACCCCCTCCGGCGGTGGCGCCACGCTTCACCAGCATCCATCTTGGAGTGCCTCCATCGCCACCCTCTCGGAGCTTTGATGACCGCCCTTCTCCTCGCAGCCTTCCTGATCGGGGTGGTCCTCCCGGTCCAGTCCGGCCTCAACGCCCAGCTCCGCATCGGCGTGGGCCACCCGATGCTCGCGGCGTTCATCTCCTTCGCGGTCGGGACGGTCGCCCTCCTCGGGTTGAACCTGGTGATGCGCGTCCCCCTCCCCACCGGCGAGGCGGCGGCACGGATGCCCTGGTGGTACTGGTGCGGCGGTCTCCTCGGCGCGGCCTACATCTACCTTGCGGTCATCCTCGCCCCCCGGCTCGGCGCCGCCACGCTGGTGGCGGTGATCGTGTCGGGGCAGATGGTGGCGTCACTGGTGCTCGATCAGTTCGGCTTGGTCGGCTACCCGCAGCAAGCCCTGACCCCGACCCGCTTCGTGGGCGCGCTGCTGGTGATCGGGGGCGTGATCCTGGTCCAGCGTAGATAAGAACTGCGCACCACGAAGGCACGAAGCTTACGAAGACCTGCTACTTCATTGGGACCCAAGGGGAGCCCGCCTTGAGACCACACATACCTCGACAATGGCAGTTCCTGACCTGCCGCCTGCGAGGGACCGCGAATCGTGCCTCAAGCGGGGCCCTTCGTGGTGCGCCGTTGAATTCTGACCTTTCTCCAGAGTCTGCTCATGGCATCTCGTGACAAGCGCATCGACGCCTATATCGCCAAGTCGGCCGATTTCGCCAAGCCGATCCTGATCCACCTGCGCGCGGTGGTCCACACCGCCGTGCCGAAAGTCGAGGAGACCATCAAGTGGGGGATGCCGAGCTATACCCACCACGGGATCCTCTGCATCACCGCCTCGTTCAAGAAGCACTGCGCGCTGGTGCTCTGGCCCGGGAAGTACATCGTCGGCACCGACGCCGCCAAGACGCGCACGGCGATGGGCCACTTCGGCAAGATCACTGCGGTCAAGGATCTCCCGCCCAAGCGTGAGTTGATCGGCTACCTGAAGGAGGCGGCCAAACTCAACGAACAGGGGGTGAAGGTCCGCACCACGGCGAAGACGAAGAAGACGACGATCCCGACACCCGCCGATCTCGCCGCCGGGCTCAAGAAGAGCGCCAGGACCAGGACCGAATGGACCGCGTTCAGTCCGAGCGCGCGACGTGAATATGTCGAGTGGATCACCGAGGCGAAGCGGCCCGAGACCCGCGCCGAGCGCCTGAAGACCACGCTGTCGTGGGTCAAGGAAGGGAAGCAGCACAACTGGAAGTACGCCTGAGCTGATGCAGGACGCCGCCATCTTCCTCCGCGCCCTCACCGTCGTCCTCGGTGTCGCGGCGGCCGTCACCATCCTCTTCCAGCGCCTCCGCTGGCCGGTGGTGCTGGGCTACATCCTCGCGGGCCTCATCGTCGGCCCCCACCTCCCGATCCCGCTGGTGGCCGACCCCGGCGTCGTGCAGACGCTCTCGGAACTCGGCGTCATCCTCCTGATGTTCGTGCTCGGGCTCGAGACCTCGCTCTCGAAGCTCGTCCGGGTGGCGCCGACCGCCGGGGTCACGGCGCTCATCCAGGCCGGGGTGATGCTCTGGCTCGGCTTTCTCGTGGGCCGCGCGTTCGGATGGACACCGCTCGAGAGCGTCTTCACGGGGGCCATCATCGCTATCTCGAGCACGACGATCGTGGTCAAGACCTACGACGAACGGAGGCTCGGCGGGAAACTTCGCGACCTGGTGGTCGGCATCCTCCTCATCGAGGACCTCATCGCCGTAGTGATGATGGCGACGCTCACGGGCATCGCCTCTGGATCGGGGCTCTCGGCCGGCGCGCTGGCGATGACGGTGGGGCGGTTGGCGCTCTTCCTGGCGATCCTCTTCCTGGTCGGTCTCTTCACCGTGCCGCGCCTCATCCGGATGGTGCTGCGGCTGGAGCGCCCGGAGATCACGGTGGTCACGACCATCGCGCTCTGCTTTGGGTTCGCCTACTCGGCGCACGCGGCGGGGTACTCGGTGGCGCTCGGCGCCTTCCTGGCCGGATCCCTGGTGGCCGAATCGGAGAAGGGCGCGGAGATCGAGCGTTTGGTCCACCCGATCAGGGATCTCTTCGCCGCGATCTTTTTCGTCTCGGTCGGCCTGATGATCGATCCATCGCTGGTGCTCGCGCACTGGGGCGCCGTGGCCGTCCTGTCGGCGGTGATCCTCGTCGGGATGACCTTCAGCGTCACCATCGGCGCCTTCGTCACCGGTGCGGGGGCCCGCACTTCGATCCAGGCCGGAATGAGCCTGGCCCAGATCGGCGAATTCTCCTTCATCATCGCCGGGCTCGGCCTGGCCCTCGGCGCCACCCGTGACTTCCTCTACCCCGTGGCGGTCGCCGTCTCGGCCGTCACGACGCTCACCACGCCGATCCTCATCGGGGCGAGCGGACGGGTGGCCGCCCTCGTCGACCGAAAGCTGCCGCACGCGCTGCAGACGTACACCACCCTCTACGGCGCCTGGGTCGAGAAGCTCCGCACCGGCCGGTTCACGCGTCGGTCGGCGGGGGCGTGGCGGGTCGTGCGCCTCCTCGTCTTCGACACTGTCGCCCTCACCGCGCTCGTCATCGGTGTCACGCTCGGCGCCGAGCGGGTGGTCGCGTCGATCGCGGCGCGGCTGCAGGTGGAGGACCCGATGGCCGCGACCATCGCGACGCTGCTGGCCGCGGCGCTCGCGGTGCCGCTGATCATCGGGATCGGCCGGCTGGCGGGACGGTTGGGCCGGCTTCTGGCCGCCACCGCGCTCCCCAAGGCGCGCCACGGCGTGGATTTCGACCACGCGCCGCGGCGGAGCCTGGAGATCACACTCCAATTGACCGTCGTGATGGTGGTCACCGTCGTCATCCTTGCCATCGCGCAGCCGTTCCTGCCGAGCTATGCGGGGCCGGTGCTCTTCCTGGGTCTGCTGGCGGGATTCGGCGCGGCACTCTGGCGGAGTGCTGCAGATCTGGACAGCCACGTGCGGGCGGGGTCGGAGGCGGTGGTCGACGCGCTCCGGAGCTATGCGCTGCTGGAACCGACCGGAGAATTCCGCGCCATCACCAAGGTGCAGGACCTGATGCCCGGGCTTGGCGCCACTGTCGCGGTGCAGCTCACGGCCGCGAGCCGAGGGGTCGGGCGCTCGCTGGCGGAGCTCGACCTCCGGGGGAGGACGGGGGCCACCGTTCTGGCCATCCGGCGGGACGGCGCACCGATCCCGAGCCCGGGACCGGCAGAGCGGCTGCGTGAGGGGGATGTGCTGGCGCTCACCGGTACGGCCGATGCACTGGACGCGGCGAGGGCCGCGCTGGTGGGGTGAGAGGCAGAGTCGAGATCACTTCAGGTCGCCGCGTTCCGTGAGACTTGACTGGATCCGGCCCCTTCACCCTCGATTGGCCGTAACAGCTCCTTCAGTTCTCCCGCCGCGATCCGCTCCAAGGTCCATCGCTCAGGGACAGTGGGGGTGTCCGCGCCGAGGTCTCCCACCACGTATCGCCCCGCTGGAATGAGGAGCTGACCGAGTCCCTTCGGGAAGGGCGCATTCGGCGCGATGCGCACGCACGCCCAGTAGATGTAGACCCCGTCCGGCGGCGGTGCGAGGTGCTGCGCCTCCGGGCTCACACCGTAGCAGATCTCCGGATCCAGCCGACCGACGATCTCCGGCGCGCGCTGCGAGAGTTCCCGCCAGGCGGGCGCCACCCGACCGGGAAGCTCTTCGCGTCGCCCGAAGCAGCGGAGGCCGACGAGGCGGAGGGCGGGCATGGTCTCGATCCTGTGGGTCATGCGGCATAACCTAGCGCCTCCCTGTGCGCCGGCGCATCTTCAACTCCATGACCACCCGCCGAGAATTCACGCAGGCGCTCGCCGCCGCGGCCGTGCTCACGCCGCGCTGGCGTGATGCGCTGGCCTTCGCGGAGAAGCCCCGTCACTTGGGGCCCCTCGGCGTCCAGCTCTATACGCTGCGCGACTCGGCGCGCCGAGACATCGAGGGGACGCTGGCGCGGATCCGGGGCATCGGCTACCGGCAGGTCGAGTGGTGGGGCTCCTTCGGGCGCACCCCGGCGCAGATCCGTGCGGCACTCGATGCCAGCGGGCTCACCTCCCCCTCGGCCCACGTCGGGCTCGACGCGCTCACGACCGGGTTGGAGGTGACGTTGGAGGCGGCGGAGCGGATGGGGCACAAGTGGCTGGTGTTCCCGGGGCTCGATGCCGAGGACCACCGGCCTGAGCGGTATGACGAGGTCGCGGACCTGCTGAATGCCGCCGGTGAACGGGCCCACCGCCACGGGATCCGGGTCGGGTATCACAACCACGACGTCGATCTGCACCCGTGGGCCGATGGCGAGATCCCGCTCGAGCGGCTCGCGCGACGGCTCGACCCGCGCGTCGCTGACCTCGAAGTGGATCTCTACTGGATCACCAAGGGGGGCGGCGACCCGAAGCAGTGGCTGCGCGACCACCCGGGCCGGATCCCGCTCGTGCACGTGAAGGACGCGGGCCCCGCGCCCGACTTCGTGATGTCGGATGTGGGCGCCGGCGCGATCGACTGGCGCGCGCTGTTCCAACTGCGGCAGCGCGCGGGGATCAAGCACTATTACGTCGAGCACGACGAGCCGGTGGATCCGTGGGCGAGCATCACGGCGAGCTTCAGGTATCTGAGCCATTTGAGCGTCTAGCCAAGACGTCATCCTGAGGGGGCTTCAGCCCCCGAAGGATCGGCCGGCAACGAGAGACCAGCGTGCATTTTCCGGGACTCCAACGGCAACATTTCGGTGGCGAACTTCGAATGCGTTCGCGGCACCATTCAAGGGCCCTCCCCTTGGAGCCTGCGTGCCGGACACGAGATTCGCGGTCTATATCCTCGCCAGCAGGACCAGAACGCTCTACGTCGGTGTGACGAACGACCTTGAACGACGGATGGCCCAGCACAGAGCAGGCCTTGGTAGCCGATTCGCAAGAAAGTACAGCGTCAATCGCCTCGTCCACGTCGAGTGGGCGCCGGATCCGCTCTCGGCCATAGCGAGAGAGAAGCAGATCAAGGGCTGGACTCGGGCCAGGAAGATCGCACTGATCGAAGTCGACAATCCCCAGTGGCGGGATTTAGCGCAAACTCCCTGAGGCCGGCCGATCCTTCGGCCCCTGAAGGGGCCTCAGGATGACTCACTGTCCTCCCCTCTGGACCTGAATGCGACCCACCACCGTCATTCTTTCGATCCTCCTCGCCACCCCCGCTTCGCTGGCGCTCAGCGCAAGCCTCGCCGCCCAGGCTCCGGACACGACACGCCCGGCGCTGATCCCCTGGCCCGCGTCGTATCGCGCGGACACCGGGCGGTGGATGCCGGGGCCCTCCTTCACTCTCGCCGGACCGATGGGGGCCTCGGCCGAAGCGCGCGGCGCGATGAGTCAGGCGCGCGCGATCCTGCAGGAGAGTTTCGGCATCCCGGCGCACTCGGTGGCCTCGACGGCGCGGGCGGACGTGACGGTGCGGATCCGTCCCGGCCCCGATTCGCTGCGCGAGAGCTACCACCTCCGAGTCACTCCGCGTGGCGTGCTGCTCGAGGCGCGGTCAGGAGCCGGGGTCTTCTACGGCCTCCAGACCCTCCGGCAGCTCGCCGCCTCGCCTGGAAATGGTCCGGGCCGCGGCATACCGGCGGTCGACATCTGGGACCGGCCCCGCTTCCGGTGGCGCGGGCTCCACCTGGACGTCGGACGGCACTTCTTCCCGGTCGAATTCGTCGAGCGCTATATCGACCTGATGGCGCGCTACAAGTACAACACCTTCCACTGGCACCTCACCGACGACCAGGGGTGGCGGATCGAGATCAACGGGTATCCGAGGCTCACGAGCGTCGGTGCCTGGCGCAAGGAGACGATCAAGGAGAAGAACTTCGACCCGTACATCGGTGACTCGATCCCCTACGGCGGTTACTACACCCAGGAGCAGATCCGCGAGGTCGTGCGGTACGCGGCCGAACGGTTCATCACGATCGTTCCCGAGATCGAGATGCCCGGACACTCGAAGGCTGCGGTCGCTGCCTATCCCGACCTCGCCTGCACGCCTGGGCCGTTCGAGGTCGGCACGGTCTGGGGGGTCGAGGACGACATCTATTGTCCCACCGAGCACACCTTCACGTTCCTCGAGGATGTGCTGACGCAGGTGATGGCGCTCTTCCCGTCGAAGTTCATCCACATCGGGGGGGACGAGGTCCCGAAGGTCCGGTGGCAGCAGAGCCGGTTCGCGAAGCAACTGATGCGGCGCGAGGGACTGCGCAACGAGGAGGAGCTCCAGAGCTGGTTCGTGCGTCGGATCGAACGCTTCCTCAACGCCCGCGGCCGACGCCTCGTCGGCTGGGACGAGATCCTCGAAGGAGGGATCGCTCCCGAAGCGACGGTGATGAGCTGGCGCGGCGCCGCGGGTGGGATCGTGGCGGCCCAGGCGGGGCACGACGTCGTGATGACCCCAGGAAGCCACGTGTACTTCGATCATCTCCAAGGACCGCCAGGCACCGAGCCCCTTGGCATCGGCGGCTACACCCCGCTCGACAAGGTCTATTCGTACGAGCCTGTGCCGGCGGAGCTCACGCCTGCGCAGGCCCGGCACATCCTCGGCGCGCAGGCCAACATGTGGACCGAATACGTCGCGACGCCGCAGCACGTCGAGTACATGGTCTATCCGCGCGCCGTGGCGCTGAGCGAGGTGCTCTGGTCACCCGCGAGTGCGCGCGACTGGACCGGATTCACCGGGCGTCTCCCCGCCGTGTTGCACACGCTCGACGCGCTCCGGGTGAACTACCGGATCCCCGACGTCGCCGGCCTCGAGGAAGGCCAGGTGACGCTGGCCGAGAGCGTGATGGTGACGCTCCTGGCGCCCGCGACCGGGAAGATCCACTACACCGTGGATGGCAGCGATCCGAGCGTACAGTCACCGACCTACACCGCACCGCTGTCGCTCCGTCTCAACGACCAGCCGACCGTCGTCACCGCCCGCCTCGAGACCCCCGATGGCCGACTCGGGATGCCACGGTCGGCCTCGTGGCGGCGGGCGAAGTGGCTCGACCCCCCAAGCCGCGACGCGACCGGATTGCAGTCCGGTCTGGCGTACACCTATGCGGAAGGGCGCGCCGACAGCGTGGCCGCGGTCGCGGCGCTCCCGACCCTCCGGACTGGTTCGGTGGCCTCGGTCCAATTGGCGGGAGATGAACGACCCGAACGATTCGCCGTGACGCTCGACGGTTGGCTGCAGGTCCAAACCGACGCGCTCTACGAGTTCTCCCTCAGTTCGGACGATGGCAGCGTGCTCTGGATCGACGGCCAGCAAGTGGTCGACAATGACGGTTACCACGGCCCTGACGCGAAGCAAGGGGCCGCGGCGCTTCGTACCGGACTCCATCACTTGCGACTGGTGATGTTCCAGGGGGGCGGCGCGAAGACGCTCGCGCTCCGGTGGCGGCGGCAGGGTGACACGACATTCTATCCGGTGCCGAGTGCGGCACTCTTCCGGTCTCAGTGAGGTTCCGATGATCTCCACGCTCTTCACTCGCGGCCGCCGGCTCTACACCACGGCGGCCATCCTGACCATCATCGTCGCCGCGTTCCACACCTACAGCACCAGTCGACCGATTCCGCCCAACTTCGATGGGGTGGTCCAGGGGATGCAGAACGCACAGGTCGATATGGGGGTAGGGATGGCGCCATCGGTCTGGGACATCGACCGCTCCCTTGCCTACACGATGAGCATTACCCTCGCGACGATGGGACTCCTCGGCCTGGTGCTGGCGGGCACCACCGAAGCGACCTCGCGGGTCCTCTCGCGCACCGCCGCGGTGATGACCGCCGGGTGCATCGCGCTCACCGCACTCTATTGGATCTACAAAGTGCCGCCGCCCCTGACCTCGTTCGGCGTCCTTACCCTGGTCTGGGGCGTCGCCCAGCGGACCACCCGGCACGCGTAAAGATCCGCGTCGCCCGGGTCGGGCGGTCGGGTAGGCGATAAGAGCGGAACCGTCCCCCGGAGTGCGACGACGAGGGACCTGCTGTCACAAGCCGGGTCCTTCGCTCTGCTCGGGACGGTTCCGCCCGAGATGCGGCTCCTCGCCGCCTCGGAACTCGCCGTCTAGCCCTCCCTGGAACTTTGCAGTACCCTATCCCGTTCTGGATAGCACCCCAAGACCAGTCTGTCGTGACGATCCCCAACCCCCTGAGGCAGTGATGCGGAAACTCTTGCTCTCCCTCGCCCTGGCCACCGCGGCGGCGCCGTTGGCGGCGCAGGCGTCCATGGCCACGGACCCGATGCCGGCCAGCTACAAGGCGGTCCAGCTCTCGGCCCTCAAGCTCCAGCGGAAGACCCTGCTGGCGATGGCCGACTCGATGCCCGAGCGGCTCTACCAGCAGCGCGCCACCCCGATCCAGCGCTCCTTCGGCGAGCAGATCATGCACGCTGCCGGCTCCGCGGCCCTGATCTCCGGCATGTTCGCCCGGAGCACCCGCTCCAAGGCCGCCCTCCCCGACTCGACCGCGGCGGCGAACACCCGCGCCGGGCTCGACGCCTATATCAATGCGGCATACGACTTCTGCGAAGCGACG
Source organism: Gemmatimonadota bacterium (assembly GCA_031393795.1). Lineage (GTDB taxonomy): Bacteria > Gemmatimonadota > Gemmatimonadetes > Gemmatimonadales > GWC2-71-9 > CAMLHU01. Next base: position 8,806 of record JANMWE010000273.1, read on the forward strand.
CTCGCGGCGCAGACCCCTGCCGAACGCGCGGCGGCGGTCAACCTCTTCGGGCTTCCGACGGTGGGTTGGAAGGTCTGGGACGAGATCCACGAGCACACTTTCTGGACCGCCGGACAGGTGGTGGCCAACTTCCGGATGAACGGGATGGCGCCTCCGGGGTTCGGGTTCTTCTGAGCCCGTGAGCGGTGAGCGGTAAGCGGTGAGCGGGGGCTCCGTCCATGGACGGGGCCCCTAGCCGTTCAGCCACCGAAGTCGCACCTTTGGTGAAGCCCGCGAGCTACGGCCCGCTCACCGCTCACCGCTTACCGCTCCCTCATATGAACATCCCTCCCCCTCGGGAAGAATACGACGTCGTCATCGTCGGCTCAGGCGCCGGCGGTGGGATGTCGGCCTACGCCCTCACGAAGCACGGCGCCAAGGTCTGCCTTCTCGAAGCCGGCGGCGACTGGGACAACTCCCGCGACAGCGCGATGCTCAAGTGGAACTACGAATCCCCCCGGCGCGGCGGCTCCACCAAGACCAGGCCGTTCGGTGAGTTCGACGCCTGCATCGGCGGCTGGAACATCGAGGGGGAGCCCTACACCAACGCCGACGGTTCCCATTTCGACTGGTGGCGCGCCCGGATGCTCGGCGGCCGCACCAATCACTGGGGCCGGATCTCGCTGCGCTTCGGGCCGGACGACTTCAAGGGGAAGACCAAGGACGGCCTGGGCGACGACTGGCCCATCAGCTACGACGACATCAAGCCGTACTATGACAAGGTCGATGACCTGATCGGCGTCTTCGGGAGCAACGAGGGACTGCACAACCACCCCGACGGCCATTTCCTCCCGCCGCCGGAGCCCCGCTGCTACGAGAAGCTGGTGCAGCGCGCCAGCGCCCAGCTCAACGTCACCTGCATCCCCGGGCGCCTCAGCATCATCACCCGCGCCCACAACGGCCGGATGGGATGCCATTATTGCGGCCAGTGCAATCGCGGCTGCGCGGTCAACGCCAACTTCTCCAGCACCAACGTCCTCTTCCCGCCGGCCAAGGCCACCGGGAACCTCACCATCAAGTTGAATGCCCACGCCCGCGAGGTCACCGTCGGGCCCACGGGGAAGGCCACCGGCGTCCATTACATCGACAAGACCACCGGTCGCGAGGAGCACGTGCGCGGCAAGGTGGTGGTGCTCGCCGCGAGCGCGCTCGAGAGCGCGCGGATCCTCCTCAATTCCAAGAGTCCCCGGTTTCCTCACGGGTTGGCCAACTGGAGCGGCACGGTCGGCAAGTACATCACCGACACCACCGGCTCCGACGTCGCGGGGTTCATCCCGACGATGCAGAACTGGGTGCCGCACAACTGTGACGGCGTGGGCGGCGGGCACGTGTACATGCCCTGGTGGCTAGACAACAAGAAGCTCGACTTCCCCCGCGGCTATCACATCGAGGTCTGGGGGGGCTACGACATGCCGGGCGCCGGCTTCATGGGGGGCGTCCACCGCTATCCGGGCGGCGGCGGGTATGGTCAGGCGCTCAAACAGCAGTACCGCTCCCTCTACGGTACTACGATCGGATTCAGCGGCCGCGGGGAGATGATCCCCAATGAGAACAGCTACTGCGAACTCGACCCCGAGGTGAAGGACCGCCACGGGATCCCGGTGCTCAAATTCCACTGGAAGTGGAGCGACTACGAGGTCAATCAGGTCAAGCATATGCAGGAGACCTTCCGCGCCCTGATCGCGCAGATGGGAGGGCAGGTCTTCGACCCGATGCCGGGGAAGGACCGTGGCTACGGCATCTCCAGCGGTGGCTCTATCATCCACGAGCTCGGCGGCGTCCGGATGGGCCCCGACCGGCGGACCTCGGTATTGAACGCGCACAGCCAGGCGCACGACGTCCCGAACCTCTTCTGCGCCGACGGCGGACCGTTCGTGAGCCAGGCCGACAAGAACCCGACCTGGACCATCCTCGCGCTCGCCTGGCGGACGGCGGACTACATCGCGGCCCAGCGCCGCACGGGGGCCCTGTGAGCATGGACCGGAGGCAGGCCATCACGGCGCTCGCGGCGATGAGCGCGACATTGGGCATCCCGGTCTCGATCCTCGAGGCCGCGACCCGCAGCACGCAGTCCGCACTCCGCAGCACGCCGTTCGATCCCCGGTTCTTCTCGGCCAACGAATGGGCCGATGTCACCGTGCTGGTCGACCTCATCATCCCCAAGGATGAACGCTCCGGCGCCGCCACCGACGCCACGGTACCGGAGTACATGGACTTCATCTGCGCCGAGTACGACTCGACCGGTGACTGGATGCGGAGCGGGCTGATGTGGGTGGAAGGAAATGCCTCGGGTCGTTTCCAGAAGCGTTTCAGCGACCTCGCCGCCGACCAGCAGACGCAGATCCTCAATGACATCGCCTGGCCCGCGCGCGCCAAGCCGGAGCACCAGGACGGGGTGAAGTTCTTCAACCGCTTCCGCGACCTGACCGCCAGCGGCTTCTGGTCGAGCCAGGTGGGTGTGCAGGACCTGCAGTATCAGGGGAACACCTTTGTCCGCGAGTGGGTCGGCTGCCCGCCGGAACAGCGGGCCAAGATCGGCGCGAACTGAACAGCACACCATCCTTCGCTTCGCTCAGGACAGGCTCCGACACGAAGTTCACGAAGAACAGCAACTACTTGATGGGTGTGGCTTGGAATTCCTCAATAGCACAACGAACATCGGTCTGCGTCCTGCCCTTCGTGCCTTCGTGGTGCGCAGTTGTTGTTTACTCGCCCTCGCTGGATGTCCGTCCGCGGAGCCGGCGATCAACCTGAAGACCTGGCAGGTCGTCGCCCTCGGTGACCAGATGGCCCCGGTCGGCGCCGGGGGGCACTACCTCACGATGTACTTCGGCCCCGGCACCGGGCGGGTCTCCGGCTTCGGCGGCTGCAACCAGTACAACGGACCGTACACACTCGTGGGTGACTCCCTCACGATCGGCCCCGTGGTCTCGACCAAGATGGCGTGCGTCGAATCGATGGACTTGGAGTCGCGCTTCCTCAACACCCTCCCCGCCCTGACCCACTGGCAGGTGACCGACTCGACGCTGACCCTGAGCGGCGCGGGTGGGGTGGCGGTGCAGCTCCGAATTGGAGAGCATTAGGAATGCCCCGACCCAAGCGCCTCGGTATCGGCTTCATCGGCTCCGGCTTCAACGCCCGCTTCCATATGCAGGCCTTCCAGGCCGTGCGCGACGCAGACGTCCGCGGCGTCTGGAGCCCCAACCGCCGGAACGCCGCCGCCGCCGCCCGTTACGCCAACGAGCTCGACCTCGGCCCCTGCAAGGCGTACAAGACCATCGCGCAGATGGTGGCCGACCCCGACATCCATGCCCTCTGGCTCTGCGGCCCCAACCAGGCCCGCATCGCCAATGTCGAGGAGATCAGCGACACCATCACCCGGGGCCGGGGGGAGCTGATCGGGCTCGCCTGCGAGAAGCCGCTGGCGCGGAACGTGGCCGAGGCGAAGGAAGTGGTGCGGCTCACCAAGGCGGCGGGGTTGAAGCACGGCTATCTCGAAAACCAGGTCTTCGCCCCGCAGGTGAC
>JANMWE010000291.1:0-1864 GCA_031393795.1 Gemmatimonadota bacterium
GCATCGTCAGTCCGGACCGGAGGACGGCGTGGTCGTCGGCGATGAGCACCCGGATGGCCGGCGCGGTCACGCCCCCTCCGTGCGGCGCATCCCCGTCACCGGCACGCTCGCCCGCACCGTGGTGCCCGCCCCCGGCGCCGAATCGATCTCGAGCGAGCCGCCGAGGAGCGCGGCCCGTTCCCCCATCCCGTGCAGCCCGAGCCCGGACGCTTCGCCGCGGGTCGACCGGGGATCGAACCCCACGCCGTCGTCCCGGATCATCAGCGCCAGCCCTCCGCCCTCGAGCTTCAGCTCCACATCGACCGTCCGGGCCTGAGCGTGGCGGGCCACGTTCGTCAATCCTTCCTGCAGGATGCGGTAGATCGTCGTCTGGACCAGGGAAGGCAACTGCTGGGACCCGACCCCTTCCGAGCGGAGGTCGACGGCCAAGCCAAACGCCTTGGCATAGTCGCTCACGTAGCGCCGCGCCGCGGCCAGGAGGCCGAGGTCGTCGAGGACGCTCGGATGGAGGCCGCGCGCCAGCCGACCGACGTTGTCCACCGTCTCGGCGGCGATCTTCCGGAGCCGGTGCGCGGCGGCCATTACCTCCGGCTTGCCGGCCTGCTGTTCGATGGCCCGGAGCCCCACGAGCAGTGCCGTGAGCGACTGCCCGGTCTCGTCGTGCAGCTCGCGCGCGAGCCGACGCCGTTCTTCATCTTCGACCGTGATCAGCCGTTTCATCAGCTCGAGCCGGGCCGCGTCGGCGCGTTTCCGTTCGGTCAGGTCGGTGATGATCACCATCCGCACCACCGCCTCGTTCGCCGGGTCGGTGCCGAGGGGGATGCTCGAGAGGGAGATCCAGACCGAGGTCGCCGGGGTGCCGCCGCGCGCGATGGTGAATTCGCCGGCGCCCTTCTCCCTCGCCCCCAAAGACAACAGAGCCCCGAAGGCCGAGCGCCCATCGCCGACCAACAGGCGCTGGAAGTGCGAGCCGAGGAGCCCCTCGAGTGGGGCGCGGGCGATCTCGCCGAAGCGCCGATTCCCGAACAGGATCGTCCCGTCGGTGGCGAGCAGCACCGCGCCATCGGTCATCGCGTTCAGCAGGACGTGATACGGATCGATCGCCCCTTCGATGGCCAAGGTGCGGTCGCCGCCGGGTCCGGACACCACCAAGGCGTCCACGGCGCCGGTGCGGATCGCCTCGAGCGTCGCCTCGGCCACGTCGAGGCGCGCGCGAAGCCCGCGGGCGGGGGCGTGCTTCCGCGTCATTTATCCCGCCCGGACCTGCTCATCGCGGATTCGGCGACCGGGGCCGGAGGTCGAGACCCACCAGGGCGCGCTCGACATCGGAGAGGTCGCCGACCAGCTTGCGGATCGGTTCGGGCAACCGCCGCACCAAGGTGGGGAGGGCCAGGATCTGGTCCCCCCGCGCCAGCTGCGGACGTTCCAGGAGGTCGATCACCTTGATCCGGTACCGCCCCGCCAGGTGTTCCTTGCAGATCTTCCGCAGGTTCGCGACCGCCGCCAGGGAGCGCGCGGTCTGCCCCGCGACGTAGAGTCGGAGATCATAGAACTCTTCTGCCGCCGGGGAGACGCGCGGCTGCTTGGGTCGGACCGTCCGCTTGGCGCTCATGAGCGTCGCACCCTCGGAACGGCGCGCTGGGCGGCCGGGTGGGCGCGCCCGGTGAGGTGGGCGCTGCGCTCGGAGCCGACCAGCACGCGACCGCGGTCACGGACGACGTCGACCAGGGCGAGCCCCTTGCCCGTCAGGACGAACTCGCGCACCTGGTTGGAGTGCGGCATCCCGCGCGACTTCAGCACCGCGATCGAGCGGGTCCGCTCGCCGTTCCGCTCGATGTTCCGGAGCACCACCCAGCTGTCCATC
>JANMWE010000003.1:0-1552 GCA_031393795.1 Gemmatimonadota bacterium
GAGCACGATGGCGCCGCCGGTGGCGTGCATTGCGCGAATGCCGTGCTTGGTCGCGAGGAAAGCGCCGTCGAGGTTCACCGACAGCACCCGGCGCCACTCGTCGAGTGTGGTCTCCTGCAGGGGCGACCCGGCGCTGATCCCCGCGGCGTGGACCAGCGCGTCGAGGCGGCCGTACTGCGCCAGGAGCAGGCCGATCACCCGTTCCCACTCCTGCTCCACGGTCACGTCGAGGCGTTCGTCGCCGGTAAGCACCTGGTCCGCGCGGTGGACCGTGGCGCCGAAGCTGGTGAAGAGGGCCGCGGTGGCAGCGCCGATCCCCGAGGCGGCGCCGGTGACAAGGACGATCTTCGACTTCATTCGGCGACCTTCAGGTCCCGATCGTCGGCGGTGTACCGCGCGTTCCTGGTCTGTCGGATACTGGAGCCCCTCCCGCTCACGAACCGCCCCCCTCCGAAGCCAAGGCAAAGAAGAGCAGGGAGAGGAAGGCGATCGGGGCGATGATAAGGATGAGGGTCCCAGATTCCCCGCCGTCGTAACCGAGGGTCCGGACCGAATCGACCGCCGTACGCGCCAACGTGACCCGGCAACTGTCGCAGTGCGGGTCATGCCACCACCGGACGCCACGGACCGAGTCGGTGTCGACCGTGACGGCGTGCAGCTGATAGCGCTCACCCCGCACCCACACCTCGACCCGTTTCTCCGGGGGTACCGGGAGTGGCAGTGCATCGAGCGGTCGCCCCGCCTGGAAGGAGGAGCAGGCGGAGATGAGGAGTGAGGAAGCGAGGAGGATCGGCTGCAGGCGCCTCGTCATAGACTGTCCGGGCCACGGGTGATCAACCAGAGCATGAAGGCGGCGGGCAGAGCGAGGACGACGAGGATCCCTGTCCCACTCCCGTCGTAGCGGAGGGTCCGGACCGAATCGACCGACGCGCGCGCGAGGGACACGCGGCAACTGTCGCACTTCGGGTCGTGCCACCAACGCACCCCACGAAGCGAGTCGGCGTCGAGGGTCAGGGCGTGCAATTGATAGCGTTCTCCAGCGCTCCAGACCTCGACCCGCTTCTCCGGGGGGACGGGGAGTGGAAGCTGATCCAGCGGGCGCCCCGCCTGGAAGGAGGAGCAGGCGGAGAGGAGGAGCAGAAGGCAAGCAGCGGCGGTACGGCGCATCGAACCTCCTGTGACGGGGTTCTGGTGGCTGACGCTCACGCGTCCAGAGCATACACACGACCGCGGAGGAGGGTCCCGATCCGGGCCCTCCTCCCCTCAGGCATCAGCACCGAGGATGGGCTACTTGCTGCAGGCGGAGTTGGCCACCTGGTGATCGTAGGAGATCCGATCCCCATGCCGGCGGTGGGCGTCCACGGCCGGCCGGCCGACGTGCTTCCACTTCGGCTTCTTGTTGCCGTGACAGATCCAGATCTCGTTGGAGCTGTTGCCCGACGCACCGGGCGCGAGCCCGATGGCGGTGGAGGTGCCGTTCGGGGTCGTGGTGGTGGTGGCGGAACAGCCGAGGAGCGCGGCGAGCACGAGGGCGAGCGTGAGGCGGGACATA
>JANMWE010000005.1:0-5610 GCA_031393795.1 Gemmatimonadota bacterium
TGATCCGAGGGAGCCCTCCCGGGCCGCATGGGAAGGCCAAGTGGGACCCGATGCGCTGAACGACATCGGCCGGTTCCTGAACATTGATTTCGTACGACGCGCCCGCAGTTCTACGCAGTGATCGGCCGCCGACCCGGCGCAAGCCACGACGGCCATCATCCCGAGCTTCCGCAACGAGGGGCACAACCATGAATGCTGTGAAGCGTTGTCAGGCACTAATCGCCGCGACCCTCCTTATCGGCATCGGCGCTTGTGGTGGGGACCCCACCGCGCCAGGCGCCGGCAAGGACCTGAGCATCCGCGCGACCCCCGGGGCCGTCTGGGTGCGCAACAACACCTCCGCCACCGTCAACATCGAGGCGGTCGACAAACTCGGTGGCCCCGCCGAAGGTTCCTGGGCGGTCGGCACGATCACGGGCCCGTTCACGGCCGTCATCGACACCACGTTCCAGAACACCAGCGCTGGCGCCCTCAACTTGAAGGCGCGGTTCGTCATCACGCCGATCACCGAAGGTGAGGGCTCGGTGGCCTTCACCGGCACCGGCGGGACCATCATCGTCCCGGTCCGCGTGGCGCCCGACACCAACGCCTTCGCGGTGACGATCAGCGACTTGACCCCGACCATCGGTGACACGATCACCGTGACCGCCCCGGCCGGGACCCGGTTCACCGCCGGGACTACGGTCAACTTCTACAACGGACCGCTCTCCCGGAACCTGCAGCAGGGGGCCACGCCGAAGATCACCTCGATCGACGCGCCTGACAGCACGGTCCTGCACGTGATCCCCCCGGCCGGCGCCGAAGGCCAGCTCCGGTTCACCGGGATCTCGAACCCGTCGACGCCCTCGCTCACCGTCGCGGCCCGGAGCACAGGGGTGATGACCTTGGTCGACACAAAGAACCTGACCGCCACGTACAGCACCGGCACGACGAACATCACGCCGAACACGGCGATCGACATCACCCTGACGCAGCCCGGGTACCGGTTCCGCACCGGCGCCGGCGCCGCTGCCGACACCACCAGCATCACCGCCCCCTTCCCGGGGTCGGCGATGGCCGGGGTGATGACGCTCCTCCCGGACAGCACGCACATGCGTGTGTTCCTGCCGCCGGGCTACCGGACCCCCGTCGGGTTCAATGCGCTGTTCAACGCGGCCCAGCCGTACTACAACCTGGCGCTACCGGGGAAAGACTCCATCAAGGTCGACTCGCTCCCGCAGTCCGGGCTCGGCCAGGACGACCCGAACGTCGGTCCCGTCGGCGCCATCACCCTCCCGGCGATGGCTGTCAACGATGTCTATGTCTTCTGGGACAACGGCACGCTGACCGCCCCGGACTTCGTCGGCATCGGTCAGCACGACAACGACCAGTTCGTCCAGATCCTTATCACGACGGCAGGGCGGTATCGGTTCAGCGTGTCGTGGGATGGCAGCGCCAGCGCGCCTGACATCGACAACTACATCATGAACAGCGCCCTGACGGGGTTCCGCGCCACCTGCGGTTCGTGCTCGACCAATCCGGAGGTCCTCACGACTTCGGCCGTCACCCCCCTCGCGGCCGGGTCCACCCAGTACTGGGCCTCGACGCTTTGGGATGGCCAGAAGCCGACCCGCTTCCGGGTCAAGGTCACCCGCATCAGCTGATCCTGCGGCGCGTGACGGAACACCCCCCGGGGCCTGCCCCGGGGGGTGTTCCGTTCCTGGGAAAGGGCTCGGATGTCTCGGTGCCCCAACGCCGGAGTCTCACCACCCACCGCCCATTGTGGCGGTCCCAGAGGGCGATCAGATCCTGAACTGCTCCCGGTGCAGCAGGGCATACAGCCCCCCCTGCGCCAGCAGCTCGGCGTGGGTCCCGATCTCCACCACCCGCCCCTGCTCCAGCACCACGATCCGGTCGGCCCGCTGGATGGTGCTCAACCGGTGCGCGATGATCAGCGTCGTCCGCCCGCGCAGCAGCCGCTCCAGCGCCTCCTCCACCAGCCGCTCGCTGGCGGTGTCGAGCGAGCTGGTCGCCTCGTCCAGCACCAGCACCGCCGGGTCCTTCAATACCACCCGCGCGATGGCGATCCGCTGACGCTGGCCCCCGGAGAGCTTCACCCCCCGCTCCCCCACCACCGTCTCGTACCGAAGCGGCAGCCGCTCGATGAACTCTTCGGCGTGCGCCGCCTGTGCCGCCGCCACTACGTCGGCCTCGCTCGCGTCGGGGCGGGCGTAGGCGATGTTCTCCCGGATGGTGCCGCTGAAGAGCGCCGGCTCCTGCGGCACCAGCCCCAGGGCCCCCCGGAGGTCGGCCAGGCGGAAGGACCGGATGTCCGTCCCGTCGAGCAGGATTCTCCCCTCGGTCACATCCCAGAACCGGAGCAGGAGCGACGCCAGGGTGGTCTTCCCGGCCCCGGAGGGGCCCACCAAGGCCACGACCTCTCCGGGCCTGAGATCCAGGGCCACTTCCCTGAGGGCCCAGGGAAGCCCCTCTCCCTCCTTGTATCTGAATGACACCTGCTCGAACCGGACCTCCCCCCGAATGGGGGCCGGACGGGGGGAAGGGCGAGGTGGGTCGGTGATATCGGCCGAGGTCTCGAGCAGCTCGAAGACCCGCTGGGCCGCACCAACAGCTTCCTGGTACTGGCTCGTGAACGACACCAGCCCCCCGACCGCGCCGGCGATGAACATCGTGTAGAGGATGAATTGGATCAGGTCCCCCTGACTCAGCCGACCATCCAGCACCTGCCGTCCTCCCTGCCAGAGCACGACGACAATGGCCCCGAACACCGCCAAGGTGATCGCGCCGAAGAAGAGCCCCCGCATATGCGCCCGCCGGAGCGCGGTGCTCACCAGCCCGTCGATCTTGTTCCCGTACCGCGTCACCTCGGCCGGCTCCTGCACGAAGCTCTGCACGGTGCGGATCTGGCTCAGCGCCTCCTCCGCCTGGCCGGTCGCCTCGGCCACCTGGTCCTGCAACCCGGTGGTCATCTTCCGGAGCCGGCGCCCGAAGAAGACCGCGGTGCCGATCACGATCGGGGCCACGGCCAGGGCGGTGAGTGTCAGTCGGGGCTGGCTGACGGTGAGGAGGATCAGGCTCCCCACCAGCTGGAGCACCTGGCGCGCGAGCTCCGCGATCTGGGTGCTCATCGCCCCCTGCAGCATCGCGATGTCGGCCGTGAGCCGGCTCATCAGCTCGCCGGTGCGGCGGTCGGCGAAGAATCCCGGCGGCATCTCCAGCAGCTTCCCGAAGAGCTCGCGCCGGAGCCCCGCCACCGCCCGTTCACCGGTGGAGGTGAGGAGGTAGGTCTGGGCGTAGTTGAGGAAGGCCTGGAGGACGAAGAGGAGGAAAAGGCCGAGGGCGATCCGGTCGAGCAGGGCGCGATCGTGGGCCTGGAAGGCGGCGTCGAGGAGGGCACCGCCGAACTTGGGGAACGCCAGCGTGATCGCTCCGCTCATCAGGAGCGTCACGAGCGCCACGGCCAGGGCGCCCCGATAGGAGCGGATCCGCGGCCAGAGCCGGACGAGCTTGCCGGGAGGGACGAATCCGCGCTTGGTCTCGACGCTGGGCGCCGGCGCGGTCACTCAGCGGTCTCCAGTGACCTGCTCGAGCGGGATCTGGTCACCGGGGCCGCCGAGGATCAGGACCTCGGGGGGCGGGGTGCGGGTGAGGCGGCCGAAGGTGAAGGCGCGGTCGACCCCCATCGCGATGAAGATCAGGAAGAGGTAGACCAGCGAATACTTGTACATCCCCCACGCGGTGGCATGCACTACGCCTTCTTCGCGCAGCAGGCGGACGCAGTACCAGAGGAGCCGCCCGCCGCCGGCGAGCGCCACCAGCGCATAGACCATCCCGAGCTCCCCGGCCAGCCAGGGGAGGAGGGTCAGCGGCAGCAGCATGATCGTGTAGCCGAGCATCTGAAGCTTGGTCTCGTGGTCGCCGCGCACCACCGGGAGCATCGGGATCCCCGCCTTGGCGTATTCCTTCTGCTTGATCAGGGCGAGGGCCCAGAAGTGGGGGGGGGTCCAGTAGACCACGATGAAGAAGAGGATCACGGCGGTCCAGTCGAGCGATCCCGCCTGCGCGGCCCAGCCGACCAAGGGAGGGAAGGCGCCGGCGGCGCCGCCGATGACGATATTCTGCGGCGTGGCCCGCTTGAGCCAGATGGTGTAGATGATCGAGTAGAAGAGGTACCCGGCGAGGGCGAGCCAGGCGCTGAGGTGATTGACCCGGGTCCAGAAGATCCCGAAGGAGAGCGCGCCGAGGGTGAGGCCGAAGAGGAGTCCGGCCCAGGAGGGGATGCGGCCGGAGGGGATCGGGCGGGTGCGGGTGCGGGTCATCAGGTCATCGATGTCCCGGTCGAACCACATGTTGGTGGCGTTGGCGCCGCCGGCCATCAGGTAGCCGGCGAGGAAGACCCAGAGGACCCGGCCGAGTGTGGGGAGACCATGCCCTGTGATGAACATGGGGGCGATAGTCGTCACCAGTAGCAAAGAAATGATACGCGGCTTGGTGAGGGTCACCAGGTCGGCGAGCAGGGAGGGGGATCGGGGGGTCTCTTCGGTCATAACCTCAGTGCCTGCAAGCGTTTGGGGCCGGACCCCAGTGCTCCGGTCCGGCCCGCGTGGGGGAAAGAACGAACCGCGCGGGGGGGTTGTCAAGCTGGTAGAACCCCTGGCCGGGGGAGATGTTCCAGCATCCGCAGCATCCAACTACATCGAGTGGTCGACCTATGGACTCTAGATCCTTTGCGAAGGGCCTCGTCCTCGTTCTCGGGCTCCTGGCGTTGCCGGGGGCGGCGGTGGCGCAGAAGGCGCCCAAGGCGCGGAGCGCCGGGTTCCGGCTCTTCGCGCGCGCCTTTGCCGAATTCAGCATCAACCGGGTCTTGTGCGGTCTCGATGCCGATGGCGAGATCTGCAATCCCGGGCAAAATGAGAACCTGACCGGGGCCGCCTGGCCCAAAGGCTCTCCGCAGAGCTACATCTTCAATTCGGGGGTTCAGGTCGCCGGGACCATCCAGGACACCCTCGGGTGGGCGTGGGCGGGGGACACCACTGGCGCCTTCTTCTACGACCCGAAAGGGACCACCCAGCATGGCCAGCAGGTCGAGCCGATCTGGAACTACGCCGACTCGAGCGACCGGGCGAATTGGCCTGCGGCCGCCAACGTCCCCGAGGGGGATCCCTCGGCCGCACTCTTCGATCCTTCCCTCCAGGGCCGTCCATCCGCCTCCGAAGGGGACATCTGGACCCTCGCATGGGAGGGAGACCCCGAGCTCTCCGCCGGCCGGGCCCACCCCCTCGGCATCGCGGTCGAGACCCGGGGGCTAGGATGGAACTATCCGGCGGGGAACAACGACATCCTCTACTTCGTCCACACCTTCTACAACATCAGCTCCAGTTGCGCGGCGGACTACGCGGCGCTCCGCCCCGCGATGCGGGACCGGATGCTGGCGCTCGGGCAATGGTTCCAGTCGCTCAACAACACCAAGTTCGGCATTACGATGCCGGCGTGCGGGTACACGATCAAGGATCTCTACCTGAACTCGTATGCCGATGCCGACGTCTCCTCCGATGCAGGGAACAATTACACCTCGGTGAATCTCCCGCTGGCGATGGGGTACACCTACGA
>JANMWE010000013.1:0-1736 GCA_031393795.1 Gemmatimonadota bacterium
GGCAGGGTAGCTCAGCTGGTTAGAGCACGGCACTCATAATGCCGGGGTCGCGGGTTCGAGTCCCGCCCCTGCTATTACGAACTCCGATCGGCCTCGGCTCGTTCCCGGGGCCGTTCGCATTCACAGCACAGACTTTCGCGCCTCACGCGCCTAAAGCGCCTCTTGACCCTGTGACTCAGCTCGAGACCGAGGCCCGCCGCCGGCGGACCTTCGCCATCATCAGTCACCCCGACGCGGGGAAGACCACCCTCACCGAGAAACTCCTCCTCTATGGCGGAGCGATCCACCTCGCCGGGTCGGTCAAGTCGCGGCGTGCCGCGCGGCACGCCACCAGCGACTGGATGAAGATGGAGCAGGAGCGCGGCATCTCGGTCACGTCGAGCGTGATGCAGTTCGAGTACGAGGGATGCCAGATCAACCTCCTCGACACCCCTGGTCACGGCGACTTCTCCGAGGACACCTACCGCACCCTCGTCGCCGCCGACAGCGTGGCGATGCTGCTCGACAACCGCCGAGGGGTCGAGGAACGGACCCGCCAGCTCTTCGAGGTCTGCAAGCGTCGCCGCACCCCGATCGTCACCTTCGTCAACAAGTGCGACCGCGTCGGCGAGGATCCGGTCAAGCTCATCAGCGACGTCGAGGCCGACCTCGGCATCACCTGCTACCCGATGACCTGGCCGGTGCACCGGGCCGACGGGTCGTTCGCGGGCGTGTACGACCGGCGGCACAAGGTCATCATCTGGTTCGACCGGAGCGAGGATCATGGTGCGACGCGGGCGTCGTCGAGGACGACGAGTCTGGAGGCGCGCGAGGCGCGTGAGGCGCTCGGTGATGCCGGCTGGGCCCACCTCAAAGATGAGATCGGGTTGCTGGAAGCGGCTGGGGCGCCGTGGGACGAAGAGGCGTTCCTGGGCGGGACCCTTTCCCCGGTCTTCTTCGGCAGCGCGCTCACCAACTTCGGGGTCGAGCCCTTCCTCCGGGAATTCATCCGCATCGCGCCGAGCCCGCTCCCGCGGGAGGCCGATACCGGGATGATCCCGCCCGATCTTCCGGAGTTCACCGGCTTCGTCTTCAAGATCCAGGCGAACATGGACCCGAAGCACCGCGACCGGGTGGCGTTCCTCCGCGTCGTGTCGGGGAAGTTCGAGGCAGGGATCCAGGCGCTCCACGTCCGGACCGGGAAGATGATGCGCCTCGCCGCGCCGCAGACCTTCCTGGCGCGCGAGCGCACCGCCGTGGACGAGGCGTGGCCCGGCGACGTGGTCGGGCTGATGGACCGCGGCAACCTCCGCATCGGCGACACCCTCTCGGCCGCCGGCCCCCTCAACTTCCAGGGGATCCCGCGGTTTGCGCCCGAGCACTTCGCCCGCGTCATCATCGCCGACCCGCTCAAGCGGAAGCAGATGGACGCGGGGCTCCGTCAGCTGACCGAAGAGGGGGCGGCGCAGGTCTTCTTCACCACCGGCACCGACATCACCGGCCCCGCGCCGATCATCGGGGCGGTGGGGTTGCTCCAGTTCGACGTGATGCTCCATCGGCTGGAGCACGAGTACGGAGTGCGCTGCAAGCTCGAGCCGGTGCACGCGCGCTTCCCCCGCTGGGTGACAGGCCCCAGCGACGAGATCGAGCGGCTGGGCAGGGAATCGGGCCGGATGCTGCTCTACGACGCCAAGGGCGCACCGCTGGTCCTCTTCGACGACCAGTGGTCGATGCGGCACACGGTCGAGGTGGAGAAG
>JANMWE010000088.1:0-1556 GCA_031393795.1 Gemmatimonadota bacterium
AAGGCGCTCGGCGCGGCGATCCGGCAGACCCGACTGGTCGGGACCGCGGACCTCGCCGGATTCGCCGGCGGTGCCCTCCACTCCGAACTCGACGTCGACTTCTTCGGAGCCCAGCTCGCCGCGGGACGCTCCGGGCCGGCCCTCCGGGTCCGTCGCCTCTTCGGCCAGGTCCAATGGTCACGGTGGAGCCTCCTCGTCGGCCAGGAGGGCCCCCTGGTGGCGGACGTCAATCCCGTGAGCCTCGCCGCCCTCGGCGTCCCCAACTACGCGGGGGCCGGGAACCTCTGGCTCTGGATCCCGCAGATCCGCGCTGGCTATGACCTCAATGGCGGCGACGGCGTCCGGCTCGGGATCGACGCCGCCGCCCTCGCAGCCACCTCGCCCGAAGGCCAGGCCACGGGGCTCACCTCTCCCAACAGCGGAGAGCGGAGCGGCCGCCCGATGTTGGAGGGGCGCCTCCGCGCCCGCTGGGGCGATGGCGCCGAGGTCGGCCTCGGCGGGCACGTGGGGTGGCTCGCGACGACGGGGGACACTCTCCTCACCACCACCGGGGTGATGGCCAGCGCGATCATCCCGCTCGGACCCTCGCTCGAGCTGCGCGGCGAGATCTTCGACGGCAAGGGCCTGGCCCCGCTCGGCGGCGGAGGGGCAGGCCAGAACCTGAACGCCCTCGGCGGACCATTGGAGACGAAGGGGGGCTGGGCCCAGCTCAACTTCAAGGCGGGAAGTCACTGGGAACTCGGCGGCGGCTATGGATTCGACGATCCGCACGGTGCACCGGCCGACGAAGGCTCCGCAGCCTTTCGAGACAAGAACACCCAATACAGCGGTCGGATCCAGTGGCGGATGCCCCCCGCCGTCGTCGCCTTCGAATACCGTCACCTCGCCACGACCTACGGCGGTTCCATCGGCGAACGGACGGCCACGCATCTGAACTTGGCAATGGGGGTGGCGTTCTAGTTGGGAGCCGGGAGTCAGGAGGGTTGCAATGCAAAGGCCCGTGCCACTCAGCACGGGCCTTCATTGTACACCCCTCCAAACTCCTGACTCCCAACTCCCTACTTGATGGTGTAGTGCATCCGGTACGGCGCGATCGGATGGGCGATGCCGAACAGGAACTCGGTCTCGCGGTTCGTCCCGTTCAGGACCCGGCCCACCTGGACAAAGGGGGCGACATCATGGATCGGCGACCGATACGCCACGACCGCCTGCGCCCAGGGTGAGAACCCGTTCCCGTTCTGGTCGCGCCCGCTGATCAATCCCACGCCGGCGCTGGCGTAGAGCCGCTTGGCCTGGCTGATCGGCTCGTACTGCGCCACGAAGGAGATGGACGGCGTCGACTGCGAGAGCTTCGGGATCCAGAGGATGTCGGTGCTCATCGCCAGGTGACGGAAGCCGAGCCCCCACTGGGTGTGCACCCGGAGGAAGGTCTCCGAGAGGTCGCTCGGCGTGGCCTTGGTCTTGTACAGGCCCACGTTGAAGTCGACGGCCGGGGCGCAGAGCCAGCAGCCATCCGGCTCACGCCGGGTCCAGAAGGTGACGCCGTGCGGGAACTC
>JANMWE010000104.1:0-3413 GCA_031393795.1 Gemmatimonadota bacterium
GCCGACAGCGCTCGGCGCGCCAACGCCAGTGGGTGCCTGGCCGAGGCGGCGCTCCGGGGGGGAAGGGGGGGCGCCTTGCGGTGTCCCTGAAGGGGCGGACATTGGTATTGGTGTCGTGCAGGATCCCGGGGCGAACCGCCCCAATCCTTTCAAGGAGGTCTCGATGCGTGTGATCGTACGCAGTTTCCTTTCACTGGCCGCCCTCACGCTGCTCGCGAGCGGCAGCGCCGCGGCCCAACAGGAGAAGGGGGACAAGGAAGTCCAGCTCTTCTTCACTTCGTCCAACACGAAGGCGACGGGTGGACCTTCAACGACTTCGACGACGCTCGGCCTCATTTTCGGCTACTTCTTCACGGCGCCGTTGGAGGTGCGGATCGGGATGGTCGGTAACGGGACCACCACCAGCGGCGGGGGCGGGAGCACCGGGGTATTCTCCTTCACCCCCGGGGTGACGTACTCGTTCATCCGCGCTCACCAGAAGACGGTCCCGTACCTCGGCATCGATGCCTACTTCACCTCGATCAGCTCTCCGGGCGGAAGCGTGTCCAACAGTTCGGTCCGTCCCAATGTCGGGGCGAAATACTTCATTTCGCGGAACGCCGCCGTCGACTTCAACTTCGGCTACACCGCATATACCGGGGTGAAGGTGCTCGACTCGCGGGTCGGCGTGGTGGTGGTCTTCTGACGTGTTCCGCGTGACGCAGCGAACGATCGGACTGCTCCTCGCCTCCCTCCTTGGGGGGGCGGGAAGCCTCGCTGCGCAGAACGAGCTCTTTCAAATCACGCGTGCCTCCCGCACCGCGTTGATCGCCGGCGCGGTGCGGACCCTCGCGTATTCGTATGACGGTTCGCACCTCCTGATCGGTGGCGAGGGGCCGCAGGCGTACCTCATCGTATCGGGGGAGCGCGGCGCGGTGGACACCACGCGCATCGCTGCGCGCCGAGTCGGTGGCGCCGCGTGGAGTCGGGACGGGCGTTGGTTGGCCTTCATCTCGAGCGCCGGCCTTCAGCTCCGGGACGACTCTACCGGCGCGCTCCGCACCCTCGGGCCCGCGAGCGGCTCCCTCCGCGCCGTCGCCTTCAGTCCCTCGGGCGACGAGATCGCCGTCGCCGACGGGCGCGACCTGATCCGCTACGCACGCACCACCGGCGAAGTGCTCGGCCGTCTCCGCGGCGGGCACACCAAGCCGGTGAGTCTGGTCGGCTACCTCGGCGCGGGGGACGCCCTCCTCTCCGTCGGCGAGGATCGCCGGTTCATCGTCTGGGATCCGAAGACGGGCACCCAACTCCGGCGCGGTGAGGAGCCGGACCCGACGGTCTGCGCGGTCGCGCTGAGCCTCGACGGGGCGCGCCTCCTCCTCGGCACCGAAGAGACCCAGCTCCCCGGGTACCGGGGCGGGCAAGGGGTCAATCGCGTCGGTCTGGTCTACATGGACCGTCTCAAGATCTACGACCCGCTGACCGGAGCTGTTGAGAAGGTGATGGAGCACGTCATCGCGGCGCCGACCTCGATCTCCCTCAGTCCCGATGGCAAGCTGTTGGCCGTGGGGCAGCACGACACCCGGCGCGACTTCGTGGCGCTCTGGGATGTGGAGCGGGGGATCGAAGTGTCGGAGCAGCCCGCCGACAAGCCGGTGACTGTGGTGGCGTGGAGTCCCGACGGGAAGTGGCTCGCCTGGGGGGACGCGACCGGTGCGGTCACCATCAATGCGGTGACGGGGGTGCAGCCGGCGCTGGCCTACACCGCCGACCTCCGCGGTCGGAAGTTCGTGATCACCAGTGCTCGCGATCCTCTTATCGCCCCGAGCGGTCGGCTCCGGATGGCGGTGCTACGGCTGGACCCGGCGGGGGTGGACTCGGGCGTGGCGCTCTCGGTCTCCGACCAGATCCTCAATCGGATCGCGGCCGACCCCTTCGTCCGGCTGGTGGAGCGCGCGCGACTCGCGGCGATCCTCGGTGAGCAGGCCTTCCAGCATTCCGGGCGCACCGATCCGGCGTACGCCGTGCGGATCGGTCGCATCCTCAATGTCCAGAAGCTGCTGGTCGGGTCCGTCGCACGGCTCGGGAACGCCTTCACCATCGATGTGCAGCTGGTGGACGTGCAGTCGGGACGGATCGACGGCGCCCGTGAGATCCAGTGCCAGAACTGCGGGCTGGAGGACCTGCCGCGGGCCGTCGGTGAGCTCGCGACGGCGCTGGTGTCGCCCAATGATGCCGGGCGGGCACCAGCGCTCCCGTCGCCTCCCGAGATCGAGATCGTTGCTCCGCAGGACGGGAGCGAGGTCTCGGCGGCGAGCGTGACGTTGCAGGGGCGGGTGACCTACTCGAAGGCCCTGGCCGGCGTCGAATTGATCGTCAACGGCCGCCCCTACGCCGCTTCGCGTCTCTTCGAGACCCCCGACTCGACCCGCCTTACTCCCCTCGGCGACGGCCGCACCGAGTTCGCCTTCGTGCAGAGCCTCCCGCTCGAACCGGGGAACAACGTCCTTGCCATCCGAGCCCTTGGTGGCGACGGCAACGACGACCAGCGTTACGTCTTCGTCCGGCGGACGATCCTACCGCCGGTACGGGCCTCGCGCCGGCCGCCACCGTCTCCCGCCGGCCCGCCGCCCCTCACCCTGGCCGAGGTCGAGACCGCGCTGTCCAACCATGTGCCGGAGCGCCGGATGGCGGCACTCGCCAAGGACTTTGGCCTCGCATTCGCGATCACGCCCGCGGTGGGGACGAGGCTCCGCGCCAAAGGGGCGAGTGAGGACCTCCTGCAGCAGCTGCGACAGGCGCGGCGGAGCTGAGCCGCGCTCCCATTCGTGCACGGGCGAGGCTAACTTGCGGCGCTCCCGGGGAACACTCCTGAGGGCGCCGAATTCTTGACTGGGTCATTGGTCTTTGGTCATTGGTCGTTCGGGGAACGCTCCGATCCAATGGACCGACCAGCGACCAGCGACCAACGACCATCGACCGCCATGCTCAACAAGATCACTGTCGTCGGCGCCGGGAACGTCGGGGCCACCGCGGCCCAGCGCCTCGCTGAGAAGTCGCTTGCACGCACCGTCGTCCTCATCGATGTGGTGGACGGCGTCCCGCAGGGGAAGGGGCTCGACCAGTGGCAGTCGGCCCCGATCGAAGGGTTCGACTCCCGCGTGGTCGGTTCCACCTCGTATGACGCCGCCGCCGGGTCCGAGATCTTCGTCGTCACCGCCGGCATCGCCCGGAAGCCCGGGATGAGCCGCGACGACCTGGTGAAGACCAACGCCGGGATCGTGAAGTCGGTAGCGAGCGAGATCAAGCGGGTCGCGCCGAAGGCGATCATCATCGTCGTGAGCAACCCGCTCGACGTGATGTGCTATGTGGCGTTCAAGGAGTCGGGTTTCCCGAAGGAGCGGGTCATCGGTATGGCGGGCGTGCTCGACACC
>JANMWE010000149.1:0-15103 GCA_031393795.1 Gemmatimonadota bacterium
GGGGTTCGCATCCTTCGATAGTAGTGTATTCTGCGTGCACACGGAACCAGACCCATGAAGACAACAACACGGTTTCTCTTCGTCCTCGCGACCTTCGCTCCCGGCGTGCCCGCCCACGCCCAGGCGCTGCAGCGCCAGCAACGGATCGCCTCCCACGTCACCATCACCCGCGACGACTGGGGGATCGCCCACGTCCACGGCCGCACCGACGCCGAGGCGGTGTTCGGGATGATCTACGCGCAGGCGGAGGATGATTTCAACCGGATCGAGATGAACTATCTCACCGCCCTCGGCCGCACCGCGGAGGCGGAGGGGGAAAGCGCACTGTACAGCGACCTCCGGGAACAGCTCTACGTCGATCCCGTCCAGCTCCGGGACGAGTACCGGAGAAGCCCCCTCTGGATCCGGCGCCTGATGGATGCGTGGGCGGATGGCCTCAACTACTACCTCGCCACCCATCCCGAGGTCCACCCGAAGGTGCTCACGCACTTCGAGCCCTGGATGGCGCTCTCCTTCAGCGAAGGGAGCATCGGGTGGGACGTCGAGAGGATCGACCTGCGGCAGCTCGAAGCCTTCTACGGCCACGCCCCCGAGGCGGCGCGCGAGGTCGCTCCCCTCCCCCTCGCCGACGCTGGCGCGCCGCCCGAACCCTCGGGATCGAACGGCATCGCGATCGGCCCGTCCAACACGCGCGATCATCACGCGATGCTCCTAATCAATCCGCATACCTCGTTCTTCTTCCGCTCCGAGCTGCAGATGACGAGCGATGAAGGGCTGGAGGCCTACGGGGCGGCGACCTGGGGACAGTTCTTCATTTACCAGGGGTTTAACCGCCGGATGGGATGGATGCACACCTCCAGCGGGGTCGATGCCATCGACGAGTATCGCGAACGGGTGACGAAGCACCGCGCCGGCTGGCGCTATCGCTACGGCAGGCGCTCCTTCCCCGTCACGACGCGACGGATCGCCCTCAAGGTCCACACCGCGACCGGGATGGAGACGCGGCGCTTCACCGCCCTCTACACCCGCCACGGCCCGATCATCCGCAAGGCCGACTCCACCTGGGTCTCGGTGCGGATGATGTTCGAGCCAAGGCGCGCGCTGATGGAATCGTACGCCCGGACCAAAGCGCGGGACCTGACCGAGTTCCAGAAGGTGATGGGCCTCCATGCCAATTCATCGAACAATACGCTCTACGCCGACGCCGACGGGCACATCGGTTTCTGGCACCCTGGATTCATCCCTCGGCGCGATCCCAGGTTCGATTGGACCAAGCCGGTGGATGGGACCGACCCGCGCACCGACTGGCACGGGGTGATGACCGTGGCACAGGCCCCCCACCTCATCGACCCGGCGAGCGGGTGGGTCTACAACTCCAACAACTGGCCCTGGAGCGCGGCGGGACCGTCCAGTCAGCGGCGGAGCGATTTCCCCGCGTATGTCGAGACCGGCACGACCGAGTCGCCGCGCGGGCGGAACATGCTCCGGCTGCTCCCCGGTCGTCGCCATTTCACGCTCGACACCCTCCTCGCCGTGGCCTACGACAGCTACCTCCCGGCCTTCGACACCCTGCTGCCGCCGCTTCTCCGGGCCTGGGATGCGCTTGCGTCCACCGATCCCTTGAAGGAGCGGCTGCGCGCACCGATCGAGGTGCTGCGCGGCTGGGATTACCGCTGGAGCGCCTCTTCGATCGCCACCACGGTCGCGATTTACTGGGCCACGGCGGCCGGACGCCGCTCCTTCGACGCCGCCGCGCAGGCGGGGCTCTCCACCGATGACCACCTCGCCGCGCACGGTGACCCCGCCCTGCTCCTCGATGCCCTCGGCACCGCCTGTGACAAGCTGACCCTCGACTTCGGGAGCTGGCGGACCCCGTGGGGCGAGGTGAATCGGTTCCAGCGCCTCACCGACGAGATCACGCCCGCCTTCACCGATACCGGCGCCAGCATCCCGGTCCCCTTCCCCTCGGCGCGGTGGGGTTCCCTCGCCTCCTTCGGAGCCCACGCCTATCCGGGGACGAAGCGGTGGTACGGGACCAGCGGCAACAGCTTCGTGGCGGTGGTGGAGTTCGGGGACAGCATTCGCGCCAGGGCCGTGACGGCGGGGGGAGAGAGCGGAGACCCCCACTCCCCCCATTTCAATGACCAGGCTGCTCGGTATGCGTCTGGGGCGCTCCGCACCGTGTACTTCTATCCCTCGCAGCTCGCGGGACACACCGAGCGTACCTATCACCCGGGACAGTGACCGCTGACTGGCGGCTTTCGTCCCCTCTTCCGCGATGGCGTCCCAGCGCGTAACGTGGTCGCGTTCCGGTACGCTTGTTCGAGGATCCCAGATCAAGGAGGAGGGCATGAATGATTCGATGGGAGGGACCAGCTGGATCCTGATACTCGGCGTGGCGTTGGTCGTCATCGCCGGGGTCTGGAAGACGTTCGTCAAGGCAGGGAAGCCCGGCTGGGCCTCGCTCGTCCCGATCTACAATGTCTGGGTCATGCTGCAGATCGCCGGCAAACCGGGGTGGTGGCTCATCCTGCTCTTCATCCCGCTCGTCAACCTGGTCGCGGCCGTGCTGATCTCGATCGGGATCGCCAATCGTTTCGGCAAGGGGACCGGCTTCGGACTCGGCCTCGCCTTCCTTGGCTTCATCTTCTACCCGATCCTCGGATTCGGGGACGCGGAGTACCTCGGCTGAGGGTCCGGGGGTCGCAACTGAGGTAGACCACGGCCGTCCCGGGCGCGTCATCCTTTCGAGCGATGGCCCGGAACTGCCCGCACGCTCGATATTTCCAGCACCGGAGTACACTCTCCGCGGATGACGGAACGGGAGATCCCAGAAGGGGACCCCTGATGGCCAGCAGGAGCAGGACACGACCGAGTCCCCCACTCCGGGGGCCACCGATCGATCTCGTGAGGATCCACACTCCCGACGTAGTCGCGCGCGGTGCCCATCACGACGGGGCATCGCGCGTTCGCTTGGGGCCTGCCTAGGTGTCTCCCCGCACGAAGATCGCCAATCTGGCCGTCGGCCTCCTCAGGGACGCCCGGGACGACCAGACCGCCATCCTCGACGCCATCCCTGACCACATCGCGCTCCTCGGTCGCACCGGCGTGATCGTCACCGTCAATGCGGCCTGGCGCCGCTTCGGCCTCGACAACGGCCTCCGGGCCGCGGACTCGGGCGTCGGCGCGAACTACCTCACCCTCTGCGATCGGGCCACCGGCGAAGAGGCGGAAGAGGCCGCAGCTGCGGCGGCCGGGATCCGCCGCGTGCTCGACGGCTCGCGCGCTTCGTACAGCCTCGACTACCCCTGTCATTCCGCCCAAGCCCGACGCTGGTTCCGCTTGACCGCCACGCCGATGGCCGATCCCGGCCACCGCGGCGCGGTCCTGATGCACCAGGAGGTGAGCGAGGCCAAGTTCGCGGCCTTCGCCGCCGAACAGGCCGCCGGCTCGCAGGCCGACCTGATGGCCGAGCTCGCCGTCGAGCGGGCGCGCCTGGTTGCCGCCCAGGCAGTGGCGAAGGTCGGCAGCTGGGAGACCAACCTCCGTTCCCTGGAGGTGCTCTGGTCGGCGGAGACGTTCCATATCTTCGGGCTCGACGAGAGCTCGTTCCATCCGACCCACGCGACCTTCCTGGAGCACTGTCACCCTGACGATCGTGCCAGGGTCGATACGGCCTTCCAGGCCTCGGTGAACACCCGCGCACTCTGTACGATCGAGCACCGGATCGTGCTGGGCGACGGGAGCATCAAGCAAGTCGAGGAACGGTGGCACACGGAGCTCGACGGGCTCGGGGCCCCGATACGCGCGGTCGGTACCTGTCAGGACATCACCGAGCAGCGCGCGGCGATCGACGCCCTGCTGCGCTCCGAGGAGCGCTTCCGCCAGACCTTCGATTCGGCACCGGTGGGGATCCTGATCATCTCGGTCGACGGCCGGATCACCGACGCCAACACCGCCTTCTGCCGTCTCCTGGGATACGCACCCGTCCAGCTGCGGGGTCGGCCCTTCCTCAGCCTGACCCATCCCGATGATCGCCCGGACTACCTCGCCGATGTCGAGGGGTTGATCGATGGGCGCCAGCGGGAGGCGGTCTTTGAAAAGCGTTTCGTGGCCGCTGACGGCCGGATCGGGTGGGCGCGCGTCACCGTCGCGGCGCCCCGCGACCCTTCCGGCCGTGCCCTCTATCTGATCGCCATGGTCGCCGACATCACCCGTGAGCGCGAGGCCCAGGAGGCGGTCCGGCTGAGCGAGGAGCGGTTCCGGCAGACCTTCGACTCCGCGCCGATGGGGATCGTCATCACCGCCAGCGACGGACGCTTCACCGAGGCCAACATCGCCTTTCGCCAGATGGTCGGCTATACCTCCGACGAACTCCGGGATCACCGCTTCGTCGAACTGACCCATCCCGACGACCGCGCCGCCAGCCTCGCCGCGGTGACGATGCTGGTCAGCGGACGACGGGAGACGGTCGGCCTCGAAAAGCGCTACCTCACCGCCGACGGCAGGACGGTCTGGGCGCGGGTCAGCATTGCCGCCTCTCGGGACGAGGCGGGCGAGGTCCTCTATTTCATCACCGCGGTCGAGGACATCACCCGCGAATACGAGGCCCGTGAGGCGCTCGCGCTGAGCGAGGAGCGGTTCCGCCTCCTCTCCAAGGCGGCCAATGACGGCATCTACGACTGGGATCTCGACGCCAACACCGTCTGGCGGAACGAGGGGTTCGAGGAACTGTACGGCCACACGATCGCCGCCCTCGGCTCCACCGTGGGGGGGTGGGCCGACCTGATCCACCCGGACGATCGGGAACGGGTCATCGCCGGGATGCGGCGCGCATTCGAGTCCGGCGCGGAGCAGTGGTCGGGGGAATACCGCTTCCGGCGGAAGGACGGACGGTACGCCCACGTCCTCGACCAGGGCCACATCGTGCGGAACGCCGAGGGGCGGGCCATTCGGATGATCGGCGCCAACACCGACCTGACCAGCCGGAAAGAGGCGGAACTCCGACTCGCCCAGCAGGCGGCCCTCCTCGACGCCGCCCACGACGCGATCCTCGTGAAGGACATGGACGACCGCATCACCTACTGGAACAAGGGCGCCGAGCGGAACTATGGGTGGCTGGCCTCCGAAGTGATCGGCCGCCGTGCGTCCGAATTGTTCCACGTCGATCCGGTCGCGTACCAGGAGGCCCGTGCCCTCCTCCTGGACCGCGGGCAATGGGAAGGGGAGTTGGTCCAACGGGGGAAGGATGAAAGGGTCCGCGATGTGGCCGTGCGCTGGAGCCTCGTGCGGGACGACCGCGGATACCCCACGGCCATCCTGGCGATCACCTCCGACGTGACGGAACGCAAACGGCTCGAGATGCAGTTCCTTCGGGCCCAGCGGCTCGAGAGCCTCGGCACCCTGGCCGGGGGCATCGCCCACGACCTCAACAATGTCCTCGCCCCCATCCTCGTCTCCATCGAGCTCCTGCGGACGGACGACCGGGACCCGGAACGGCTGGAGTCCCTCGCCACCATCGAAGCGAGCGCCAAGCGGGGGGCCGCAATGGTCCAGCAGGTGCTGACCTTCGCCCGCGGCGTGGAGGGGAAAAGGATCCCGATCGAGGTTGCGCGCATCGCGCGGGACGTCGAGAAGATCGCCCGCGACACCTTCCCCAAGGGGATCACCATCCGTCTCACTTCGGCGCCCGACCTCTGGACCATCCAGGCGGACGCCACCCAGATGCACCAAGTCCTCACCAACCTCTGCGTCAACGCCCGCGACGCGATGCCGCACGGAGGGACGCTCACGATCAGCCTCAGCAATGCCACGATCGACGAGGTCTTTGCCCGGATGAACCCCCACGCCCGGCGGGGGCCGTACGTGGCGGTCGCGGTCGGCGACACCGGGGTCGGCATCCCTCCCCTGATCCAGCAACGGCTCTTCGAGCCCTTCTTCACCACCAAGGAGGTCGGCAAGGGGACCGGGCTCGGCCTCTCGACCGTGTACTCCATCGTCCACTCGCACCGGGGATTCATCAATCTCTACAGCGAGGTCGGCAAGGGGGCCAAATTCACGATCTACCTTCCGGCCCTCGTCGGGGCGGTGACCATCCCGGACGACGAGGTCCTCGCGGTCCGCCTGCCGAGGGGCGACGGGGAGCTGATCCTCGTGGTCGACGACGAGGAGTCGATCCGGAGCATCGTCCAGCGTACCCTGGAGCGGTTCGGGTACCGGGTGATGCTGGCGGGTAATGGGGCCGAGGGAGTGGCTCAATTCGAGGAACATCGAAAGGAGATCAGCGTGGTGCTCACCGACATGGCGATGCCGGTGATGGATGGCCCCGCGATGATCGCGGCACTCTTCGTGGTCGATCCGAGGGTCAGGATCATCGCCTCCAGCGGCCTGACCTCCGGGGGGAGCGTCGCCGATGCCCTCGCCGCGGGGGTCACGGAGTTCGTCAGCAAGCCGTACACCGCGGAGACCCTGCTCACGAGCCTGTACAAGGTGCTCCACGGCAGGATCTCGGGAACCCGCCTCCCTATCCCTCCGGGCACCCTGCTAGATTGAGGGATGCGGTCGTTCGCCCACCCGGTCATTCGGCGTTCCATCCTGGCGCTGGCCATCACCCAACTGGTGATGTCCAGCCTCGCGCCATTGCACGACCTCGGCGCGAACATCGACCGCGGTGCGGCGAGGATCGAACGGGCGCACACCCCCACCGGCGCACCGGTCCACAACCCTGACACCTGTCCGCTCTGCCAGCTCCTCACCGCCCAGCTCATCCGTCCGGAAGAGACCCGCATCACCCCCTCGACGGGGAGCGTCCAGCGCCCCGCCAGCGTCGCGACCGCCATGCCGGTCGCCCGCGCACCACCCGCCGCACACCAGCCCCGCGCCCCCCCACTCCCCCTCGCCTGAACGGCCCCGCGCGCACTCCGCGCCTGGGGAACACGCTTCGGTCGAGGTCTTTCGTCACATGAACACGCATCACCGCTCCGCGACCTTCGTCGCGGCCTTGCTCCTGTGGGGGAGCGCCCTCGCGGCGCAGACCCCCGCCGCGGATTCCCTTCACAGCGTATTCCTGAGGTTGAGTGCTCGCATGGACTCGATCGAATCGGGACATTGCGGGGAATCCCCCTTCGAAGTATCCCTCACGCCGACCGGCGACGTGCATACGGACTCGCTCATCCTGGCGGCCCATGCTCTGGCCGACCGAGTCAACCGGATGGCTCTGGCGCGCTGCGCCCAGCCCAATGACCGAGCTGAGCACCCGATGGCGATGCCGGCGCCGCATCCCGTGGCAGCTCGCGCCGGTGGAGCCTACATGAACATGGGCTTCGATGGGTTGACTGACTTCGGCTGGTCCACCGCATCCGACATCGGTGCCTTGCAGCGAGGCGACCACGATCCCGCGGTCCGCGGCTTCACGGCCCCCAATTCCGAGATCTCCTTGGACGGTGCAGTGGACCCGTACCTGAAGGGGTTCAGTAATATCGTCTTCAAGCTGAATGCCAACGGAGAAACGGGTGTTGAGCTGGAAGAGATGTTCTTCCTGACCACCTCCCTGCCCGCGAATCTTCAGGTGAAGGCAGGCCAGTTCTTCACGGAGTTCGGTCGCCAGAATTCACAGCACCCGCACGCTTGGTCCTTTGTCGACCAACCGCTGGTGCTCAATCGCATGTTCGGCCCTGACGGGTTGCGCAGCCAGGGGGTGAGGGTCTCATGGCTCCCGCCGCTCTCGTGGTACACCGAGGCGATGGTGAGCGTCATGAACAGCGCTGGCGGCACCGCGTTCAGCTTTCGATCGGATGAGTCCTCCGAGATCCATGGCGGACGACCGGTAGCGCGCGCGGTGGAACGGCCCAATGATCTGCTGATGGTGTCTCGGCTCGCCTCATCGGTCGACCTGACCCCGACGCAAACGTTGCTCTTCGGCGCCTCAGCGGCCTTCGGGCCGAACAACTCCGGCGCGAATGGCCGGACCCGCATCTACGGCGCAGATCTCTATTGGAAATGGAAGTCGGCCAGGGCCACGCAGGGCTTTCCATTCGTCTCCCTGCAAAGCGAGGCCCTGGTCCGCGGATTCGATGCTGCCCAACGGGTGTCGCTCGCGGATTCCACGGTCACCCTGCCGCAGGAGCGGCTCAAGGACTGGGGAGTGTACTCCCAGCTGCTCTGGGGGGCCAAGCCACGCTGGGTCCTCGGACTGCGAGGCGAGGTCGCGGATGGAGACAGCGCAGCCTTCAACGCGGCATTGCGCACTCGCCGGTACCGGGTGTCCCCGAACGTGACCTGGTATCCGAGCGAGTTCTCCAAGGTGCGCCTGCAATACAATTACGACGATCGCAAGGATCTCGGCACCGACCAATCGCTGTGGATGCAGGTCGAGTTCATGCTCGGCGCGCACGCAGCCCACAAATTCTAGAGGACGAGCAGACCCTATGGGGATCATTCACGCATTCAAGGTGGCCACCGCCACACTCATCGCGATCTCCGGCACCCCTGCGCCGATCGCGCACAAGCTCAACGTCGTGGCCACCACACCGGACCTGGCGGCACTCGCCAGGGAGATCGGGGGAGATCGGGTCGAGGTGACCGCGCTGGCCAAGCCCACGGAAGACCCGCATTTCGTGGATCCCAAGCCGAGCTACCTCATCGCCCTCAACCGGGCCGATGTATTGATCGAAGGCGGGGCCGAGCTCGAGCTCGGCTGGCTACCCCCCTTGCTCGACAACGCCCGCAACTCCAGGATCGCCTCCGGGACCCCCGGTCGGATCGCTGCCTCAGAAGGCATCGTGATGATCGAAGTGCCCGCGACGTTCGATCGCTCCAATGGCGATGTGCACTCGATGGGCAATCCGCATTTCCTGGTCGACCCGGTGAACGTCAAGATCGTCGTCGCCCAGATCGCCGCCCATTTCGCACAGCTCGACCCGGCCTCGGCGGGCATCTTCCGGGCCAATCTTGACCTGTTCGATCGCACCCTTGACACCAAGTATGCCGAATGGCGCTCGCGGCTGGCACCATTCCGCGGGGCCAAGATCGTGACCTATCACAAGGACTTCGGTTACTTCGCGGAGCGCTTCGATCTGGACATCGTCGAGACCCTCGAACCAAAACCGGGCATTGCCCCGTCGCCCGCGCATCTTGCTCAGGTCATCAGCGCCATGCGGGCGCAACACGCGCGGGTGATCATCGTCCAGCCCTTCCAGAATCGCCGGACGGCCGAAACGGTGGCGCGCCAGACCGATGGGCTGGTGCTGGATATCTCGCAGCAACCTGGCGCCGTCCCGAATACGGGATCGTACTTTGACCTGATGGATCACATGGTAACCACCCTCGCCGCCGCGCTGGAGCAGACCAAATGAACCCCGCGGATCTCCAAGTCGTCTGGGAAGTGTCGAAATGGCCACTGGCCGCGTGCCTTCTGCTGCCCCCGCTGCTCGTGTACCTCGGCATCCATGTCGTGCGGCGGGAGGTGATCTTCGTCGACCTCGCGCTCGCCCAAGTGGCGACGCTGGGGACCTGCGCGGCGCTTCTCCTCGGCTACCATTTCGACGACCGCCCCACATTCTGGATCTCGCTGGCCGTGACCCTGCTCGGGGCGGCGTTCTTCAGCTGGTCGCGCGGTATCCGCAAACACCAGGTACCCCAGGAAGCGGTCATCGGGATCACCTTTGTCGTGGCCGCCGCCGGAGTGATCCTGTTGCTGAGCAGGGTGGCGGGAGGAAAGGAAGAGCTGGAGCATCTGCTGACCGGGGATATCCTCAATGTCACCCAGGGTGAGGTCCTCCAGCGCACCGCGATCTTCGCAGGGTTGGCGCTGTTCTACGGCATCTTCCATCGCCGATTTGCGCTGATCTCGTCCGATCCTGACCAGGCCGATGCGGAGGGAATGAAGGTCCGACTCTGGGACTTCCTCTTCTATGCGGCGTTCGCGCTGGTGGTCGTCAGCTTCGTGCGGGTCGCGGGAGTGCTGCTGACCTTCGCGTATCTCATCGTCCCCGCAGTGTGCGGGGTGATGTTGGCTCGCCACTGGCTCGGCCGGCTCCTGGTCGGCTGGGGAGTAGCGGCGGCCGCGAGCTTGATCGGACTGTACACATCCTATCGGTTCGACCTGCCGACCGGGGCCGCGATCGTGGTCGCGTGTGGGCTGCTGTTAGCGATCGTAAGTGCGGTGGCGACCGTCCGACGGGCGTGACCCCAGCCGCAGGGCGCAGGCGGCGGGCGAGGGGCGAAGGTCCGCCTCTCGCCCGCTCGCTTGGTGGCGCTAGATTGCGATGCATGACGGACCATCCCATGCATATCACTTCCCCCGACGCCCTCCACGGCTGGGTCTGGGGGTGCACCTCCGGGACTCTGGCGGGGCTCGGACTCGAATTCAGCTGGATGGTCGGCCTCGCGGGCGCACTGGCCGGGGTCATCGTCCTGCTTCCGGGGAGCGTCCATCGGCGGCGGGTCCTGATCGCCGGTGCGCTCGGCGCGCTCACGATGCGGGGCGTGGTCCCGCTGCTCGCCGGACTCACGCCGTGGCCTGCCGACTCGGCCCTGGCGGCGACCCTCATCATCGGCGCCTGCACCGGGGTGGCGGCGGAGCTCCTCCGACCCGGCACGCTGATGCCTGGAGTGCGCGACTTCCGCATCCTCTTCCTCGAGATGTGCGTCCTCACCGGTCTCCTCGGCGGGTTTCTTCTCCTGCCGAAGCTCAAGTTCATCGGTTCCTCGGACCTGGCGGGTCGGCTCACCTTCGGCGCCGCACTCGTCCTCCTCTTCGTGATGATCCCCGCCGCCCTCACGAGTGCCGCCACCCGCTTCATCCGTCGCCTCCGGAGCGCCTGATGCCCCACCGAGACCTGGCGCTCTACGTGGTCCATATCGCGTTCTGGAGCGCGTTCGGGATCACCCGGCTTATGACCCGAGAGGCGGACAAGTCCCGCGAAGTGCTTCCTCCGGGCCCGGAAGAGGCAGCCCCCCACTCGCGGCTCCTCCTCGCTTTCCATATGGCGGCGTTCGCGTTGATGTACGCCGGGATCGGGAACGCCGTTCTGCCCGACCGCGTTCCCGAATGGTTCGAGGGGCAGCGGACGGTCGGGACCCTCGTCATCGCGCTCGGCGCCGCGATGATGTGCTGGGCCCTCCTCTACTTCAAGTCGTGGCGCTTCCGGGCGGCCCTCACCCCGGACCACCAACTCGCGACCGGTGGGCCATTTCAGTACGTCCGCCACCCGATCTACCTCGGTCTCGACCTGCTCGCGCTCGGCAGCGCCCTCTGGGTCCCCACCTCGTTGCTCTGGAGCTCGGTCATCCTGATGGTGCTCGGCAGCGACCTGCGGGGTCGGGCCGAAGAGAAGCTGCTGGTCGCGCATTTCGGGAACGATTATCTCGCATTCACGCGCCGGACCAAGCGATTCCTGCCCGGCGTCTATTAGAATGGAACTCGGCCTCTACACCTTCGTCCCCACCAGCGGCCCCGGAGCTGCCACGGCCGCCATCCAGTTCCGCGAGCTCCTAGAAGAGATCGCGCTTGCCGACCAGGTGGGGCTCGACATCTTCGGCCTCGGCGAGCACCACCGCCCTGACTTCCTGATCTCGAGCCCCGCCGTAGCCCTCGCGGCCGCCGCCGCGCGTACCACGCGCATCCGCCTCACCAGCGCGGTCACGGTTTTGAGCTCCGATGATCCGGTGCGGGTCTATCAGAATTTCGCGACGTTGGACTTGTTGTCGGGCGGGCGGGCCGAGATCATGGCGGGAAGAGGCTCGTTCACCGAATCGTTCCCCCTCTTCGGGTACGACCTCAACGACTACGACGATCTCTTCAGTGAGAAGCTCGATCTCCTGCTGAGGATCCGGGACGCAGAACGGCTCTCCTGGACCGGCCACCATCGGCCGCCGCTGAGCGGGAGCGGCGTCTACCCGCGGGCGCTGCAGGATCCCCTTCCCATCTGGCTCGCCGTCGGCGGGACCTCGCAGTCGGTCATCCGCGCCGGGACGCTGGGGCTCCCCCTGGCCCTCGCCATCATCGGCGGCGAGCCGGCGCGGTTCGCGCCGCTCATCGACCTCTATCGCGAGGCTGGGGCCAAGGCGGGACACGCCCCAGCGACACTCAAGGTGGGGATCAACTCCCACGGGTTCATCGCGGACACGTCGGACGGGGCCGTCGCGGCCGCCCTCCCCTCGTACATCGAGATGATGGGGCGGATCGGGCGCGAGCGGGGCTGGCCACCGCCCACCCCGACGCAGTTCGCCCACGAACGCTCCCCCCGCGGCGCCCTCCTGGTCGGCGATCCCCAGGAGGTGATCGACAAGATCCTGATGGAGCACGAGCTTTTCAAGATGGACCGGTTCCTCCTCCAGCTCAGCGTGGGGCCGGTGCCCCACCCAGCGATGATGCGCGCGATCGAACTCTATGGTACAGTGGTGGCCCCGGCGGTCCGGAAGGCGGTGGCGCCGTGACGCGCCAAGGACCGTCACCTCACTGTCATCGAGCTCCACTACCCTTCGCCCACACCTCAACCCGAAGGCGTTCCATGCGACTCCTCCTTGCCCTCCTGGTCAGCACCGCGGCGCCCGCGGCCCTTTCTGCCCAGGCCGCCGATCCCACCCTCAAGCAGGAACGCCCCGGCCTCTTGGCCCAGGCCCGCGTCACTCCCGATTCGGCCCGCGCCATTGCACGCCGAGCCGTCCCCGGCGCCACGATCCAGTCGTCCGAGCTCGAGAACGAGAATCACAAGCTGATCTACTCATTCGATATGAAGGTCCCGGGCAAGTCGGGGATCGAAGAGGTGAACGTCGACGCCCTGACCGGCGCCCTGGTCGGCCGCGCGCACGAAGACGCCCGGAGCGAGGCCAACGAGGCCGCTCAGGAGCATCGCGGCGAGGCGCGGGAGCATCGCATGGCGGATACCACGCTCAAGCAGGAGAGTGCGGGTCTCCTGGCCCAGGCCCGGGTCACCCCCGACAGCGCGCGCGCCATCGCACGCCGCGCCGTTCCCGGCGCCATGATCCAGTCCTCGGAGCTCGAGAACGAGGATCACAAGCTCATCTATTCGTTCGACATGAAGGTCGCCGGCATGTCGGGGATCGAAGAGGTGAACATCGACGCCCTGACCGGTGCCGTGGTCGGACGCGAACACGAAGACGCTCGGTCCGAGGCGAACGAGGAGTCGCACGAACATCGCGCCCCCCGTCCCCGTACCCGACCGGCCCACGCGCCGACCACCCCTCCGGCCCGGACCCCCTGACCCGATGGCAGCGTGCGCGTCCTGATCGTCGAGGATGATCCGGAGGTCGGCGACCTGCTGACCCGCACCGTCCAGCGCGCCAGCTGGGCGGCGGATCTGGTCACGACCGGGGCGCACGCCCTGCAATCCCTGGCCCTCAACCCGTACGACCTGGTCATCCTCGACCGCGGACTCCCCGACATGGATGGGGTCCGCGTCTGCCGCGAGTGGCGGGCCAAGGGCGGACGCGCCCCGGTGCTGATGCTCACCGCCCGCGGCGCCCTCGACGACCGGGTGCTCGGCCTCGACAGCGGCGCGGACGACTACCTGGTGAAGCCGTTCGCGGCCGAGGAGCTCTTGGCCCGGCTGCGCGCCTTGGCCCGCCGGCCGGACGAGACCCTCCCGACCATCCTGCGCGTCGATGACGTCGAGCTCGATCCCGCCGCGCGACGGATCACCCGCGCCGGTCGTGAGCTGCACCTCTCCGCCCGCGAATACGCCCTGCTCGAGTTCTTTCTCCGCCAGCCCGAGCGGGTGCTCGATCGTGGCCGGATCCTGGCCCACGTCTGGGACGACAATTTCGACCCGATCGGCAACGTGGTGGATGTCCTCGTGGGCCGAGTGCGCCGGAAGCTCGATCCCGACGGGACCCGCCCGCTCATCCACACCGTGCGCGGCTCCGGCTATATGCTGAGCCCCAAGGTCCCGACCCATGTCACTTAGCCGGCTCCGCCTCCGCCTCGGCGCCGGGTTCGCGGCGGCGTATTTCGTCGGCCTCCTGGCCCTCGACCTTTCGCTCTACGGGTACCTCCGCATCCAATCCGAGCAGCGACTCACCCGCGACCTCCAGGGACGGGGCGAGGCGTTGATCGAGGCGGTGCTGCAGGAGTACCACGATCTTCCCAACGCGGGGCTGGCCGGCGCCGCCCGCGAAGCGATCCACGAGTGGCAGGCGCCCCCGGGCGCCTACTCTGTGCTCGACAGCACGGGCCGCCCCTACGCGGAACGAGGGCCCGGGCCCTGGCTCACCGCCACCCACCCCACCGACCTGACGCGGGCCCATCGGAACCTCCGGATCGGCGAGGAAGGATTCGTCCGTGAGGTGATGGTCCAGCACAACCAAGCACCCCGATTCATGGTGACGGTCACCGCCTCGGCGCGCGGTCTCGAGGAGGACAACGAGACCCTCGCCTGGTGGCTCGGCGCGAGCGCCCTCCTCATCCTCCTGCTGGGTCTGGGGGGTGGCTACATCCTCTCCCGTCGCGCGCTCGCTCCCATCGATGAGCTGGGGGACGCCATCGCCGGGATCTCCCCCGCCTCGCTTCGCGCGCGCCTCCTCGTCAACAGCCCCGCCGACGAGGTGGACCGCGTCCGCCAGCAGTTCAACGCGCTTCTCGACCGGCTCGAGACGGCACAGGCACGGAATCGGAAGTTCCTGCGGGAAGCGGCGCACCAGATCCGCACCCCCCTCACGCTCGTGATGGGGGAGGCGTCGCTCGAGCTCCCACGCGCCGAGGGGACCAGCGCCGGGGTGCTCCGCCGGATCCAGCTCGCGGCCGAACAAATGCAGCGGCGCGTGGACGACCTCTTCCTCCTGGCCGAGGCCCAGGCCGGGGCCACGCCCCCCCTCGATGGCACCGTGGACCTCGACGGGCTCCTGCTCGAGGTGGCGGACGCGATGCGCGGCCGCGCCCACCAGCTCGGGCGCCAGCTCGCCTTCGGGGAGGTCGCACCCCTCACGATCACGGGGAACCGCGGGCTCCTCCGCGAAGCGCTCCTCGAGCTGGTGGAGAACGCGGTGCGACACGGGAGCCCCACCGTCCCCGTACTCCTTGCCTTGCAGACCGGCACCGAAGCGACGCTCACCATCACCAGTGGCGGCGCTCCATTCCAGCTCG
>JANMWE010000209.1:0-6137 GCA_031393795.1 Gemmatimonadota bacterium
AGGACCTCGGCCGAGCCGTGGAGGTCCATCCCCTCGGGGAGCTCGTCCAGGTGATGCCCGACGCCGTCGACCTGGACCCGCACGAAACCGAGGGCGCGGAGATTCTCGAGGACGAGCCGGTGGTCGCCCCGCATCGACGGGGGGAGGGGGAAGGCCACCTGCAGGCGACCGATCGATCCCGCGAGCACTGTGTCGGCAGCGCGGCTGGGGCCGTCGACGCGCACGCGGCCGCCGCAGACCAGGCAGAATTGTTCTCCCACGCGGGCCCAGAGGAGCCGCAGGTGATCGTACACCTCGGTGGCGGTGCCGACGGTGGAACGGCTCGAGACGGTAGGATTCCGCTGCTCGATCGCGACCGAGGGGGCCACCCCTTCGAGCCGGTCGACCAGCGGTTTCGGCATCCGCTCGAGGAACTGCTTGGCGTAGGTCGAGAGCGATTCGATGTAGCGCCGCTGGCCCTCGGCGTAGAGGGTGTCGAACGCGAGCGAACTCTTCCCCGAGCCGGACGGCCCCGTGATCGCGATCAGCGCGCGGCGCGGCAGGTCGACCGTGATGCCCTTGAGATTGTGCTGGCGGGCGTTGACGATGCGGATGACGGGTGCGGACACGAGCGAAAGATAGTGGTGAGGGGTAAGGGGTAAGGGGTGAGGGGGTGGCTCCTAACAGCAGTTCCCCCTCACCCCTCACTCCTCACCCCTCACTCCTCACCCCTCACTATCTTTCGAAATGGCCGCCGTCCTCACCCCCAAGCTGCTCCGCCGCGGGTTCGAGCTCTTCGTCGTCACCTCGATCGTGGGGTACGCCGGGGTCCTCCTCTACGGAAACAACATCCCGCAATTCCTCGCCTCCGTGGGACGGATCCACTGGGTCTGGGTGCTGGTGGGGCTCGGGCTCGCCTCGCTGGATTGGTTCGGAGGCGGATTCCGTCTCTGGCTGGTGACCCGGCAGGTGCATCCGCACCCACCCCTCCGCGGGATGTTCCTCGCCGGCGGGATGAGCGCGTGGGGGAGCTACCTCACGCCGTTCCAGTCAGGCGCGGCACCGATGATGGTCTACACGATGCGCCGCTACGGCGTCTCGGTGCCGGTGGCGATGACCTCGACGCTGATGACCTTCATCGCCACGGTCATCTTCTTCGCCATCGCGGGCCCGGTCGCGATCCTGCTCGGCGCAGGCCGGTCGCTGGGGACCCAGGGAAACGTGCTGGGACTCTCGCTCTACGACCTCTTCCTCGCGTCGCTTGGGATCTTCGCGGGGCTCGGCCTGTTGATGGTGATCGTGATGGTGTTCCCCGGGCTCGTGCGTGACCTGATCCACCGACTCGCGCGGTGGGCTGGCACCAAGCATCAGGGGATCGCCGCTCGGCTCGGCAAGCTCGAGACGGGGATCGACCAGGCCCACGCGAGCATCCTGAAGTTCAACACGCTCCGCGGGTGGACTGCGCTCTTCTGGGCGGTGATCGTCTCGGCCCCGTCGCACGCCAACAAGCTCCTGGCCGGCTACGTGGCGCTCCGGGCGGTCGGGATCGAGGCCCAGTTCGTCGACGTCCTGCTGCTGCAGGTCCTGATCACCTTCCTGCTCTACTTCGCGCCGACCCCCGGCGCCTCGGGGATCGCGGAAGTTCTCTCGGCCGCCGTGATGTCGGTGTACGTGCCGCGCGAGATCGTGCCGCTCTACACCCTGATCTGGCGCCTCACGCTGAGCTACTGGACCATCGGGTTCGGCGCCTGGGTCTTCTCGACCTGGGTGCGCCAGGGGCTCAAGGGGCTGGAGGACTCCGGCGTGGGTGACGACGAAGGGGTGCCGGCATGAGCCAGATGGCGGACGACGCCGTCGGCGGCCAGGTCGATGCGACCCTCCTGCGGCGGCTCGTCAAGTACCTGCGCTCGGCGTGGCTCCTCACGCTCGGGGCGCTGGGGGCGCTCCTGGTCAGCTCGGCGCTCAACCTTGTCGGTCCGCGGGTGCTGCAGCAGGCCATCGACGTCGCGATCCCCAAGCACGACACCGGGCTCCTCGCCACCCTCGCCGCGGTGCTCGCCGCCTCGCTCTTCCTGGAGTTCCTGACCGGGTACGCGAGCGCCGTGCTCACGACGCTGATCGGCCAGCGGGTGATGCATGACCTGCGGCGCGAGATCTTCACCAAGCTCCAGCAGCTCTCGATCCCCTACTTCGATCGCCACCCGGTGGGGCGGCTCACCACGCGGGTGACGTCCGACGTCGAGACCCTCAACGAGCTCCTCTCGAGCGGACTCGTCACGGTCATCGGCGACTTCTTCACCCTCTTCCTGATCCTGGTGATGATGGGGCTGATGGACTGGCGCCTGACGTTGGTGGCCTGCGCGGTCATCCCCGGCGTGCTCCTCACGGCATCGATCTTCCGGAGCCGTGTGCGCGAGGCGTTCCGCGATATCCGGACCCGGGTGGCGCGGCTCAACAGTTTCCTCCAGGAACACCTGGCGGGGATGCGCGTAGTGCAGCTCTTCGGGCGTGAGAAGGCGGCGCTCGACGGTTTCAAGGGAGTGAACGCCGACCATCTCGAGGCTCAGCTCCGGTCGATCACCATCTATGCGGTCTTCTTCCCGATCATCGAAGTCCTCGCAGCCACGGCGATCGCGCTCCTCCTCTGGTACGGCGGCGCGCGCGCGCTCAGTGGCACCCTGACGGTCGGCATCCTCGCGGCCTTCATCCAGCTTACCCGCCGTTTCTTCCAGCCGCTGCAGGACCTGGCCGAGAAGTTCAACCTGCTGCAGAGCGCGATGGCCTCGTCGGAGCGGATCTTCAAGCTGTTGGACGAACCAGTCACGGTCGGGGACCGCGTGCGCCTTTCGCGCCTCGAGCGCCTTCCGACTCCTGCCCGGGGTGAGGTGGCGTTCGAGGATGTCTGGTTCAAGTACTCCGAGGAAGGGCCGTGGGTCCTGAAAGGGGTCAGCTTCGTCGCGGCGCCGGGGCGGACCCTCGCGCTTGTGGGGCATACGGGGGCGGGGAAGACCACGATCATCTCCCTCCTGCTCCGATTCTATGACGTGACCAAGGGGCGGATCACGGTCGACGGGGTGGATATCCGCGACATTCCCCTCTCCGACCTGCGGAAGCTGATCGGCTTCGTGCAGCAGGACCTCTTCCTGTTCAGCGGCGACATCCTCCGGAATCTGGTCCTCGACGCCGACATCCCCCGGGAGCGCGCGGAGCAGGCGGCTCGGCGGGTCGGGGCCGACCGCTTCATCGAGCGGCTCCCAAAGGGATTTGGGCAGGTGCTGGGTGAGCGCGGCAAGGGGCTGAGCGTGGGTGAGCGGCAGCTGCTGAGCTTCGCGCGGGCGCTGGCGCTCGATCCGACGATCCTGGTGCTCGACGAGGCCACCAGCTCGGTGGACGCCGAGGCGGAGGCGCAGATCCAGCGGGCGCTGGAAGAGCTGCTGGTGGGACGGACCTGCCTGGTGGTGGCGCACCGGCTCTCGACCGTGCTTGAGGCGGACGAGATCCTGGTCTTCCACCACGGCGAGATCCGCGAGCGGGGGGACCACCGCGAACTCCTGGCCCAGGGGGGCCTCTACGAGCGCCTCTACCGGCTCCAGCTCGCCGGCGCGGCGTAGGTTCGGGACTTGGTGCGAGTGGGGCCGGCACCCCAAATGCAGCTAGGCTTGACCTCAACTTGGAGGAGCGGAGGGACGGAGGGACGGATGCACATTTTGTGGTCCCACGGTCGAGATCCGCCTTGAGACCAGAACACATATCCTCCGTATCTCCGTCACTCCGTCCTTCCCAGTTGAGGCCAGACCGGGGCACGCCAGACCGAACCTCCCCCCCATATCGCCGGTGGTGGAGTGGCCGCTTGACGTCAAGGTGGGGGGCCGGAATCGGCCTAACTCCCCCTCCCTTGCCACCTTAGCAGGCCGTGGGGTAGCTTCCCCGGACGGCTTCCAGACGGGTCAATAGAAATGCTCCAGCTTGAATTCGGTGGGCGTACCATCAGTATCCCCACAGGGGACTCGGCCATTGGTGCCGACCCCGCGGGACTGGTGGCCCTCCCCGGCGCCCAACCCAAGCACTTGGTGCTGAAGGGTGCGGCGGACGGCACGGTCTCGGTCCTGCCCCAGGCGGGCGCCGAGGTGCTGCTCAATGGCGTCAAGATCGGCACCGATCCGCACCCGGTGCTGCACGGCGACAAGCTCATGGTGGCTGGCCACGAACTGCTCCTGGTGGACCCGAAGCGTTCCGGTTCCACCCAGTACGTCAACGCCAATGACCTCGCTGCCGCGATCTCCTCCAAGAAGGCGGGGCCCTCCAGTGCCGGGATGGTCAACGGTCGGCTGGTCTCGCTGACCGACGGGCGCGAGTACGCCATCGGCGCCGGGCGCGCGGTCATCGGCCGCGACGCCGAGTGCGACGTGGTGATCGAGAGCAAGAGCGTGTCGCGGAAGCACGCCGAGATCATGGGGACCGACAAGGGGTATCTGCTGGTGGATCTCTCCACCAACGGGACCTACGTGAATGGCGAGAAGATCGCCGGCCAGAAGGTGCTGGCGCGGGCCGACGTGATCCGGGTGGGTGACGCCGACCTCCGTTTCTACGCCGATCCGCCGAAGGGGGGGCAGCCGGCCGCCCCGCAGGCCCCCGCGGCCGCACCGGCCCCTGCCGCCCCGGCAACCCCGGTGCCGCCGAAGGCGAGCGATCCCGGGGGACCCAGGGCCACGATGCCGAACCCGACGCCGAAGCCGGCACCACCGGGCCCCCCGCCTGCACCTGCCGCACCGGCCCGTTTGAACGACACGATGCACGGCACCCCGGCGGCAGCAGCTCCTCCGGGGCCTTTGGCGTCTATCCTCGTTCGGAGCGGCACCAAAAAGGGGCAGCGGATCCAGATCCGCGTTCCGGTGGTGAACATCGGACGCGCGGAGTACAACGACATCGTGCTCCCCGAGGAAAGCGTGAGCACCCAGCACGCCAAGCTGCAGCGGCGTGACGGGATCTGGATCTTGATCGACCTCGGCTCGACCAACGGCACGTTCGTGGATGGCGAACGGATCGAGGGGGAGACCCCGCTCGCGCCGGGCTCGACCGTCCGTTTCGGGGATGCGTCCGTGGTGTTCGAGCCGGATGACGATGCGCTGGGCCTGGGCAAGGGTGGGGCAGGGACCAAAGTGATGGGGGCGATGAAGATCGATGCACCGGCTCCGGCGCCAGCGGCGCCGGCTCCATCGAAGCCCGCCGCAGTCCCGGCGCCGGCGGCGCCGGCTCCATCGAGGCCCGCCGCCAAGCCTCCCGCCAGCAAGCCTGCCGGGGCCAGGCCCGCACCCAAGTCGGCGCCGGCCGCCGACGGGGGCGCTCCCAAGTGGCTCATCCCCGTGATCGCGCTCGTCGTGATCGCCGCGGTGGCCGCCTTCTTCCTCCTCAAGTAGCAGGCGCCTACCAGTGCAATTTTCCTGCGCCGCGCGCACCGATGTCGGGATCGTCCGTTCGGGGAATGAGGACAACTACCTCATGCTTGCCGACCGCGGCATCTTCATCGTCGCCGACGGGATGGGCGGTCACGCGGCCGGTGAGGTCGCGAGCGAGATGGCCGTTCGCCTCATCAGCCGCGACCTCGGCACCGTCCGTGGCATCCCGGACGAAGAAGTGGCCGAGCGGATGCGCCAGGCGATCCGCGGCGCCAACGCGGCGATCTACGAGCGCACCCTGACCGAGCACGACAAGCGTGGGATGGGCACCACCGCGACCGCGCTGGTCCTCCTGCCCGATCGCTTCCTGCTCGGCCACGTCGGAGACAGCCGGGCCTACCGGCTCCGCGACGGCCGCTTCGAACAGCTCACGAAAGACCACTCCTACGTCCAGGAGCAGGTCGACGCCGGGCTCCTCACCCCGGAGCAGGCCCGGGTCCATCCCTACAGCAACGTCATCACCCGCTGCGTGGGCGCCAACCAGGATGTCATCCCCGACACCTATGGCGGCGATCTCCGGACCGGCGATGTGGTCCTCCTGGCCTCCGACGGGCTCACTGGAATGCTCGAGGACGAACACATCCACAAGATCCTCGAAGCCCCCGGCGGCCCGCAGGACTGGGTGGATGCGATGATCAACGACGCCAACCGCCGCGGCGGGCTCGACAACATCACCGCCATCCTGGTGAAGATCGACGCGGA
>JANMWE010000243.1:0-2779 GCA_031393795.1 Gemmatimonadota bacterium
CACCGAGAAGCTGAGGCCGCCGAGGACCTTGGCGGGCGCCACCAGGTCGGAGGTGGTCCCGTTGCCGAGGGTACCCGCTGAATTCTCGCCCCAGCACCACGCGGCGCCGGTCCCCGCCTCGAGCGCACAGGTGCTGTTGGAAGCGGCGACGACCGCGCCGAACTTGCGGTCGGTCTTCACGAACGTGGGATCATTCTGGGTCGCGACGGTGCTCGAATCCCCCCGCTGGCCCGACTGGCCGAAGCCCCAGCAGAGGGCGTCGCCTGCGCCGGTGAGGGAGCAGGTATGGGCGGCGCCAAGTGCGAAGCTCTTGATGAAGGCGGAGCTGTTGATCCGCATCGGCGTGAAGGTGTAGGTGATCGTGCTCAACGCCGTACCAAGCCCCAGAGTGCCGTTGTAGTTGGATCCCCAGCACCAGCCCAGCCCATCGGTGCCGGCGGCACAAGTGTGGTACGGTCCGAGCGCGAAGGTAGTGAAGTTGGTGGACACCGACACCCGGACCAGGGTATCGGTGACCGCGACGCCGGCGCTGTCACCTAGCACGCCGCTGCCCCAGCACCAGAGCTGGCCTCCGCTGGTGAGGCCACAGGTGCGTTGTTCGGCCGCGCCAAGGCGCTTGAAGCGGAGGGTGGTCTCGACCGGGACCGGTACGGTGGAGCAGGCGTTGCCGAAGTCCTGGGTCCAGCCGCTCGGCTGCAGGAGTTCACACGGGAGATCGGCGGCGACAACACCGAGCTGGGACTCGGAGTTGTCCCCCCAGCAGAAGGCGCGGCCGTCCTCGGCCAACGCGCAGACGTGGGTGCGGCCGGTCACCACCTGGGTGAATCGCACCCCGCTCTTGACGGGCAGCGGGAGGGGCGAGGGCACGTTGCTCCCGGTACCGAGCTGCCCGGAGCCGTTGTCGGTGCCCCAGCAATACGCGCGCCCGGCGCGGTCGATCCCGCAGGCGAAGGACGACGCCATGGAGAGCGAAGCGAGGTGCAGGTAGGACGGTCCGGTGATGCTCCCATCGCACGCCGTGAGCAGCAAGGCGAGCACGAACGCGGGAGGCGCGATGCGCGTGGTCATATCGATCGCTCGGGCTGGAGTGGTGGGCAGGACCGGCCCGGTCCCGCGAATGTGTGACGCGGGAGGTGTGGCGACACGCACAGCGAATGTGTGCACCGGCGGCTCCCCATCGTCATTTAGGGCACTCCCCGGATGGCCGCCGGGGGTGCCCACCTATCGTGCGTTGGATGAGAGTAACCCCTATGCGGCGCTTCGCGCTCCCGCTGATGCTTGTGTTCGTGGTCGCCTGCACCGCCGAGACCTCGAGTCCGGCGGTGGCGGATCATTTCGAGGTGGTCAGCGGCGATGCGCAGCGCGGTCGGCTCAATGGCGAGCTGGACGCACCCATCATCGTGCGCCTGATCGACGATCAGGGTCACCCCATGGCCGGCGAGCGGATCTATTCGAGTACTTCGGACGCCGACGCGACGATCGAGGTCACGAGCGACTCGACCGACCGCCTCGGCGGGTACGCCCTGCGTTGGACCTTGGGTTCGACCCTGGGCGTTCAGTCGCTGCATCTCCGCACGAGCGGGGACGCGACGATCGCGATCGGCGTCGAGGCCACGGCGCTGCAGGTGGATACGATGGCGTCCGGACTCTTCTTCGCCTGCGGGATCGACCCGGCGGGATCCACCTGGTGCTGGGGGGACAACTACTACGGCCGGCTCGGCGTCGATGACTACACCGTGGAGGGACCAACACTTGTCGGCGCAGATTCCCTGCACTTCATCGGACTGACCGTCGGTGACCTGCACGCGTGCGGCCGGACGGCCATCGGTGAGGTGTTCTGCTGGGGCGCCAATTTCTCCGGGCAACTCGGTAACGGGCGTCAGGGGACGACCGGGAATCAGTCGAGCGCGCCGGTCCGGGTCGTCGGACTCCCACCGGTCCGGGCACTCGATGCGGGACGCTGGGCGACCTGCGCGCTCACCACGTCCGACGAAGTGTGGTGCTGGGGGGCGGGCGCCGGAACTCCGAGCAGCGACCTCCCTCGTCAGATGTTCGGGGGAGCGACCTTCCGCGCGATCGCTCTTGGCAGGGACCACGGGTGCGGCATTACGACGGGCGATAGCGTGGAATGCTGGGGGGACGACACCTATGGGCAGCTCGGGTCCGGCGCCGGGGTCTCGTCCTCGCCGACGCCGCTCCCCATCGCCCGCCCTCTTAGCGCCTCGCAGATCGTCTCCGGGGAGGCGGGGTCCTGTGCGCTCGAGGCCGTGGGTCGACTCTACTGTTGGGGGGATATCGCAGGCCTTCACAGTCGCGAGCGCGATTCGCTCGGCACCGGCTACCCTGCCCTGATGGACGAGGCGGGACCCGTGCGAGGAGTCTCGCTGGGGTGGTACTGCGGAGCGATCTGGGCCGCCGTGGGCGCGCCGCGATTCCTGTGCAGGAGCTGGCAGTCCGACGTCGAGACGAATGGCGCGAACTACTCCCAGGTCGAATTCGGATCGGAAAGCCTCTGTGTCCGGACCGCCGCGGGAGTGATCTACTGCAAGAGCTACTCCGACACCGGCTCCCTTCCCTACTATGACTACAAGGCCTCGGCCGTCCCCGCCCCCTGACCCGATCCCGCGGCACTCGCTAGCTTCCCCGCGTGCCGATCACCCGCATCATCTCCGGTGGCCAGACCGGCGTCGACCGCGCCGCGCTCGACGTCGCCCTCGTCCTCGGCATCCCCTGCGGCGGCTGGTGCCCCCGCGGGCGCCTCGCCGAGGACGGTCCCATC
>JANMWE010000248.1:0-7402 GCA_031393795.1 Gemmatimonadota bacterium
GTCCCGCTGATCATCCCCGGGACCGCGAGCCCGCGGGCCTGCGGCTTCTCGCGGAGCATCTTCTGGATCAGGTCGGTCGGCACGTGCCCTTCGACCGCGTAGGTCCCGACCAGCGCGAGGTGGCAGGAGCGCACCCCCACCGGGATCCCCGAGCTCGTCTTGATGTCGTCCAGGCGTGACTGGTCGGCGACGTCGATCACCCTGGGTGCGAAGCCGTTGGCCGTGACGTACTCCACCCAGCTGTGGCAGCAGCCGCAGGCGGGAGACTTGTAGACCGTCATCGGGATCTTGGCGGGCGGGGTCCAGGCGAGGATCCCCTGCGGTAGGATCAGCCCTGTGGCAGCCAGGCCAGCGAGGGCGAGGAAACGGCGACGATCGGTCATGGCAACATCCTGAGGGTGGTCTCTCTAATGATAGCACCCCTCACCTCCCAGGCCCGGCCCCTACCCCTCCCCATTCCGCCTCACCCCCTGTCCCCCTCTCCGCCAGACCTCACCCCCCGGCCCCCTCTCGGTCAGACCTCACCCCCCGGCCCCCTCTCTCAACCAGACCTCACCCCCCGGCCCCCTCTCCCTTACGGGAGAGGGGGAGGCTATTCGTGAGACACTCGATCGGGATCCCGCCGTTCGTGGTGCGCCACGCGGTGCGACAGGTGAGCCGCGTCGCCTTGGTCAGTTCGTGATCCGGCGAAAGAAAAGTGACGCTCGTTCCGGGCGCCGAGGCGAGTCGCCCCAGGGCACCGTAGAGCGGCGTCATATCCATCCCCTCTCCCACACGAACGCCATAGGGAGGATTCGTCACGATGTGCGTCCTTGCCGCCGGCGGGAGATCGCGGATGTCCGCTTCGGCGAATTTCACCTCTTTCGCCACCCCCGCGCGGCGGGCGTTGGCGCCCGCGGCCCGGATCGCGCCGGCATCGCGGTCGCTCCCGACCAGCGACACTTTCGTCCCCGCCACCATCGCCCCCTCCGCCTCGGCACGCACCGCGGTCCACGCCGCAGCATCGAAGGTGGGCCAACGCTCGAACGCGAATGACCGGTCCCACCCCGCGGGGATCTTCCGGAGCCGTCGCGCCGCCTCGATGACGATCGTCCCTGCACCGCAGAAGGGGTCGTGCAGCGGGGTCGTGCCATCCCACCCGGAGGCGGTGAGCATCGCGGCCGCGAGGGTCTCGCGCAGCGGCGCCTTGGCGGTCTCCTGCCGCCACCCGCGACGGTAAAGGAGTTCCCCGCTCGCATCCACCGAGATGGTCACCTCGTCATTCACGAGCCGCACGAGGAAGAGTTGCGTGTGGGTCGTGAGTCGTGGGTCGTGGGTCTCTTCGTCATCCGGGATGGGGAGCGCGATCGAGACCCCCGGCACCC
Source organism: Gemmatimonadota bacterium (assembly GCA_031393795.1). Taxonomy (GTDB): domain Bacteria; phylum Gemmatimonadota; class Gemmatimonadetes; order Gemmatimonadales; family GWC2-71-9; genus CAMLHU01. The sequence continues at coordinate 1,365 of JANMWE010000248.1, forward strand.
GTGCGGCGATCAGCGCACCCAGCCGTTCGGCGATCGCGTCGTTGTGATAGAGCTTCGACTTCCTGCTGGTGACCCGGAAGCCGATGGTGCTTCCCTTCGGGAGCCAGGCGTGCCAGGCGAGCCGTTCGGCCCGCTTCTCGAGTTCCCAGAATTCCGACGCGTGGAACCTCCCGAGTCGCACGCTCACTCGGCTCGCACAGGAGAGCTGCAAGTTGAGCGCGTAGAGCGTGCGCACGTCGACCCGCGCGCCGAGTCCTCCTGGCTCGACCCCCTTGGGGGTCACGCCGAGCGCGGTCATCTCGTGCCCGACCATCGTCTCCAGTCCGGGGGGACAGGAGATCCAGATGTCATAGGTGGTGGCCATCAGCTGGATCCGCTCGCGGGTGCGTGACGGAGCCAGGTGAGCATCAGAGCGACCACCAAGAGATTCCCGAGCACCAGGCCGCCGCGGGTCCAGGTGGGATGGCGGGTGAACTCGTACGCTTCGATGGGGAGGTAGATCCCGCCGCTCGCCCCGCCGAGCCAGAATGCCCAGCGGCGGCCGAACCAGACCCCCCATGCTTCCGCCCAGCGGATGGCGGCATAGCAGATCGCGGCCACGACCACGAGCCAGAGGGGGATCCGGTCGGTCGCGGCGATGAACCGGACCAGTTCGCGTCCGATCAGGTGCGAGGGATCGAAGGTGGCGTGGCGGAGCTCAGAAAGTCCGAGCGCGCCGAGGAGGGCGACTGCTCCTTTGGCCGCCTCGAACACCGCGATCCCGCGGAGTCCGAGCCGATCGATGAGGACGCGGTTCACGTGGCCGGCGCGGGGTGAGCTGCAGCCCGGAGGGCGACGACCGAAGCGACCAGGAGGAGCGCGCCCAGTACGTAGGGTGCCCGTTGGCCGATCGTGTCATAGAGGAGACCGGCAAGCACCGGACCGATGATCATCGTGAGACTCTGCAGTCCTTGGGTCGCGCCGAAGAGGGCGCCCTGTTCGGCGGCCGAGATCCCGGTCGAGAGAAGGGCGGTGAGCGAAGGATTGGCGAGACCGCTCCCGATCGCGATGACCGCGACGGCGGCATAGAGTCCCCACGGCACCGGCGTCATGGCGATCCCGAGGAGACCGAGTGCCATCAGGATGCAGCCGATGATCGCCGACCGCGTGGGGGGCAGGTGGCCGCTCAGCCGCCGCACGATCACGCCCTGGGTGAAGACGGCGAAGAACCCCGCAATGGTGAAGAGCACTGCGTTCCGTTCGGGTCCCATCAGGAAGTGATCGCGCGTGAAGACGGCAAGGTTGGTGCGGAAACCGGCGAAGGCGATGCCGAGCGTGGTCATCGCGAGCAGGAAGGGGGTGAGGGCCGGCCGGCGCACGAAGCCGAGGATCGCGCCGAAGGGATCGAGTTCGCGCCAGAGGATCGGGGTGGCGCGCCGGCGCTCGACCGGGAGCGACTCCTTCAGCACGAAGAGTCCGAACAACGCCGTGGTGAGGGCGAGCGCCGCCGCACCCCACGCCGGGGCGTGGAGGGAGTAGTGGCTCAACACGCCGCCGAGCGCTGGTCCGAGGAGGAAGCCCAGGCCAAAGGCGGCGCCGAGGAGTCCGAAGTTCTTGGCGCGTGCTTCGGGGGGTGAGACGTCGGCGATGTAGGCTTGGGCGGTGGAGATGTTGCCGCCGGTGATCCCGTCGATGAGCCGCGCGAGGAAGTAGACCCAGAGCGCGCCACCCAGAGCGAACAGGACGTACCCGATCCCGGAGCCCAGCACGCTCAGCACCAGCACCGGCCGGCGTCCCCAGCGGTCGGAGAGGCGGCCGAGGAGGGGGGCGGCGAGAAACTGGGCGCCGCTGAAGCTGAGCGCCACCAGCCCGACGGTGAGCCCCTGGGTCGAGTATTGCCCGATCAGGAACGGGATGACCGGCACGAGGATCCCGACCCCGAGCAGGTCGAGGAAGACCGTGAGGAAGATGAAGAGAAGGGCGCGCCGGTCGGGCGGGGGATTCATCCCCGCAAAATACCCGGGGGGCGCACGCCCGCCTACTCCGCGGGCGCGGTGTGCAGCCGGTAGCTGCTGTTCCCCGGTCGGAAGTGGATCCCGAACTCTCGGCCCGGCGCCAGTCGGACGCGCAGGGTGAGGGTCCGGCGATCGTCGCTCCAATGGTGGTCGAGGATGATCGGGAGAAGGAGCGTGCCCTCCCGCTCCCAGATCGCGTCCTCCATCACTGGAGCGTCGAAGGTGAACGCGAGGTCGAGCTCACCCTGCGGGACGTCGCGCGCTCCCGATGGGGTGCTGGAGTGGATGAGGTGGGGACCGCGGGCGGCGAACGCCTCCTGGTAGGCGCGCTCCACCCCGGGACTCGTCACGTAACTATGGAAGAGGATCCGCCGGACCTTGCTCTCTCCCGCGAACCAGCTGCGGAACGGGCGAAGGTCGATCCGTTCGTGGACCTGCGCCAGCGTATCACCGAGTGCCAACATTGAATCGGTCTGGGAGACCAAGGAGTGGAGCAACGCCGTCTCCTGGCGCAGATACTCGACGCTCCGCATCACCGGCCCGTGGCCCGGGATGATGATCTGCGGATGGAGCGCGACGAGCCGGTCGAGCGTGGTGGCGAATTCGTGGGGGAAGGAGGTCGTGCCGACCAGCGGGGTCGGTGCGGTGACGAGGTCTCCGGCGATGAGGACCCGCTCGTTCGGGAGGTGCACGACGATGTCCCCTGCGGTATGGCCTCGACCGAGGTAGAGCAGGTCGATCGTGCGGCGCCCTTGATGCAGGGTGAGCCGGTCGGTGAAGAGCTGGGTCGGGGTGACGGGAACGAAGTCAACGGGCGTGGTGGCGTAGCGATCCGCCATCCGGAGATCGCTCGCGATGCTGGCGCGCTCCTCGGCATCGAGCGGTGCGCCGTCAAAGCTCTTGCCGGCGTCGAGCACACTTTGGAAATAGGCCTTCGCCTGCGGCAGGCTCTCGAGGAAGGAGCGGCGTCCGGGGCCGCCGGTGTCGATCGCTTCCGCGGTGCGAGTATGGGTGATGATCGCGACGCCGGGGAAGGAGTCGCGGTACACGCTTGCCCCGGTGATGTGGTCGAAGTGCCAGTGGGTGAGGATCAGCGCGGTGACCGGCTTCCGGGTGATCCGTCGGAGGGCGGCCAGCACCGCGCGAGTGGCCGGGAGGTTCGACTGTGCGTCGATCACGATCACTCCGGAGTCGCCGATGATGAAGATCGAGTTGGACTCGAACGCCTGGCCCGGGGGCTCGGACCGGATGGTGGCGTAGACACCGGGGGCGACCCGTTCGACGGTGAACTGGGCGCAGAGGCGCAGAGGCGCAGCGGCGCAGAGGATCGGGAGGAGCACTGCGGCGGGGAGACGCATCCGGGCCCTACGAGGGGGAGCTAAGTTCCGTGACATGGGTATCAACAAAGACGTCCTCGGCACCATCGGCAACACCTCCTTCGTCGAGCTCCGGCGCGTCGTCCCACCGGGATGCGCCAGGATCTTCGTGAAGGTCGAGGGGGAGAACCCGACCGGATCGATGAAAGACCGGATGGCGCAGGCGATGGTGGCACGGGCCGAAGCCGATGGCCGGCTGAAGCCCGGCGACACCATCGTGGACTACACCGGCGGGAGCACCGGTGCGTCGCTCGCGCTGGTGGCCGTGGCCAAAGGGTACAAGATACGCCTCGTCACCTCCACCGCTTTCAGCGAGGAGAAGCTCACGCAGATGGCGGCACTCGGCGCCGAGTTGGTCCTGGTCGAGAGCGAGAACGGGAAGTTCACCAAGAAGCTCTTCCTCGAGATGATCGCCACCGCCAAGACGATGGGCCAGGGACCGCACACGTACTGGACCGACCAGCTCACCAACACCGACAGCATCGCCGGATACCACCCGATGGGAGAGGAGATCTGGGACCAGTCGGACGGAAAGATCGACGCCTTCATCCAGTCGGTCGGGACCTCGGCGTCGCTCCGCGGCGTGGCGAGCGTGCTCCGGCGGCACGACCCCAAGGTGAAGATCATCGCGGTCGAACCGGCCGAATCGGCGGTCCTCTCCGGTGGCGCTTCGGGCGCCCACAAGATCGAAGGGATCGGGATCGGGTACCCGCCGCCGATGTGGGATCCGAGCCTGGTGGACGAGATCCTCCCGGTCACCACCGCCGATGCCGAGGCGATGGCGCGACGGCTCGCGCGGGAAGAAGGGCTTTTCGCCGGCTCCTCCTCCGGCGGCAACGTTGTCGCCGCCATCCGACTCGGCCTCCGGCTCGGGCCCAGCGCGCGGATCGCGACGTTGCTGGTCGATTCGGGGTTGAAGTATCTGAGTACGGACGTTTACCGGCGGGCGTAGGACGTTGCGGCGCGCATCTGCGCGCTGATGACCCTTCGACCCCCCGTTGTGGCGCGCGTCAGCGCGCTAGAGATCCCCCGCTCTCCGTTGCGGCGCGCGTCAGCGCGCCTGGGAGCGCGAGGGAGGGCGCGAACGACTCGCGCGCCGGAACGAAGGAGGGGCGAATTCCGATCACGCGCCGAGGCACGCCGCAACGGAGCCGGGGGAGAGGCCAGGCTGCTTCGCCGGAAGAACGACGAACGCCACCCCAGTTGGGATGGCGTTCAGGCGTTGCGCGACAGAGTCGCGTCGCAACATGGCTCGGGAGGGATCCTTTCGGGTCACAAGGGCTCCAGATGCCGAAGACACTCAACTGCCCTTGATCTGAGTCGCTGAGCGTCTCGGGCGGCTGTCACCTATGCTCTGCATTCGGCTTGTTTGGGTCTCTTGGTGAAAGCCCCGCCCATTTCTGAGCGGGGCTTCGTCAAGTCCGCACCTCTATCCCACCACGTTCGCCAATAGCTTCCACTTGGTGTCGAATGTGAGAGTCACACCAAATTCCCCGGCGCGCTGGCCAATCACCTCCACAACGTAGCGAGTGCTCGACACCTTGAGGCCGATCACGACGACTGTGCCGCTTGTGGGTGCGGGTACGCCAATAGCCGCAAAGAAGTGCTGTGCAGCCGTACGGCAGTCGCTCGCCCTGGTGAGGAAGGCGACCTTGCTGGCGGTGGTCACAGGAAGCTGGTGCTGAGCGCGACTAGCCACGGACGCGGTATCCGTTCCGGTTACCACGCTTACGATGTAGGACTGAAGCGCGTACGCCTCGTCGTTTGCTGAGGTGGCGCATTGAAACGTCTGGGCACTGACGGTGGTCGCAACTGGTGGAGCCGCACACCCGACGAGAAGTGCAGCAACCAGGAATCGAAATCTGGACATAGGCATTCTGTCAGTCACTCCATTAGAAGAGGTTGCAGGAGGGATTGCTCTTGTGGCGGGCAAACGACTTCACTACCCCACGAGCATTCCGGAGTGTTGTGGTCGATGGGGCATGATAGACGTTGGCGCTATCGGCGATCATCTCAGGCCATGAATATTGCGCGATGTTCTCGATGTCAGGCTTGCTCGGGCCACCATACTTACGTGGGTTATACGTACCCGGTTGCTGCGGGGTCGCTCCTGCCGGCCAACACGACTGTGGAACCACCTCGTTCCGGATGAAGGGGTGGGTATGAACATGCATGATCGGGATGCCCAGCTGGGCGGGCGGCTCGAACAACCGTCCGCAACGTCCATCCACCGGATTTACCGGAGTGACAGCAGTGATGTACGCGCCGGTCAATGTGTCTTGATAGATCCATCCTCCCCGCTCAAGACGCTGCGAGACCGGGAGTGAGGCCATGCTACTATCCCATAGGGTCCGAAGCATGTCGCGAACGACCTGCTGGTCCAACCATTCGTCGCCCGTTGGGCAGTTCGCGGTTGCCGGGCGCTTCTCGAAAAAGGTCACACTGAACGAGACTCCGAGATGAGCCGCGCCCCCATTGATCAAGATGTACTGCGGCTCTTGAATGACAAAGAGGACCGAGTCGACGCCTCCCTGATACGTCGACTGATAGAACACCGGTGCAGTAACGGAGTCATTTTCGACACATACTCCACCGCCCGGGAGGAAGTGCGGATGTCCGGACTCGACCATCCGTCCGTGCGCGAAGAACTCGTATGTGCCGAGGTTTT
>JANMWE010000298.1:0-34360 GCA_031393795.1 Gemmatimonadota bacterium
CATTGAAGGAGTACTTATGACCGCGACCGTCCCGCCCAAGCCCAAGCGGATGTCCCAGCCGCACCTCAACGCTCCCGTCGCCACCGAGGCCGAGGCGCGCGAGGTGGCCGAAGCGGCGCGCGAGACGCACTGGGAACAGCCGAGCTTCGTTCGTCAGCTCTTCGAGGGGAACTTCAAGCTCGACCTGATCCACCCCTTCCCCGAGCCGACCGCGGCCGACATCACCAAGGCGAAGCCGTTCCTCGAAAAGCTCGAGAAGTTCATGCGGGAGGAGGTCGACGGCGACCTGATCGACCGCGAAGGGAAGATCCCGCAGTCGGTGATCGACGGGCTCAAGGCGATGGGCGCCTTCGGGATCAAGATCTCCGAGGAATACGGCGGGCTCGGGCTCTCGCAGACGATGTACACCAAGGCGATCGGCCTGGTCACGAGCATGGATGGCAGCATCACCGCCCTGCTCTCCGCCGCGCAGTCGATCGGGGTGCCCCAGCCGCTCAAGATCTTCGGGACCTCCGAGCAGAAGAAGAAGTACCTCCCGCGGCTCGCCAAGGGGGCCATCAGCGCCTTCGCGCTGACCGAGAACAACGTCGGCTCCGACCCGGCGGCGGTGAGCACCCACGCGGAGCTCTCCCCCGACGGGACGCACTGGATCCTCAACGGTGAGAAGCTCTGGTGCACCAACGGGACCGTGGCCGAGCTCCTCGTGGTGATGGCCAAGACGACCGAGAAGAAGATCTCGGCCTTCATCGTCGAGATGGACTGGGAGGGGGTCGAGGTGGTGCAGCGGCTCCACTTCATGGGCCTCAAGGCGATCGAGAACGGGATCATCCGGTTCACCAACGTGAAGGTGCCGGCCGAGAACCTCCTCGGCGGCGAAGGCAAGGGGCTCAAGCTCGCCCTGGTGACCCTCAACACCGGACGCCTGACCCTCCCCGCCTCCTGCGTGGCGGCGGGCAAACGCGCGCTGGAGATCGTCCGCCCCTGGGCGGCCACCCGGGTGCAGTGGGGCCAGCCGATCGGGAAGCACGACGCGGTGGCGCAGAAGATCGGCCGGATGGCGGCCGAGACCTTCGCGATGGAGGCGGTGAGCGACCTCGCCTCGCTGATGGCCGACCGCGGCACCACCGACATCCGTCTCGAAGCGGCGATCGCCAAGATGTGGAACACCGAGATCGCGTGGCGCATCGTGGACGACACCCTGCAGATCAAGGGGGGCCGCGGCTACGAGACCGCCGACTCCCTCCGGGGCCGCGGCGAGCGGCCCGACCCGGTCGAACGGATGGTGCGGGACTGCCGCATCAACCTGATCTTCGAAGGCAGCTCCGAGATCATGCGGCTTTTCATCGCCCGCGAGGCGGTGGACACCCACCTCAAGGTGGCGGGCAAGCTCATCGACCCGAAGGCGCCCATGGGCGAGAAGTTCGGCGCCCTCTTCAAGGCCGCCCTCTTCTACGCCTGGTGGTACCCCACCCGATGGATCGGCTGGAGCTGGTGGCCGCGCTACGCCGAGTTCGGGCGGAACGCGAAGCACATGGCGTTCGTGCAGCGCGGCTCCGGTCGGCTGGCGCGGACCATCTTCCACTCGATGATCCGTTTCGGCCCCAAGCTCGAGAAGCGCCAGGCGGTGCTGGGTCGCATCGTCGAGATCGGCGCCGAACTCCTGGCGATGAGCTCCACGGTGGCACGGGCGCAGATGCTGTACAAGAAGGACCCGAGCAACACCACCCCGCTCGAATTGGCCGACGTCTTTTGCCGCCAGGCTCGGCGACGGGTCAACGACAGGTTCCACGCTGTCTGGTTCAACGACGACGTGCGGACCTACGCCGTGGCGCGGAAGGTCATCGAGGACAAGCTGGAGTGGCTGGAAGCGGGGATCGTGGAGCGGGACGACTGAGGAGTCGGGAGCTGGGAGTTCGGAGGGGTGCGACCCAGGCAACATGCCGGGCATGCACCCCTCCGAGCTCCTGACTCCAAACTCTGACAAATCTTTAGAGGGATAGACCATGGCAACCGCCGAAGGCCGTACCGTCCCCTTCGTGGGGCCCGAGCAGGTGGACGTGGCCGTGCTCGAGACCTTCCCCTACGAAGGCCCCGAGCAGGAGATCGTCACCGAGACGAAGGAGTTCAGCGCAGTCTGTCCCTTCAGCGGGCTCCCCGACTTCGCCACGCTCACCATCCACTACATCCCCGGCAAGGCGTGCGTGGAGCTCAAGAGCCTCAAGTACTACGTGCTGAGCTACCGCAACGTCGGGATCTACCAGGAGCACGCCACCGCCAAGGTGGCCGAGGACCTCTTCGGGGTGCTCACGCCGAAGTCGATCACGGTCACGACCGTCTACAACATCAGAGGCGGCTTCGATACGAAGTGCTCGGTGACGCTCCCTACCAAGTGAGAAGTGAGAAGTGAGGAGTAAGGAGTGAGGAGTTGATGGAGAATGGGCCCCCCGGCAGGATCACAGGAGGGCCCATCGTTCATCTCCACTTCTCACTCCTCACTTCTCACTCCTTACTTGACTCGTTCGAGCCCTGCCGTCGGATTCAGCGTCCCGAAGAAGTTCTGGCGCTCCGCGCGCGTACCCCGCGGCAGCATCGGCCCCGGCAGGTTGGCCAGCTCCCACGCGGTCACCGCCATGATGGTCGAGGCCTGGCGCATGTCCGCCTCGGGCACCTTGTCGTAGCTGTCGACCTGCGAGTGGTGGGTGTGGTTGTAGCCCCGCGTCATCTGGTCGAAGTTGAACGCCGGCACCCCCATCGGCAGGAAAGAGAGGTGGTCGGTGCCCCCCTTGTTCGCATCATGCACGGTGAGCGGCCCCATCGCCTGGAGCGGCGCCAGGAGGTCGGTCCAGAGCTGCTGGAACTCTGGCCGCCCCTGCAATGCCTGGCCGGTGATCATCCCGGCGCCGTTGTCGAGCACCAGCACCGCCTGGATGCTGTCCGACTCGGCACGATGCTGATCGGCATAGGCGACGGAACCGAGGAGTCCCTCTTCTTCACTCCCGAAGAGGATGGCCCGGATGGTCCGCTTCGGCTTGTTGCCCGACGCCTGGATGATCCGGAGCGCTTCCATCGCCGCCATCGAGCCGGTGCCGTTGTCGGTGGTCCCCTGCGAAAGGTCCCAGCTGTCGTAGTGGCCGCCCACGATCACCACCTCCCCCGGCTTCTCGGTGCCGGGGATCTCGGCCACGATGTTCCACTGCGGCACCGAGTTCTTCCCGACCTGGTTGTCGATGGTCGCGCTGAAGCGCGGGGTGATGCCGGCGCGGAGCTGCCGGTCCAGCATAGAATAGTCCTCGTGCCCGATCACCACCCGCGGCAGCGGCGAGTACGGCGACTTGGGCGACCCGCTCATCGTCGCGAGGGCGAAGTCCTTGGCGCCATCCGTGAGCTGTCCGAGCGCGCCGGCCTGCCTGAGCAGGAAGGGGAGGTCGACGCGGAACTGGGCGAGACGGGCGCGGGTGGCGCTGTCGAGTCCGGCGCTGGCCGTCCGCTGCGCTGCCATGCGCGCCTGGCGCTGGGTCTGCGCCGCGGCGGAGTCGGCCGCGGTCATCGGCGGGCCATCCGGGTTCCAGAGGTTGGCCGGCGCCGAGGTCATCACCCACGCGCCGTGGACGCGGCTGCGGTACACCGCGAGGCTCTCCGGCGTGGAGACGTCGATCCGCACCACCGGACCTTCCCACGCGTGATTGCCGGTCCCGGCGGTCCAGGCCCAGCTCCACATCGGCATCTGCCGACGGAATGGGGCGGTGATCCAGGCGGTCGCCTGCCCCCGCTCCCACGCCACCCCGAAATCATACGCCTCGGCGTGGGCCGTCAGACCGTAGCTGGCATAGCGGCGCTGGGCCCATTCCATCGCCACGCGCGACGCGGGCGAGCCGGCCAGCCGAGGCCCGACGCTGTCGGAGAGGACACGCAGCGCGTCCATCACCTGGGAGCGGTTCATCCCTTCATCGATGAGCCGGCCGATGCCGGTGGTGTCGACGGACCAACTCTGCTGAGCGGAGAGGGGCGCAGCCACGAGGGCCAGCACCACCAGCGAACGGAAGGCGGTTCGGATCATCGGTGTTCCATTGTGGAAGCGGTGGGAGTGTACGACCTGAAGTCTACGGCGGGAGCGGCGGCGGCGTTGACGCCGACCCACCGTTCTCCGACCAGGGCGGCCAAGGTGGCCGCGACCTGCGCCTGCACCATCTGTGAGCCGCCCTTCACGGCGCCTGCGGCCGGGACTCCCCGGCCGAGCGCCGCGAACCAGATCTCCTCGGCGCCTTCGACCTCTCGGCCATGGTCGGTCCAGGTCTCGGTGGTTCGGCCCCGCCCGTGGTCGGTGACGACCAGGAGAGTCGTCTTGCCCCGATACGCCGACATCGATTGCAGGGTCCGCCAGAGTTGCGCGAGATATCCATCGGCGTCGTGGAGCGAGCCGAGGTAGAGGTCATAGCGGCGGTCGTGGGCCCACTCGTCGGACTCACCGAAACCGACGAAGAGCACCCGGGGGTGGTCGTGTTGGAGGCTCTTGAGCACCGCGCGCTGGAGGAAGGCGTCAGGCGGCATGTAGTCCCAGTACCGGGTCGTCGTCGCCCAGAGGGCGTCGAGCTCGGCCTCACCGGCATCGCGTGCGCGCGGGAACGGTACGTCCCATCCGCTCCGGACCGGGATCCCCGCGCGCGGCTCATTGAAGATCGAGTCGAAGACATCCCAGGTCCCCCAGACCCGCACTTTTCCCGCAAACCCGGGGCGGTGCGCCAGCCACTCGTAGACCGTGACGTTGGGATTGGGACCGAAGGCATTCTTGTCGATGCGGGGGTCGGCGGCACCGGTGAGGATCTCGTTGTAGCCCGGATACGAGAACTTCATCGAGTTCGAGATGTGCACGTCGCTACCCAGATCCCGATTGCCCAGGATCATCCCCCGGCGCGCGACGGTACCCCAGAGAAAGGGCATCAGCACGGCCCGCGCCGAGTCGGGGGTAGAGCGGCAGTAGGAGGCGCGCAGCCTGAGGGTATCGCCGACGCCCTGGGTCTTGGTCATCAGGGCACAGTCGCCGCCACGGAACACCTCCTGCCAGCGGGCGCCGTCGATGACGACGAGGACCACGTTGGAGGTACTTGGTACGTGGTGCGTGGTACGTGGGGGTCGGGAGGGCTCCTGGCCCCGGACAGCCGACCCGGCGAGGCACGCCAGCATCAACGAGACCGAAGCACCACGTACCACGTACCACGTACCAGTCATGTTGCCCCCACAAGTTTGTCCGCCAACTTCCTGAGATAGCCCGCACGTGCCACTTCCGCCAGCCAGCGCGCCGGCACCGACTCTTCTCCGTCGCGGGCGCCCAGGAGTCCGCCGGCGACCGCCGCGTTGGTGTCGGTGTCCCCGCCCGCATTGGCGAGCCAGACGACCGCGGGCTCGAGTTCCGGCTCGTGGTACGCCGCCCAGAGGGCGATCTGCATGCAGTGGACGGTGTAGCCCTGCGCCCCGCCGGTGATCGGGAGGTCTCCGCGCTTCATGATCGGCACCCGCCGCACAGCGTCGGTCACCTCGACCGGGGCATCGTTGTTCCGAAGCGCCTCGATCACATCACCCACGAAATCACGCCTCCCGCTCAGGAAGCAGGCCGCCGCCACGTTCACCCCCACCGCGCTCCACCCGCAGCGGGGGTCGGGGTGGGTCAGCGAGGAGACATGGAAGGTCGAGGCGACCAGGTTGGCCGGCTGGCGGAAGAACCGGAGGGCCAGCGGCAGGCAGCGCATCACCGCCCCATTCCCGGCCTGCCCTCCCGACTCGGCGGGAGGGGTGCCGTGCACCCGGAAGTGCAGGAGGGCGGTCCGGGTCCACCCGCCGATCCCCCGGCCGTCATCCTCCATCCACTGGACCCACCGCTTGGTGAGCCGTTCGAGGTCGGGCTCCGGCTCCAGCAGCTCCTCGGCCAGGTGGACCGCCATCGCGACGTCGTCATCCCAGGGGGAGGCGGCGGTGTCCCGCCGGCGGACCTCCTGGAGCCCTCCCGGATATTCCCGCTCGATCGCCTCTGCGGTGCCGAGGAACTCGGTCGGGACCCCGAGCGCGTTCCCAGCGGCGTGCCCGAGGAGGGCTCCGCGGGCGCGCTCGGCCAGCGTCGGCGTCGACCTGCTATCTTTAGGCGTTGATAGATTCACCGCGTTCTCTTCCACTCTGAGGATCTACCGGTGGCGAAGGATACACTCACCATCACCGACAATCGCACCGGGAAGCAGTACGAGGTGCCGGTGGCCGAGGGCACCATCCGGGCGATGGACCTGCGGCAGATCAAGACCGCCGACGACGACTTCGGCCTGATGACCTACGATCCCGCCTTCATGAACACGGCGAGCTGCCGGAGCGCCATCACGTTCATCGACGGCGACAAGGGCATCCTCCGCTACCGCGGTTACCCCATCGAACAGCTGGCCGAGCACTGCACCTTCCTCGAGGTGGCCTACCTGCTCATCCAGGGGGAACTCCCCACCGCGGCCCAGCTCGAGAAGTGGGTGCACGATATCACGTATCACACCTACGTGCACACCAACATCACCAAGTTCCTCGAGAGCTTCCGCTACGACGCGCACCCGATGGGCGTGCTGCTCGGCGCCGTGGGCGCCCTCTCGACGTTCTATCCCGACGCCAAGCATATCGACGACGACGACAACCGCTACATCCAGCGGGTGCGCCTCATCGCCAAGATGCCGACGCTGGCCGCGTTCGCCTTCCGTCACAGTCGCGGCCTCCCGTACGAGTTCCCCCGCAACGACCTCGGCTACATCGGCAACTTCGTCAACATGACGTTCAACATCGGGGGGCAGCACTCGCCCAACCCGGTGCTGCAGAAGGCGCTCGAGATCCTCCTCATCCTCCACGCCGACCACGAGCAGAACTGCTCGACCAGCGCGGTGCGGAGCGTCGGCTCGAGCCACGTCGACCCCTTCTCGGCGGTGGCCGCGGGGATCGCGGCGCTGTATGGCCCGCTCCACGGCGGCGCCAACGAGGCGGTGCTGCAGATGCTCGCCGAGATCGGCGACAAGAAGCACATCCCCGCGTTCATCGAGAAGGTGAAGGGGGGCGCCGACAAACTGATGGGATTCGGCCACCGGGTGTACAAGAGCTACGACCCCCGCGCCAAACTCATCAAGAAGGTGGCGTACGACGTGTTCAACCAGACCGGCCTCAATCCGATGCTCGAGATCGCCCTCGAGCTCGAGAAGATCGCCCTGGAGGACGAGTACTTCATCAAGCGGAAGCTCTACCCCAACGTCGACTTCTACTCGGGGCTGATCTACCAGGCGATGGGGTACCCCACCGACTACTTCACCGTCCTCTTTGCCCTCGGCCGCACGCCGGGGTGGCTGGCCCAGTGGGAGGAGATGCTCGAGGACAAGGAACAGAAGATCTCCCGCCCGCGCCAGATCTACGTCGGGCCCGCCCAGCGGGACTTTGTGCCGATGGCCATGAGGAAGTGAAGAGGCGCGTGGCTGAAGGCGCGCAAGGCGCGTGAGAAGAGGCGCGTAAGGCGCGATAGGCGCATAAGAGGAAGGGGCCCCGTGGAAGGGCCCCTTTCGCATCTCACGCGCCTCACGCGCCTATTCAACGACCTGCACGTCCAGCCCATCCTCCAAGTACGTATACCCCTCCAACCCCGCGATGTAATCGGCGATGAACATGTTCGCCTCGTTGCGGTCGAGCCCCACGGCCCGCGACACTTTGCGGCGGAAGGTGGTGAGCAGGTCGGGCGCGTGGAACTGCACGTACTGCAGCACTTCGGTCACGGTGTCGCCACGCACGAGGTCGGTCACTTCGTACCCGCCCGCCGTCAACCGCACGTGCACGGCGTTGGTATCGCCGAACAGATTGTGCAGGTCGCCCAGGATCTCCTGGTAGGCCCCGGTCAGGAAGACGCCGAGGATGTAGGGTTCATTGGCCAAGAGGGGATGGAGCTCGAGGGACGGCTTCCCTTTCCGCCCCCCCGCGAACCGGTCGATAGTGCCGTCGGAGTCGCAGGTGATGTCCTGCAGCGTCCCCTTCCGGATCGGCGGCTCGGCCAGCCGGTGGATCGGCATGATCGGGAAGAGCTGGTCGATGGCCCAGCTGTCGGGGAGCGACTGGAAGAGGGAGAAGTTGCAGAAGTACCGGTCGACCAAGGTCCCCTCGATGTCCCCCTGGAGGTCGGCGAAGGTGGTCTTGTCGTCGCCGATCGCCTTGGCCACGGCGTTGACGGTGCACAGATAGAACTGCTCCGCGTCGGCCCGGTCCTGCAGGGTGAACACCCCGCTCACGAAGAGCTCCTGCGCCCGCTCCTTGAGGAACAGCGTGTCGTGGAACGCCTCGACGACGCTGTCGGTGCTGCCGGCCAGTTCCAGATTCTCCTGCATCTGCTTGAGCAGGGGATGCGCATCGGCGCGCTTGGCCGGCACCACCGGATCCTGCTGGGTCTCGACGTCGATGACGTTGATGAGCAGGAGCGCGTGGTGCGCCGTGGTGGCGCGTCCCGATTCGGAGATGAGGCTCGGGTACGGCAACCCTTCGTTCTTGCAGACCTGCCCCAGCGTGTACACCACGTCGTTGGCGTACTCGCGCATGGTGTAGTTCATCGACGCCGGCCGGGTGGACCGCGAACCGTCGTAGTCGACCCCCAGTCCGCCCCCCACGTCGACGTGCGTGATGCCGAACCCCTTCTTGCGGAGCGCGGCATAGAACCGGCCCACTTCTTCCAGCCCCGCCTTGATGAAGCGGATGTCGGTGATCTGGCTGCCCAGATGGAAGTGCACCAACGTGAGCCGGTCCTGCATCCCCTCCGCCTCGAGCCGGGCGCAGAGCCGGGTGAGCTGGTTGGCGTTGAGGCCGAACTTGCTCTTCTCGCCCCCGCTCTTGGCCCACCGCCCCGACCCTTCGGTCGCGAGCTTGATCCGGACCCCGATGTTCGGCTTCACGTCGAGCTCGGCCGCCACCCGGAGGAGTGCCTCGAGCTCGTTCAGCTGCTCGACCACGATGAACACCTGGTGGCCGAGCTTCTGCCCCATCATCGCCAGGCGAAGGAACTCCTCATCCTTGTAGCCGTTGCAGACGATGATGTGGTCGGTCCCCTCCGAGAGCCCGAGCACCGCCTGCAGTTCCGGCTTGGAGCCGCACTCGAGCCCGACCCCCAGGGGGGTGCCGAACTCCACGATCTCCTGCACCACGTGACGCTGCTGGTTGACCTTGATCGGGTAGACGGTGGTGTAGTTCCCCTCGTACCCGAATTCCTTGATCGCGGTCGCGAACGCCTCGGCCAGCAGCTCCAGCCGGGACTTCAGGATGTCCGAAAAGCGGACCAGCAGGGGGAGCCGCACCCCCTGGGCCTCGAGATCGAGCGCGAGCTGGAAAAGATCGACCCCATGTTTCGGGTCGCGACTCGGGTGCACGGCGATGTGCCCCTCCGGATTGACCCGGAAGTAGCCCTGGCCCCAGCCCTGCACGTTGTAAAGTTTTTCCGCGTCCTTGATGGTCCAGCTGGGCGGCGCGGGAGGCGCGACCGGGGTCGCGGGAGTCCCCGGCACGTTTGCCGGGGCTACAGGTGCTGCCGAGGCCGCGGGTGCGGTCTTTGCCGAAGTACCGATCGGGATCTCCTGCCGAGTCAGGACACTAAAGTAGCGCCCGCACCCCGCTGGTGAAAGACTCTGGCCCTCCCCTCCCGCCACGGGTACTCTCCATCCGTGGCCACCTATACACGTTCCATCGAACTGGACGCCCCTCCCGCCGCCGTCTGGGCCTGGCACCTCCGTCCCGGGGCGCTCGCCCGCCTCACGCCCCCGTTCGAATCGAGCGAGGTCCTCGGATCGGGTGGCGTCACGGACGGCGCGCGCGTCACGGTCCGCGCCGAGGTGATGCCATGGGTCGATTCCATCTGGACGATGGAGCACTACGACGTCCGGCCCCCGGAACAGTTCCGCGACCGGATGCTCCGCGGCCCCTTCGACCGCTGGGAGCACCTCCACACCTTCGCAGCCCTCGGCCCGGGGCGCACCCGCGCCACCGATGAGATCACCTGGGAGCTCCCCCTCGGTGCCCTCGGCGCGCTTGGGGACGGGATCGTCCGCGCCCGGATCGATCGGATGTTCCGCTACCGGCACGTCACCCTCGCGGCCGACCTTGCGGAACAGGCGCGCGCCGAGGGTCGGAGGTTGCGCGTGGCCGTCACCGGCGCCAGCGGACTCCTCGGCCGGCAATTGGTGCCTTTCCTCACCACCGGTGGACACCAGATCACACCGCTCGTCCGCGGGACCCCCGCCGCGGGGGAAGTGCGGTGGGATCCCAAGCGACCCTGGGATGCGAGCGCGCTCGATGGCTACGACGCCGTGATCCACCTGGCCGGCGAGTCGATCGCCGGGGGACGCTGGACCGCCGAGCGGAAGGCGCGGATCCGCAGCAGCCGGGTGGAAGGGACGAGTTCGCTGGTGACCGCGCTGGCCACGCTCCCCCACCCCCCCAGGACGCTCATCAGCGCCTCGGCGATGGGGATCTACGGCGACCGCGGCGACGAGCTCCTCTCCGAATCATCGACCACCGGATCGGACTTCCTCGCCGAGGTCGCGCGCGGGTGGGAGGATGCGACGGAGCTCCTCGGCAAGAGGGGCACTCGGCTGGTGCACCTGCGGTTCGGGGTGATGCTCTCCCCGGCCGGCGGGGCGCTCGCCAGGATGCTTCCTCCGATGCTGGCCGGTGCGGGCGGGCGGCTCGGCAGCGGGAAGCAATGGATGTCGTGGCTCGCGCTCGACGACGCGATCTACCTCGTGCACCGGGCGCTGCTGGATGACCGGTATCGTGGAGCGATCAACGCGGTGACCCCTTCGCCGGCGACCAACAGCGACTTCACTGAGACTTTGGGCGGCGTCGTCCGGCGCCCGACCCTCTTCCCGGTTCCCGAGTTCGCCCTGAAGCTGCTGTTCGGCGAGATGGCCATCGGGACGATCCTCGCGAGCCAGCGGCTCGCGCCGACGCGGCTGCAGGAGCTGGGATTCGAGTGGAAGTATCCGACGCTCGAGGGGGCGCTGCGGCACCTGCTCGGTAAAGCGTGAGGGGTAAGGAGTCAGGGGTAAGGGGGACTGCAGCACCACGGCGCCCCCCTCACCCCTGACCCCTCATCCCTTACTTTAGTCCCCATGCCCAAGCACGCCGTCGTCCTGCTTTCGGGCGGGATGGATTCCGCCACCTGTCTCGCCATCGCGAAGAGCGAAGGGTACCTCTCGCACGCGCTCAGCTTCCGCTACGGCCAGCGCCACGCCATCGAGCTCGAGGCGGCCGCCCGCGTCGCCCAAGCCCTCGGCGTGGTCAAGCACCGGATCGTCTCGCTCGACCCGTCGGCCTTCGCCGGGTCGGCACTCACCGGCGGTCCCGACGTCCCCAAGGACCGGTCGGCGCACGACATCGGACACGGCATCCCCAGCACCTACGTCCCCGCCCGCAATACCATCTTCCTCGCCTTCGCCCTCGGCTACGCTGAGGTGATCGGTGCAGCGGATGTGTTCATCGGGATCAATGCACTCGACTTCTCCGGCTATCCGGACTGCCGGCCCGAGTTCATCGAGGCGTTCGAGAAGATGGCCCGCCTCGCCACCAAGGCGGGGGTGGAGGGGACGGCGCCACTCTCGATCCACTCCCCGCTGCTCCACCTCACCAAGGGGGAGATCGTGAAGCAGGGGGTCGCGCTGGGCGTCGACTACGGGCTGACGCTCACCTGCTACGATCCCACGCCCGCCGGGCTCGCGTGCGGGCACTGCGATGCCTGCCAGTTGCGGCGGAAAGGGTTCGCGGAGGCGGGAGTGAAGGATCCGACCCGATACCAAACTGCGTGAGGAGTAAGGAGTGAGGGGTGAGGGGGACCACGGCGCCGATTTCACCGGCCCCCTCACCCCTTACCCCTCACCCCTTACCTTTCTCGAATGCCTTACGCCGTCAAAGAACTCTTCTACACTCTGCAGGGCGAAGGCGGACTGGCCGGGAGCCCGGCGGTCTTCTGCCGCTTCGCAGGGTGCAATCTCTGGACGGGACGGGAAGAGGACCGGCACAAGGCGGTCTGCACCTTCTGTGACACCCAGTTCGTCGGCACCGATGGCCTGAACGGCGGCAAGTTCGCCACGCCCACCGATCTCGCCCGGCGCGCCACCGAGATCTGGGACGGCGGCGATCCTCTCCGTCGTGCGACACGCGCCGACGCGCCAACGCGCCCACGCGCCCTGGTGGTCTGCACCGGCGGCGAGCCCCTCCTCCAACTCGACGCCGCGATGGTCGACGCTTTCCACGCCGAGGGGTTCCGGGTGGCGGTCGAGACCAACGGCACCCAGCCGGCGCCGCCGGGGATCGACTGGATCTGCGTGAGCCCCAAGTCGACGGCGCCCGTGGTCCTCACCAGCGGCCACGAGCTGAAGCTGGTCTACCCGCAGCCGGACGCGATGCCGGAGCGCTTCACCGACCTCGCCTTCCAGCACTTCTTCCTCCAACCGATGGACGGCCCGGCACTGGCCGAGAACACTGAGCGCGCAGTGCAATATTGCCTGGCGCATCCACGCTGGCGTCTCTCGCTGCAGACCCACAAGCTGCTCGGCATCCCCTGAGATGTATTCCGATCCGATCTCGCATGTGCTGAGCTTCGCGGCCAAGCAGCTCGCGCTGGGCCCCGAGCGCTCCGCCGCCGACCTCGCTCGGCCGGCGAACATCGGGATACTCCTTGCGCGCTATGATTGTGAGGAGATGGTCGTGCAAGCGGGGATCCTGTCGCAGCTCATGGCGCAGTCCTCGCCGCGCGAGCGGCCGGCCTTGGAGAAGCGGATCGCCGATAAATTCGGCGCCGCGGTCCTCGGCGTGGCGGTCGAGGCGCTCGGTCCGCCGCAGGGCCCCGGACGGAAGAGCCTTTCCCGCACCTGGGAGAGCGCGCAGTGCGATGTCCTCGAACACTTTGCCGATGCGGATCCCCGGACCCTCGACGTGCGCGCGGGGCGAGAGATCATCTGGTGCGGCGGATTCCTGGCGGATGTCCGACGGCTGGGGCCGGAGTACCTGCCCCACGTGGCGCCGGCCCCCGGACCGCAGCTGATCTGGTGGTTCCGGTCGTTCGCGGAGACGCTGGACGGGAATGAGGCGTGGACGAAGCGGGGGATGTTGACGGAGTTGCGGCTGCTGACGACAAGCTTGGCGCAAGCGTTGAAGGAGTGAGGAGTGAGGAGTGAGGAGTGGGGAGTGAGGAGTGAGGAGTGGGGAGTGAGGAGTGAGCGCTGGTGGGAGAGACGAAGTATCGCCATCGCGCCCCCTCCTCACTCCTTACACCTCACTTCTCACTCCCAAAAACAATCACCCCGACCTGGCGTATAGCTGGTCGGGGAAAGAGGGCCTAGTTCAGTTTGATCACCCAGGCTGGCAGGCCAACTCCCTGGGGCCCCTAAGGGCTATGTCATTCTCTGGGGGGAAGAATACCCCGGTCCCCCCTGCCATGCAACCCCCAGCTTCCAAGCGTAAGTAGGTCAAGGATTTACAGGGTTGAACGGCAAAGGAAAAGGTAAGGGGGCGGGAAGCCACAAGGTCGAAGGACTCTTGAACGTTGGACGTTCGCGCCTCCTGATACCTTTCCTTTACCTTTCTACGCCTCTCGCCCTTTAGATTCCCCCCCGTGACCACCCCACCTCCCCTCAGCATCCACGAGCGCGTCAGCGCCGCCCTCGGCACCCGGTATCGGCTCGACGCCCTGATCGCGGCCAACCGTGAGCGAGTGCTCTTCGCCGCCTACGACACCACGCTCAATCGGCCAGTCTCCCTCCGGGTCAACTTCTACACCGACGAGCGAGTGCGCCGCTGGTTCCTCCGCGAAGCGGAGGCGATCGCCCAGCTGGACCATCCCGCCATCCGGCACGCCTACGACGTGGGGCTCTCCGGCGAGGTCGCCTATCGCGTCGGGAACTGGGTCGAGGGAGAGAGCCTTCAGGACGCAGTGCAGCGAGGCCCCCGCCCCATCCCGACGGTCCACACTCTCGCGCGCGACCTGCTGTCGGCCTGCGAGCACGCGCACGCCCACGGGATCATCATCCGCCGCATCGTCCCCCCGGCGGTCTTGCTGACATTGGCCGGGCGCGGTGTGGTGACCGACCTGCGGTATTGCAGCTGGGTTCTCGCCGACCTTCCCGCCGACGCCCCGCCCCCCGCCCTCAATTTCATGGCTCCCGAGATCCGCGACGGGAGCCTCGGCGATCAGGCCAGCGACGTCTATGCTGTCGGCGCGATCCTCTACTACGCGGTGACCGGCACCGAGCCCCCGATCGATCCGGCCCAGCTCAAGCCACCGCGCGCGCTCCGAGCCAACACCCCGGCGGCCATCGAGCGCATCCTCCTCCGCGCCCTCCGGCCCGCCCCGCTCGATCGCTATCTCACCGCGTCGGAGATGCTGGAGGACTTCGCCTCTGACGCGGGGACCTTCGACAACCCTGCGGTGATGGTCCCCCCGGCACGGGGGATCGGCATCGAGGACAGCGCCCTCTGGGAAAAGAGGCTCCGCCGCGCGCTCGGGGACGACTACGAGCTCCTGGGGCTGATCGGGGCCGGCGGATTCGGGCGGGTGTACCGCGTACGCGACCTCCATCTGGAGCGTGAGGTCGCGCTCAAGGTGCTGCACCCCCACTTCACCGCGGATCCGGCGGTGGTGGAGCGCTTCCGGCGCGAGGCCCAGCTGGCCGCCCGCATCAACCATCCCAACATCGTCGACATCTACGACATCGCCGGACGGTCCGGCCTGCTCTGGTACACGATGGAGTTCGTCGACGGCCCCAACCTGGCGCAGAAGATCGAACGCGACGGGCCGATGCCAGCCGAGGACCTGATGCGGTTGATGCGCGAAGCGCTTGCCGCCCTCGGCGTCGCCCACTCGATGGGGCTGGTGCACCGCGATATCAAGCCGGAGAACCTTCTCCTCGAGAAGACCGGAAAGCTCCGGATCACCGACTTCGGCCTGGCGCTGGCGCTCCGCGGCCAGGGGAAGTTCGGCGGCGCCACCAGCCAGAGCGGTACGCCTCAATTCGCCTCGCCGGAGCAGCTCCTGGGCGAACGGGTGGACCAGCGGACCGATCTGTACAGCCTGGCGGCGGTGGCCTTTTACGGCCTCCTCGGTGAGACCCCCTTCCCCGGGTCCACCATCGAACAGGTCCTCGCCAAGCAGACCGCCGAGCGCTTCCCCGACCTGCGGGGGCGCCGACCCGATCTTCGGCCGCAGCTGGTGGAGGTCCTGGAGCGGGCCCTCCGGAACGCTCCGGAAGAGCGCTATCCGTCGGCCGCGGAGTTCCAGCAGGCCCTCAATCGGGTCAGCGGATTGCGCCACCGGAGCGGCGAATGGACCCGCGCCGCGCTCACCTGGTGGCGCTCCAAGTCCTGACCCCGTATCGGCTTGACAGAGGGCGGGCCAGCAAATGAATTTTTCGATGTTGGCCCCGGGACGCAGGATGCCCCTGCACCCGGCTCAGCAGTCGGTCGGTCAGCGACAGCGGACCCCCGACGCATCACTCAACTATGGAAGGTCAGTACGATCGCTCGCATCCAAGGCACCGTGAAGTGGTTCAACGACGCGAAGGGCTTCGGGTTCATCACCCCTTCCTCCGGCGAAAAAGACTGCTTCGTCCATCACACGGCCATCAAGGCCGACGGGTTCCGGTCGCTCGCCGAGGGCGACAAGGTAGAGTTCGACATCGTCCAGGGTCAGAAGGGCCCGGCCGCGGAGAACGTCACCAAGGTCTGAGCGCCGCCAGACAATACGCGAAAGGCAGTCTCTTCCAGGAGGCGGCCTTTTGCGTTCCCTGCCGTGCCCAGATCCCTGCACCGGAGGTCCAAGATGGCGCGGGAACCCATGAGGAACCGAGCCCAGGAGGTTCCGCTCACGCGGCAAATGTCACGAGGGCGTCCACCGACAACTGTGTGGACTCAGGACAGAACTCTGCCACGAGACCACATAGAGTTTGGCTCTGGCCTCAGACTGATGGCTCCTCCCCCGCGGAGGACATCGTGGGTTCGGTCCATCTTGGGTTCCCGCGCCGCTCGGCCTCGATCTGCCGAGGAACCTGTGGACAAGCAAAGGACCCAGAAGAGATCACGAGGAGTCTCCTGGGTCTGGTAATGCTGAGGATGCGCCTTACTTGTGCCGGTAGACCACGCGGCCGCGGGTGAGGTCGTATGGGGAGAGCACCACGCTCACCCTGTCCCCTTCGAGGACGCGGATCTTGAACTTGCTCATCTTCCCCGCCGCGTAGGCAAGGATGGAGTGGCCGTTGTCGAGCAGCACCCGGTAATTGCGGTCGGGCAGCACCTCGGTGACCACGCCCTCCATCTCGATCCCTTCTTCCTTCGCCATCCGCTCGCTCCCCTGGGGTCGTACTGGTTCGGCTGGCACCCCCTGATGGGGGCCGGGCCGGGTCTAGACGGAGGAAAATCGCCCTGTAGGGCCCCGGAAGCAACGCCCCACTATTCCGGGAGCCTCGCCAGCTCCCCCTCCACCTCGGCCACCAATTCCGCCATCCGTCCCCGGTCGAACACCAGTGCGACCCCCGCCACCCGGTACATCTCGGGGAGGGTCACCGTCCCGCCCAGCGCCAGCGCCCGCCGATACGCGGCCAGGGTGGCCGGATGGTCCCGCCGGGAGTTGAGCCAGAGCTGGAGTGCACCGAGCTGGGCCAGGCCGTACTCGATGTAGTAGAAGGGATAGAGGAAGATGTGGAGCTGCCGATACCACCGGCCCACCCGCTCCTTCTCCAGTCCGCTCCAATCGGCCCCCCGCTCGAATCGGGCCCTGAGTTCGAGCCACCGCGCGTCGCGCGCCTCAGCATCGTGCCCCTGTCCCGAGGTGTAGATCCAGGACTGGAACGCGTCGACCGAGGCGACGTGCGGCAGGGTGAGGAGGACATCCTGCAGATGTTCCCGGCGGGCCCGCGCCCACTGGCCTTCGTCGAAGAATCCGCCCTGCTCCTTTCGCAGCCCGTCGAACGCCAGCAGCTCCATCCCCATCGAGGCGAGCTCCGCCTGTTCCATCGTCGGGTTCCGCTGCCAGAGGTACGGGAGCGCGTGCGACGTGAACGCGTGGAAGGCGTGCCCGCTTTCGTGGAGGAGCGTCATCACATCCTCCATCGTCCCCGCGGCATTCATGAAGATGAAGGGGCGCCCCCGCTCGTGGAACGTCTCGCAGTATCCCCCCGGGGCCTTCCCTTTCCGCGACGCGAGGTCGAGCAGCCCTTCCTTCCGCATCGTGGTGAACTGGGCGCCCAGCTCCGCATCCACCCGACTGAACACCCGCTCAGTGGTGGCGATCAACTCGACGTCGGTGGTGAACGGCTTCAGCGCCGCGCGCCCCGCAGGATCGACCTGCATGTCCCATGGCCGCAGTTGCGCCAGGCCGAGTCGCTTCCGGCGCGACGCGTGGATCCGGTCGATGGCCGGGATCACCGCGGCTTCGACGGCGTCGTGCCACCGCCGGCAATCGTCGGGGGTGTAATCGAATCGCTGCTTGGCCGCGAAGACGTACTTCTCGTAGTCGGGAAAGCCGGCGTTGGCGGCCACTTTCTGGCGGAGCGCATACTGCTGGTCGAAGATGCCGGAGAGCTGGTCCCGCGCGGCGACGTACGGAGCGGTCGAGGCACGGAAGGCCCGTTCGCGCACCCCACGATCGAGGTCCTTGAGGAAGGGCGCCAGCTGCGGCAACGGGAGTTGCTTCCCCTCCCATTCCGCCATGAGGCTCCCGGTGATGGCCTGGTACTCGGCGCCGAGCTTCTCCCCTTCGGCCAGGAGGGGGACGTTCGCCTCGCGGAAGATCTCGATCTGCGCCCGGAACCGGCGCACCGGCAGTTCCATCCCTGGTGGCGCCCAGCCGAGCGCCACCAGCCGCTTGGCGAGCCCGACGCTCAGTTCCTCGGCGCGTGGCAGGATGTCCCCCGAGAAACGCTGATACAGCTCGCGCTTCTCGGCATTCTCCGTGTCGCAGGTATAATCGGTCATCGACAACGCCGCGGCCTCGGTCAGGGCGCACTCGAGGGCGGACCAGTCGCGGAGCCACGCTTCGCCATCGGCCTCCGTGAGCGGCCCGTCGGCGAGCGTGGTGTAGTGGGCGTGGACCTCCTCCCACGTGGTGCGGCGGAGCGATTCAGCGGTCGGTGACGGCATCGAGCTTGGCGCGACGATGATAGATCCACGCCACGAGGAGGGAGACGAGCCCGAGGATGAAGACCGAACCGACCCGGTAGAGTGCGTCGAGCGTACTCAGATCCACCAACAGGACCTTGAGCACCGCGAGCCCCGAGACCAGGAGTCCGGCGAGGCGCAGTTGCCGGATCCGGCGTTGGAAGCCTACCACCACGCAGACGCCGGCGAACAGCAGCCACCAGACGCTCACGGAAAGACCGGCGGCCAGCGCCGCGGTCTGGCGATCCTCCACGTGGAGACTGAAGAACCGGCCCAATTCATTGGTGACGCCGAGGAAGAGCACGATCCCGGCGAGCCCCCAGAGGGCCGCTCGGCGCTCCCGGTCATGGGGACCTTCGGGGGCCGACAGGTCGGTCGCCGACCCGATCACCACCACGAGCAATCCCCAGAGCACCAAGGCCCACTGATCGGCAAAGGCGGGGGTGGCCGAGCCCCGGACGGCGCTGCCTTCGCTGATGAGTACGAAGAGCGCGAGGGCCACGGCCACGATGGCGTGATAGTTCCAGTCGTATCGGCGCGACAAGCGCCCCATGATCCCCCAAGCCAGGGCCAGGAGCCCGAGGATCCCGGCGCACGTCGTCCCCCATTCCCATTGGACGGAGACCGCGACCAGCGCAGCGATCGTCCCGACCACGGCGAATGGACGGCGCTGATCGGTGACTCCGACCGCCAGGTATGCCGCCGCGACGATCGCGGTCGCGAGCCCGGTGTGCGCGTCGAAGGCGCTCCAGCCCAGCCGCGCGACCGCCCAGACCAGCCAGAACGGGGTCGCGTAGAAGTAGAGCGACTGCAGGATCGGCCGTGGCTCGGTGGTCGGCCCGGCGAAGGGCCAGGTCGTGTCCTTCTTGAAGGCGTGGGCCCAGACCGGCCAGGAGAGCGCCGCGCCGGCGAGGAGGACCCACGGCGCGTATGACCTGCCGTCCACGAGGGCGAGGCACCCCCACCCGCCCCAGAAGCTCAGAAAGCGGGTCTCCCACCAGTTCCGCTTCAGTCCGAGCGCGAGCCCCGCCGCACCACCCGCCGCCCCATAGGCCAGGACCACCAGGGGCTGTGCGTGCGCTGCCGTCGGCAGACCGATCCCGAAGAAGCTGAGCCCGATGATGAGCGCGGTGAGCCGCCACCCATTCTCCCAGGCCAGCGCCCCCATCGTGAGGCCGATGGCCGCGAGATAGCCGAGCAGCCGGTCGGCGTCGGCGTCGACATTGCCGATGACCAGCGGGGCGAGGAACGCACCTGCCGCCGCGACGGTGGCGAGCGGTTCCGCTTCCAATTGCCACGCGGCGACCGCGAGGCCCAGGGCGACCAGCGCCATCCCGCCCACGCCCATCGCCGGAGGGAGGAAGCCGTACAGCCGGCTCGCGGCCCAGACGGTGAGGTAGATGATCCCCGCCCCGGTCCCCACGAGCGCGGTCCCGTACGACCGATACCCTCGCCGTTCCAAGCTCCAGCCGAGCACCGCGACGCCGACGCCGGCAAAGACCCCACCGAGACAGCGGACGAACGGGGAGATCCACCCCCGGTCGAACGAGAGCTTGAGCAGGTATCCCGCGGCCAGCACCACGGCGAGGACGCCGACCGCCAGGAGCCCGCGCTGGCCGACCCACTGCTCGCCCTCGAGCGCCGCACGCGCCGGCGCTACCGGGACCGGGATGGCTCCAGGGGCGAGGGTGGGGCTTGGCGTAGAAGGAAGCTCCGCAGGACGCGGCGGGGGCTGAGGCGGAGGGACCGCCCCTTCGATCCGAGCGGGGAGCGCCTGGAGCACCTGGCGCATCAGCTGCTCGAGCCGGAGCAGCCGATGCTCCAGGCGATCGAGGCGGTCCTGGTCGCTCACCTGCGGGCCCGGCGTTCGCGGGGGGTCATCCCCGAAAAGTACCGGGTCGGCCGCGGAGTGCCAGCGTGCGTCAGACCGGGAGTGGAGTGGGTCGGTCCACCGGCGCGTGGGGATCGACCCGCACCACGAGGAACGAGGCGACTACGACCAGGGCCGCCGCCACGAAGAAGGGGGTCGGGTGCGAGTAGCGCTGGAACAATCCCGTGGAGATGATCGGCGCGAGGATCCGCGCCGCCCCGGCGAAGGTCTGCGCGGTCCCCATCGTCTCGCCCACCCGGTCCTTGGGCGAGAAGCGTGACATCAGCGCGGTGGTGCTCGGGAAGATGAGTGCGGCGCCGAGCGGCACGAACGCCATCACCGGGACGAGCCCGAGCCAGGTATGCTGGAACGGATAAAGGATGAATCCGATGATCAATGCGGCGCACCCCATCCGGATCGTCCCGAGTTCGCCGAACTTCCGCACGATCGGTCCGAGGATGGTCACCCGGATCAGGAAGGAGAGTCCGGCGATGTACGTGAACACCGGCCAGATGTTCTTCTCGTTGATCGGCTGGCCGCGCATCGTCATCTCCGCGCCGAGCCAGATCGGGAGGATCGCCGTGAGGAACGTGAAGGCGAGCATCCCCACGCTGTAGATCCAGATCATCCGTGACACCGGCCGGCCCGGATGCTGGATCACGTCGAGTGCGCTCTGCCAGATGGGACGCTTGTTGGGGCGGGCCTCAGCGCGCTTGGCCACGGTATTGGTCTCCGGGAGCCAGAACCAGGCGAAGATCAGGTTCACCAGGCAGATCGTCGCGGCGATCAACCCCGGATACTGCGAACCGAAGCGCGAACTCGCCGACGAGATGATCGGGCCGATCGCGATCCCGGCCCCGGTGGCGGCCGAGAGCCATCCCAGCGCCTGGGCCCGTTCGCTTGGTCGCACAGTGTCGGTCACGTACGCCTGCGCCACTCCCGTCGTGCCGCCCCCCGCCCCCTGGATGGTACGTGAGAGGAAGAGGAGCCAGAGCTGATTGGAAAAGGCGAAGACGATGTAGGCGAGGGCCGAACCCGCGAGCCCGATGACGAGCGCAGGGCGGCGGCCGAAACGATCGGAGACCCGGCCCCAGAGCGGCGCCGAAAGGAGCTGCGCGACGGAGTAGCTCGAGATCATCGCCCCGATCATGAGCGGCGAGGCCCCGAGTCGCTGCGCGTAGAACGGCAGGATCGGGAGCACCATCGCGAAGCCGAGCATGTCCACCGCGTTCACCGCGATGAGGACGCCGAGGCTCCGAAGGTGGTCGCGCGAGGTGGGGGCGGCGGGATCGGTCATCGGGTGGTGCTCCCGGAACGGGAACCAAGAAGGAAGACGGCGGCGGACGCGAGCATCAGGAGGACGCCGTAGACGGAGGCGACTCCCACGTCTCCCGAGCGGAGGCTCGCGAGGATCTCCAGGGAGAGGGGTCGAGTGTCATACGTGTACAACAGGACCGAAGTGACGAAGTCGCCGAGCGCGGTCACGAACGCCAGGGCGCCGGCCGCGGCGAGTGCGGGAGCGAGCAGCGGAAGGGTGACCCGCCGCAGGATCGTCCAGCGCGAGGCGCCGAGTCCCGCGGCCGCCTCGTCGAGCCCCGGATCGAGCTGACGGAATCCCGCGAAGATCGGCTGGCTCGTGACCGGAAGGTTCCGGATCAGGTAGGCCAGCGGCAGGATCCAGAGGGTGCCGACCAGCACCATCCGGAGCGCCCAGGGCTGGTGCACCGAAAAGGCGGTCGCGAGCGCCAGGGCGAAGACCGTCCCCGGCACGGCATACGGCGCGGCGAGCAGGATCTCGATCAGGCGCTTCCCCTGCGCCCGCCGCCGCACGACCAGGTGGCCCGCCCAGACGGCGATCACCAGCGCCGCCACCGTTGCGACCGTCGCCATCCAGAGCGAATTGACCAGGGGCCGGAGCCGCTCCGGGTCGCCCGCGAGGGCGCTGTAATTCGCCATCGTATAGCTCGGCGGCAGCGCTTCGATCGTCCAGGTCCCCACCGGCACGAACGAGAGGAGGAGGAGCGTGGCGTGCGGGAGGAGGAGCAGGATCGCCAGCGCCCACCCGCCGACCATCGCCGCCCGACGCCCGAGGCCCGTGGCCTGACGTCTGGCGGGCGCGCTCCCCTTCCCGCCCCGCTGCCCCTGCGTGTCGCGCTGGCTCCCCATCAATGCCAGCGCTACCAGCGCGATGAGCGTGAGCGCCACCGTTTCCACCATCGCCAATTGGGTGTCGCCGTTGAGCCGGGTGGCGAGCACCTGGGTAGTCATCACCCGAAAACCGCCCCCGAAGATGTACGGCGCGCTGAAGCTCGCCAGCGCGGTCGTGAACGTCAGGAGCGCCGCCCCGATGAGCGAAGGGCGGAGCATCGGCACGGTCACCCGGGTGAAGATCCGCCAGCGCGATGCGCCCAGGCTCGCCGCTGCCTCGAGCGCCGCGCCATCCATCCGCTCGAGGGCGGCGCGCACCAGGAGGTAGAAGTAGACGTACATCGAGTACGCCTGCACCAGCAGGATCGCGCCGGGCCCCTGCAGCTGCCACGGCGCCTGGTCGCTCCGGGTGAGCCATCGGACAAGGTGCGCGGCGAATCCGCTCTCTCCATAGAGGAAGAGGAACGCCAGCACGCCCACCAGCGGCGGCAACGCCACCGGCAGCCCCACCAGCGCCCCGAGCACTCGGCGCCCGGGGAATTCGGTCCGCGCAAAGAGGAAGGCGAGCGGCACGCCGATGAGGGCCGAGGCGATCACGGTCGCCACCGAGATCCAGAGGCTGCCCCAGAGCGCCTGCCACTCGTTGGGCCGCGCGAAGAAGGCGCGGATGTACTCGGTCGTCCATCCCGCGGGACCGGTGATCCCCTCGAGCGCCGAGAGGATGAGAGGATAGGCGACCAGCCAGAGGAGGGCGAATGCGATGATCGCTGCCCCCCACGACCAGACCCGCCTTCCGCCGAGCTTCATCGCGCCGCCCCGGGGAAGAGGTGGAGCCCCTGTTCCATCGGCACCAATCCGACCACGGCACCTTCCGCCGCCGCGGGGGGCGCGCAGCTCACCTCGACCAGCGCGCCGTCGGCGAGCTTCACGGTGAGGAAGACGAGTGCCCCGGTGGTCCGCCGATCGACGACGGTCCCGGTGAGCGCCGCCTGCCCCGGCGCCGTCAGGGTCCACGCCTCCGGACGCGCCACCAGCACCACCCCGCCGGGCGAACAGGACGAACGCCGCCCTGGAACGCGCACTCGCGCGCCGCCGACCCGGAGCCAGACGTGATCGGGACCGCTCTCTTCCACCACGGCCTCGAGCCGGCTGGAGCGCCCCACGAACCCGGCCACGAACGGACTCGCGGGTTCGGCGTAGAGCGCTTCCGGGGTCCCCACCTGCTCCAACCGCCCCAGCCGCAACACCGCGACCTCATCGGCCAGGTCGAACGCATCCTCCTGGTCGTGGGTCACGAAGACGGTGGTGATCCCCACCCGCCGGATCAGCGCCCGCAACTCCCGACGGGTCCGCTCGCGCAGGGTCGGATCGAGGTTCGACAATGGTTCGTCGAGCAGCAACACCCTCGGCTCGGGCGCGAGCGCCCGCGCCAGCGCCACCCGCTGTTGCTGGCCGCCGCTCAATTGATCCACCCGCCGTTCCCCGAACCCCGCGAGTTCCACGAGCGCGAGCGCCTCATCGGCCCGGCGCGCGAGCTCCGCACCCTTGATGCCGAGCGTCTCGAGCCCGAATGCCACGTTGCCCCTCACCGTCAGGTGGGGGAAGAGGGCGTAGTGCTGGAACACCATCCCGAATCGCCGCCGCTGCGGCGAAAGCCCGGTCACCTCTTCGCCGTCGACGACGAGCCGCCCCGCGTCGGGGGTCTCGAACCCGCCCAGCATCCGGAGGGTGGTGGTCTTGCCACTCCCGGACGGCCCGAGCAAGGCGAGGATCTTGCCCCGCTCGACGCCGAGCGAGAGCCGGTCGACCGCCGCCGCTCCCTCGAACGCCTTCGTCAACCCCTCGATCTGGAGATACGCCATCAGTGCCTTGCCTCCTCCGCTTGCCATCGCGCTTTCTCGTCCTCCTGCCGCGCCCACTTCCCGGTGCCGCGCACATGCTGGTCCCAATATCCCATCCACCCCGCCCCTTCCCGGGTCATCATCCCCCAATCCATCGGGACCACCTTCATGTCACGATACACCTCGGCCACCCAGTCGGGGACCGAATCGCGTGGCAGGTCGAGCCGTGCCGGAAGACGATACACCGCGCGCGCGGTGAGGAGCTGCGCCTCCGTGCTCCCGACGAAATCGATGTATGCCTTGGCCGCCTCCGGATGGCGAGCGCCCTTCACCAACGCGATCGCGTCCTCGATCACCACCGTGCCGCTCCGTGGAAAGACATACCCGAACGGCATCCCCTTGGACCGACTGATCAGGATGTCCGGGAGGTCCCAGAGAGTGACCAACCCCTCCTGGCGCGCCAGTTGTTGGTCGAGCAGCGCCGGATTGAGCGCGTACGCCTTGGTCTGCGCATCGAGTCGGCGGAGCCAGGTCATCCCCGCGGTGGTGTCACCCGTGGTGCGCAGGCTCCGCTGGATGATGAACCCCCAGATCGCCCGCATGGTCCCGCTCGCCATCGGCTCGCGAATGAGGACCTTGTCGTCCCAGCGGGTGCCAAGGATGTCGTCCCAGTCGCGCGGCGCCAGGCTCTCCGGCACGGCGACGTTGTTGTACGCGATGATCGCCGGTGTCCGGTACACCGGCCAGTACAGGTCGTCCGGGCCCCGCCCGAGGGTGTCCACGTGATCGGCCCACGCCGGCCGGTATGCCACCAGCAGCGACTCCGCCACGCCGCGGTCGAACATGGTGGTCGGCCCACCGAACCAGACGTCGGCCTGCGGATTCACCTTCTCGAACCGGACCCGGTCGAGGACCTCCTGGCTGCCGAGGTAGAGCCAGCGGACGTCGATCTCAGGGTGCTTCGCCTCGAATGCCTTCTCGAGGAGAAGGAGCTGGTCTCGGCCGTGCGGACTGTAGACGGTCAGAGGGATCCGACCGTCCGAATGACAGCCCAGGAGCAGGAGAAAGAACGGGACCGTCCCGAGCACCGCGAGGGACCTGGCCAGGTCCCTCTGGGGATTCGGCCCCTCGGGACGGTTCCTCGCTTCAGCGACCATCACGGAGTTACCCGGCCACCCAACAAGTTGAAGAAGAGCCGATACGCCCCCGGTACTCCCGCTGGAAGTTCACGGAAGAAGGCCAACCCGGTGTAGAGGTAGGTCCCCCGACCGAGCGGCGCCTCGAGCATGCACCCGCCTATCGGCTGCTCGCCGGGGTCGTTCAGCGCCAGGAGGCTGGCATAGCGACTGTCCCAGCTCCGCAGGCAGTAGAGCGCGCGGTCCTGGATCCAGCCGTCCCAGTCCTCGGGCCCGATCGCATTGGGGGTCCGGAATTCGGGGGCGAGTGACGAGCGGTCGGCCCGCGCGCCGAGCATCACGACCGGAGAGTGCTCGTCGGTGACACGGTCCGCGGGGGAGCCCTGCGTCACCGGGAAGGGGGCGAACTCCCCCTGGATGAACACCCCCTGCTGGTACTGCACGATCAGCCGTCCGCCATTCCTGGCGTACTCAAGAAGACGGTCGTTGTTGCGGACCAGGGCGCTGTCCACTTCATAGGCCCGCGGCCCGACAACGATGGCATCGTACCGCCTGAGGTCGCCGGTCGTGAGCGCGGCGGAATCGAGCACCGTCACGTTGAGCCCGGCGGCGAGCAGCGCTTCGGGGATCCGGTCGGCGGCGCCGCGCACGTAGCCGACGAGTCGCACCTGTGGGGAGTTGAGTTCCACCACTTCGATCCGCGCCGTCGCGGGCCGTGTGTACTGCCGAGCGCGGATGTGGGAGTACTCCACCGCGAACGCTCCGACATCATAGCGGCGGCCGGCCTCATCGACCGCGGTGGCGCGGAGCTCGACCTGACCGACCGGGGCGTTGGGGGGGATGGTCACGCGGAACGGGACGTGAACGCTGTTCCCCTCGCCGATGAGGCGGAAGGGCGCCGGTGTCGGCCGGGGCCACCCGGCGGGGAGGTCGAGCTGGACGGTGCCCGCGGTGGTATCGGCCGCGCCGTGCTCGAGCGTGACATCGATCGCGACGGTGCGCGCTTCGCCCTGCGCCGAGTTGCGGATCACCGCGACCTCGGGGGTGATCTTCACGCTGACGCGCGGCACGATCACGACTGGGTGGCGGATCTCGCCATACGCCTGGTCGCGGATCCGCTCGCTCGCCACCCGTCCGAACTCGAGCAAGGTGCCCAGATGCGCGGGGTCGCGGGCAGGCTGCACCAATCCCGCCCAGATCTCGGGGGGGTCGACCGGGAGTCCGCGGAGCGACGGGTCGACATCCCAGTTGTAGAGATCCCCCCGGCGCGGGTGCCGCAGATAGTATGGTGTCGTCGGCGTCCAGTCAGCGGGGATCCGCACCTGCTGATGCTGCTGCATGGTCTGGCCCGGGGCAAGACTCCCGTCGGCCGCGGTCCAGAAGAGGGGACGCCCGCGCAGGTCGATCCGTCCCGACAGCTGGTCGGTCATGCGGGCGCCGGCGTTCCTTGCGACCAGGTCCACCCCGAGCGTGCTTCCCGCGGTCGCCCGCGCGTGCTCGGCGATGACATCGACGAGCACCCATGACGCGACGGCACGGGCGGTCGCGAGGTGGTCGAGGTAGTCGGCCCAGGCCGGGTCGGCCGTCGAGGCGCTCCCCGCCAATGCGTCCTGCGCGCGCCGCAAAGCCTCATCCACCAAGACCGGATCCCTGCCCGCCGCAGCGCGTGCATCCGCCAGCGCCTGGAAATGCGCCGGTGACGCCGCGAGCGCGGTATCGACCCCCGACCAGAACGCCCCCCAGCCATCGCCCGGATCCGCCGTGCCCCCCCGGACCGCCTTGAACGTCAGCCGCGACGGGCTCGACCCGAAATCCTGGAGCTGCCCCATGTCCTGCGAGCGGTGGAGGCTCCGCCCCGCCATGGCGAGCTGGTGATAGGTCTTGCCGCTCAGCTTCTCGATCTCACCACCATCCACCGTCAGCGTCGCGGCCGCGGGATTGAACCACGCCTCGAGGTACAACTTGGTCGGCGCCCAGGGCTGCAGCCCCTCCTCGGTCGCCAGCTCCGGAAAGCGGGCCGGGTCCGCGGCCGCGCGAAATGCCTCCTGCGCCGCCCACCCTGCCGCCTGATGTTGGCCGTGCCCGTCGATCGGCGTTCCGCTGAAGACGCTCACGATGATCTGCGGCCGGAACCGTCGCACGATCCGGACAACGTCCTTGAGCACCGAATCCTTCGGCCAGTGTGCCCATGTGTCGTCCAGCGTCTTGCTGAACCCGAAGTCATACGCGCGGGAGAAGAATTGCTGGGCCCCGTCCACGCGACGCGCCGCCAGCAGCTCTTCCGTGCGGAGGATGCCGAGGGCCGGGCCCAATTCGGTGCCGATGAGGTTCTGGCCTCCTTCGCCGCGGGTCAGCGACAGGTACGCCGCTTCCGCCCCCTCGCGCCGGGTGAGCAGGACGAGGAACTGCGTGTCCTCATCATCGGGGTGGGCCCCGATCATCAGCACCCGCTTGTGGTGCCCCAGCATCCGGAGCTCCTGCAACAACACCGGAAGACCGCCGGTGGTGGGCGGCTCGAGCACTCCGCCCAGCTGGGCGGCGAGGGGAGCAGCGAGGAGCGGGAGGGCAAGGAGGAGCGGCAGTGAACGGCGGACCATCGTGGACTCCGCTGGAGGTCGGCCTGCAAGATACTGCGATTGGTTCACAGGTGAAGTATGGCCAAGTGACGAGCCGAACTGGGAGTCGGGAATGAGACGAAGAAGGAGTCGAGAACGGTCCGCGGTTCCCGACTCCTTTCTTGTCTCCTATTACGTCTCCTTGCTCGGCTCCTCTGTCGACTCCCCTCAGGCATTCCCCGCACCGAGTGGCGTCTTCTGTATCGACCGCCGGATCGACGGGTGGTGGCGCCAGAGCCATCCCCCCATCGCGAGCGCGCTCAGCCCGTTGGCCAGGAGCACCGACCAGGCCGGGAAGAGGGCGCCGGTGCGCGCATTGTAGAGGAGGGTCACCCCGAAGAAGAAGAACTCGAAGACGATGAAGCTCATCATCAAGGCGGGGCGCGCGAGGGGACTCACCATCGAGGCGTGGAAGAGCGCCGTGAGCGTCATCCCGATGATGGTGAAGACCAGGAGGTGGATGATCGTATACGCCACGACGGCCCAGACATCGATCACGTTGACCGACGGCGAGGCCGTCCCGAAGACGAAGACCTGGCCGAGCACGCTGGGGGTCGCCAGCGGATGTCCCTGCGCCAGGTCGATGACGAAGAACCACGCGGCGACCACGAGGGCGCCGATGAGCCCGGTGACCGCGCCTTCGCGCGCGAGGTTGTGCCGATGGTGGACCACACGGCCTCTGCGATTGGGGGTACTCCTAACCTACGCCTTTCGCAGGGAGGGTGTTCCCGAGTTCGTGAAATGATTCACAAGCGCTGTGGCGTGTCGGCGCTGATCGAGTATCCATCCGCACCCCCCACCGCCTCAGCGCCCCAGCGCCCCAGCGACCTCAAGCAGCTTCGCCCACGTGAACAGCCCCGTCGCATGCCCATCGCTCCACCGCACCCGCAACGCGTAACTCCCCACCAGATCGAGATGGACCGGACGTATGTCCGCCGCGACCCGCGAGGGCTCGAGGAGCGGTTGCCCAGTCATCTCCTCCACGCACTCCGCGCACGGACAGGCGAGCCGAAGCGCACGCGCCGGCACCAACACCGGCGCGACACCCACGCCCCAGGTGA
This sequence comes from Gemmatimonadota bacterium, assembly GCA_031393795.1. Taxonomy (GTDB): domain Bacteria; phylum Gemmatimonadota; class Gemmatimonadetes; order Gemmatimonadales; family GWC2-71-9; genus CAMLHU01. The sequence goes on from JANMWE010000298.1 coordinate 28,849, forward strand.
TCTCGATCCCCTCATCGCGGCGCTTGATCGCGGTCGGCGGAGCAGTCGTCATCCCCATATATTAATGGACTCGGAAGCCCCCGGACTTCGGACCTCGCACTTCGCACCTGACAACAATGACCATCAAGCCAGACCCCTTCGGCGCCCGCGGCACCCTCGACCTTGGCGGCAAACCCGCGACCATCTACCGGCTCCGCGAACTCGAGAAAAAGGGCGCGGCCAAGCTCGATCGCCTCCCCTTCTCCATCCGGGTCCTGCTCGAGAACGCGCTCCGCTTCGTGGGTCACGGCGTCGTCACGGAAGAGCACGTCAAGCTCCTCGGTCACTGGGAGGCCAAGGGGGAGCGCACCGAATTCCCCTTCATGCCGGCCCGCGTCGTGCTGCAGGACTTCACCGGCGTTCCCTGCGTCGTCGACCTCGCCGCGATGCGCGACGCGACGGCCCGCATGGGAGGCGACCCCGACCGGATCAACCCGATCGTCCCCTGCGACCTGGTGATCGACCACTCGGTGCAGGTGGACCATTACGGCACGATGGACTCGGCCCGCCTCAACGTCCTCCTCGAGTTCGAGCGCAACAAGGAGCGCTACCAGCTCCTCAAGTGGGCCCAGAAGGCGTTCCGGAACTTCCGCGCGGTCCCGCCCGGGATGGGCATCGTCCACCAGGTGAACCTCGAGTACCTCTCCCCCGCCATCCAGCTCCGCGAGCAGCACGGCGAGCCGACCCTCTACCCCGACACGGTCGTCGGCACCGACTCGCACACGACGATGATCAACGGACTCGGCGTGGTCGGCTGGGGGGTCGGCGGCATCGAGGCCGAGGCAGTGATGCTGGGTCAGCCCTATTTCATGCTGGTCCCCGACGTCATCGGCGTGAGGCTCACCGGCAAGCTCCCGGTCGGCACCACCGCTACCGACCTCGTGCTCCGCGTCACGCAGATGCTTCGCAAGAAGGGCGTGGTGGACAAATTCGTCGAGTTCTATGGTCCCGGCATCTCGGCCCTCGGCCTCGCCGACCGCGCGACCATCGCCAACATGGCCCCCGAGTACGGCGCCACGATCGGGTTCTTCCCGGTCGACGCCGAGACGCTTCGGTATATGGAACGCACGGGACGTGACAAGGAGGCGGTGGCACGCGTCGAGAAGTACTGCAAGGAGCAGGGACTCTTCCGCACCGACGACATCCCCGACCCCGAATTCACCGACACCCTGGCGCTCGACCTCGCCTCGATCCAGCCTGCGCTCGCCGGACCCAAGCGCCCGCAGGACCTGGTGCCGCTCACGGAAATGAAGAAGAACTTCGCCGTGAGCCTCCCGGGGCTGATGCAGCCTACCGTCCCTGCCGAGCGTCAGGAGATGGCACAGGCGGCCTATTCCCGCTGGATGGACGAGGGGAGCCACACCGACAAGTCGACGCTCGCCACCGTGCAGGCGCCGGCCAAGTTCAAGCTCAAGGACGCCGATTGCGAGTTGAACGATGGTTCGGTGGTGATCGCCGCCATCACCAGCTGTACCAACACCTCGAATCCGTCGGTGATGGTGGGCGCCGGCCTCCTCGCCAGGAAGGCGGTGGAGAAGGGGCTGATGAGCCGCCCCTGGGTGAAGACCTCCATGGCCCCAGGCTCGCGCGTGGTCACCGACTACCTGAACGACGCCGGCCTCAGCAAGTATCTCGACCAGCTCGGATTCAACACGGTCGGCTACGGGTGCACCACCTGCATCGGGAACAGCGGCCCCCTCCCTGAGCCGGTCCAGAAGGCGATCGACGAACACTCCCTCGTCGCGGTCGCGGTGCTCTCGGGCAACCGCAACTTCGAGGCGCGGGTCCACCCCTCGGTGCGCGCCAACTACCTCGCCTCACCGATGCTGGTCGTGGCCTTCGCCCTGATCGGCCGGGCCGACGTGGATCTCGACAGTGAGCCGCTGGGGATCAACGCCAAGGGCGAGAAGATCTTTCTCCGGGACATCTGGCCCTCGCAGGAGGAGATCGCCGACACGATGGCCAAGGCGCTCAAGCCGGAGACCTTCAAGCGGGAGTACAGCACCGTCTTCGACGGCGACGACGCCTGGAAACACCTCGAGGTCCCCACCGGCAGCCGCTATGCCTGGGACAGCGACAGCACCTACATCCAGGAGCCCCCTTTCTTCCAGGGGCTTTCCCCCAAGCCGGGCACGCTGAGCGACATCACCGGCGCCCGCGTCCTCGCGGTCCTGGGCGATTCGGTCACCACCGACCACATCTCCCCCGCCGGCGCCATTCCCAAGAACGGCCCCGCCGCCAAGTACCTCAAGGAGAATGGCGTCGAGCAGCCCGACTGGAACACCTTCGGCGCGCGGCGCGGCAACCATCAGGTGATGATGCGCGGCACCTTCGGCAACGTGCGGATCAAGAACGCCCTCACGCCCGACAAGGAGGGGAACTGGACGCTGCACTTCCCCACCGGCGAGGTGATCTCGATCTACGACGCGGCGATGCGCTACATCGCCGAGAAGACACCACTCGTGATCCTGACCGGCAAGGAGTACGGCACTGGCTCCTCCCGTGACTGGGCCGCGAAGGGCACCGTCCTCCTCGGCGTAAAGGCGGTCATCGCCGAGAGCTACGAGCGCATCCACCGGAGCAACCTCGTGGGGATGGGCGTCCTTCCGCTGGCCTATGAGCCGGGACAGACGCGCGACTCACTCGGCCTCACCGGCCGCGAGACCATCTCCATCTCCGGTATCGCCAAGGGACTCACTCCCGGTGGCCGCGTGAGCGTCGTGGCCCTGGCGGAGGACGGCAAGGTGACCAACTTCCAGGCGGTAGTGCGGCTCAACAGCGCCGTGGAGCTCGAGTACCTCCAGCACGGCGGGATCCTGCAGCGCGTCCTCCGCAGCTTTGCTGCGAAGGACGCGCGGTAGGACCACCCGTCCTCGGGCGGTCTGCTGCGGCAGTTCGCGGCGAAATAGCTGGACAGGTAGACAGGACGACAGAATGACAGAAGGGGCTCCCGGCGTTGGAAGCCCCTTCTGTTTTGCTGTCATCCCGAGCAGAGCGAGGGATCTACCTCAGTGGCAACCTGGAGCAGCGGTCAGCCTGCCATCCTTCAAGAAAAGGCGACATCCGTTCGGCGCAGGACCACGCCACGGGGTCTCCGCGGCCATCCATTCTCCTGACACCGTACCACCCGCCACATCCCAGACCCGGTACGTTCGCTCCGTTGGCGGGGCAGTAGGATCGCGAGGGGGCGACGGGCGAACACGATTCGGGGTGCCAGGCGGAGAGGGTCGCCGCGGAGGAATGGAGAGCAATAGGGCCTTGTCTGTCCGGCCCAGCCATTCTTCCACCTGCCACCGGCCCTCCAGCGGGGGAGAGACCGACTCACTATTGCGCACGACCCTCGCCGGCTCCCCGTAGTCACGTTCGATGGCGAACCGACCCGATCCTGAGATCTCCCCTCTGAGTGGTTCTGTCGCATCGATCTCGCCGGTCCTGAGATCCAGACGCAGAAACGTCCGCCGAAACTCCCGCCCTGAACCGCTCCAGCCGCCGCTCAGGATCGAAGAATCCTTGGGGAACCAATGGGGGTCGACGAATTGGCCCGAGGAGGCTTTGTACGACTGGGACCTGAGCCCATTCGAGGGGCGGAACACGTCAAGAGAGTCGCTGGAAGGACCGCCTTCGAAGCCCTCGCTGTAGTACCCGTAGAGCACCGCGATACAATCAGTACCACACCAGAAAAAGTAAAGCCCGCCAGGTACTTCCAACTGCCTTCGACCGGTGAGCGCGTCAACGACCATGACCGTCGTCTTCCGACGGTCGGAGCCGTTCTCGTCGTGAGTCGGTATCCTAATGTGGCGCACGAGAGCCACCCACTTCCCTCCTGGTCCCACCGAGGGATCCATCAGAACGGTCGCGCCGGTATCTTCGAAGACGCGCCGGGGTAGGGCCGCCGAGCTATCGAGCACCTCGATCCCAGCTCCCGCGCGACGAACGGATCGTCCGGGCCAAATCTGGGCGGCAAGGTTGGGCGCCCAAACGAGGACCAGCATGGCGCCCAGAGTCTGAATTCGCATGCCTCACATTCATCCCTAGGAGTAGGAAGCGCAAGGAGCGGTCGGACCGAGTATCGAACAGCAGATCCTTCGTTCCGCTCGGGATGACCCCGACGCAAAAGGGGCCTCCGTCTGCGGAAGCCCCTCTCACCTCTCACGCGGTTGCCGTTCCCTCTTACGCCACGAGGTCGCGGAGCCGATCCCCGATCTCCCCTTCGCGCAGCCGGGTCAGGGCGCGGTCGCGGAGCTGACGGATCCGCTCGCGGGTCACGCCCATCATTTTGCCGATCTCCTCGAGGGTCCGTGCCTGGCCGTCGTCCAGCCCGAAATAGAGCCGGAGGACCTTGGCGTCGCGCGGCGGCAACGTCGAGAGTGCCGACTCGATCCCGTCGGTCTGGCTGTTGGCCAGCGCCGAGGAGTCGGTCGCTTCCTGGTCGGCCACGAACCGCTCGATCCGCTCGCCCCCCTCACCCTCGCGGGTGGGCTGGTCGAGGCGGACCGCCTCGGTGTTGAGCGCCGAGAGACTCCGCACCGCCTCGACCGTGAGGCCGGTGGCGCGGGCGAGCTCTTCGGTGGTCGGCATCCGGCTCAGCCGCTCCTTGAGGAGCGTCGTGGTCCGGCCCAGACGCGAAAGGTCGGCCGTGCGGTTGAGGGGCACCCGGACCGGCCGGCCGTGGCGGGCGATCGCCGCCTGCACCGCCTGGCGGATCCACCACACCGCGTACGAGATGAACTTGACGCCGCGATCCGGATCGAACTTCCGGGCCGCCGTCATCAGGCCGAGATTCCCTTCGCCGATCAGGTCGACGAGCGGGACGCCGCGGTTCTGGAACTTCTTCGCCACGGAGACCACGAAGCGCACGTTGTGACGGGCGAGGCGCTCCTGCGCCTTCACGTCACCCCGGAACGCCTTGCGGGCGAGCTCAAGCTCCTCGTCGCGCGTCAGGAGCGCGACTCGGCTGATCTCGTCGAGATAGAGGTCCAGGGACTCCCGGCCCTCGTCGACCGCCTTCGCGATCTGCGCCGGACGAAGGGCGCGCCGCTTGGTGCGGGTCTTAGTTGCCACGATTCCTCCTTCACCGCGTTCCCAGTGGACATCACGGCGTGGGTTCGCCGGAGGGCCCGTTTGGAAAACAGTCGCGCAATATAACGTCTAAACCCCGGAAATTCAACGGGTTAGCTTATGCAGGGCATGAAAGCATGTGCAAGATCAAGCAGGACTTCACCTTATCTACGCATACCTCACGCCACAGTCTGCGAGTCATTTCGACACACCAGATCCTATAGAGCTACTACCAACGGGGGACGCGCCAGCCCTCGGATCGCGCACCCTGCCACATCCTATAGACGCTGGGCGGTTCCCGGATGTTAGCCGACCCGTATCAATGCGGAACCGTCCCGAGCAGAGCGAGGGACCTGGCTCGTCAAGCCAGGTCCCACGCCTTGCTCGGGACGGTTTACGCGCTGGGCTAGTTCGG
>JANMWE010000282.1:0-13355 GCA_031393795.1 Gemmatimonadota bacterium
CAGCTAAAGCGCCCACCGTCAGGCCTCTCGCACTGTCGCAAGGGCGCTCTGGGATGCGTCCGGAATGGAGCTGCCATGTCAGGGTCGGTATTGGACGCCATCGGCAACACGCCGATCGCGGTACTGCGCAAGGTCGTTCCGCCTGGCTGCGCTCGAATCGTGGTCAAGTTGGAGTGGGGGAATCCGACGGGGAGTATGAAGGACCGGATGGCCCGTGCAGCGATCGAAGCGGCCGAACGCGACGGCCGGCTACGGCCGGGTGGGACCGTGCTGGAGTACACCGCGGGCACAACGGGCGTTTCCCTGGCGCTGGTCTGCGCGGCCAAGGGGTATGGCCTTCACATCGTGTTCTCCGATGCCTTCAGCGGCGAGAAACGACGGACCATGCAAGCCTTCGGGGCAATAATCGAAGATGTGCCAAGCGACAATGGGCGCATCACTGAAGCGCTCATCAAGGCCATGATCGCGAGGGCGCACGAGCTCAGCGCGAAGCTGAACTACTGGTGGTGCGATCAACTGAACAACCGTGACGCCATCACCGGCTATCTCGCGATGGGGGAGGAGATCTGGAATCAGACCAGCGGCCAAGTTGACGCCTTCGTGCACGCTGTCAGTACCGCCCACTCGATCCACGGCATCGCGCGCGGCTTGCGTGCGCACAAGCCCGTATTGTACGTCGCCGCGGTGGAGCCGGCGGAATCGGCGGTCCTGTCCGGACAGCCGAGCGGATCACACAAGATCGAGGGCATTGGCATCGGCTTTGTCCCGCCGCTCTGGGAACCCGATGAAGTCGACGAGATCATGACCGTTACGACCGAGGACGCCAAGGCCATGACGCGCCGACTCGCTCGTGAAGAAGGCCTGTTCGCCGGTGCGTCCTCGGGAGCGAACGTCGTGGCCGCCATTCGGCTTGGCCGACGTCTCGGTCCCGGTGCAACGGTGGCGACCATCCTGGTGGATTCGGGACTGCGCTACCTCAGCACCGACGTGTTCCGTGCGAGCTAGGCGCCTGCAGGCGTACCAAAGCGCCGGACGCTCAACAGGCGCTCGAAGCTGGCGGTCCGCGCGCCATACATTGGACTATGTCCGCTGCAATGTGCCGCGGGCGCGGCCCGTAGCTAAAGAGCCAACCGTCAGGCGGCTATTACCACCACATGGAGTTTCACTCATGACCCTCTTCCGCCGTCGGCTGCTCCTCTCCCTGGTGCTCACGGTCGCGTGTCGGCCACAGCCCGCCGCCACACCCGTGGACTGGAACTCCCATCTCCGTCCTGAACTGATGGCCCGGCTTGACCGCGACCAAGCCGTACGCGATTCATTCTTGGCCCAGATCAACGCACTTGGTCACCCTACGGCGGCACTGGCGACCTCCATGCAGAGTGTGGATTCGGCGAATCTTGCGTGGCTCAAGCCGCTCCTCCTCGCCTACGGTTGGCCCACGCGCCCGGCCCTCGATTCGGAGGGCATTGAGGCGGTGTTCTTGCTCGTTCAGCATGCGGACCGGGACCCCGCCTTCCAAGCCGCCATGTTGCCCCAGCTCGCCGCCGCCCACCGCAGTGGGGATATTCCAGGGCAAAGTCTGGCCCTGCTGACCGATCGGGTCGCAAAGGCGCAGGGGCGACCGCAGATTTACGGGACCCAAACGACGTTGAAGGGCCGCGAGGCCATCGTGGACCCGATCGCCGATTCGGCCGGCGTGGATGCCCGGCGCGCGGCCTTGGGCCTCCCCCCGCTCGCGGTCTACAAGCACTTGTTGGATTCCATGGTCAGTCGTGCCGGCACCCCCTGACAGCCGCCGAACAAGCGCATGCACCAGACGTGGCGGGGCCCTGGCCGTGCGTCCGGCGAGCACTTGGCTCACTCTGGCGGACAGTTCGCCGCGCCACGCCACGCCGGTGATGCGCGGGCGTGGGCCGGCGGCGCTTGCCTCCCGTGGTCCCGCGCTGCATACTGGCGAACGCAGGGTGTGCTGTTCGTCCCTCCCGTCAACGCCATCGCACGCGTCACTCCCTCTCAGGAGCGCCTCACATGTCTTCTCCCTCGACATCTGCGCCAGTCTCCCGTCCCGCTGATCTCGGTGCCAAGCTGGTCGCGCTGGCCGGGGTAGGCTTGGTGGGATACGGCCTGATGTTCCTCACCCGCAATTTCAACGGATTCATCGAGCTGGGACTCACCCCCGCGATGATCGGCGGAACCCCGGAAGAGATCCAGGCTTTCAGTCCCAACCTCTACCACTATATCAGCCATTTGCAGGTGGCCGTGGCGGGCTTCATCATCGCCCTCGGGATCGCGGTCATCGCCCTGGCCTGGCAGGGGATCCGCACGGGGCAGGCGTGGGCATTGTGGACCGCGTTCCTGGCCCCGGTGATCGGCGTGGGCATCGCCCTCCCACTTCACTATGTCTACGGATTCGCCACCATGGGGCACCTCGGATTGATCTATGCGGATGCGGGGCTCCTCCTGGTCGGGACCATCCTGGCGCGGAGCTCGATGACCCGCAGGTGAGCGCCGTCCGACCCCCTGATGCCGGTATGGGGCCCACTGTTCCATCGTCGCCCGTCGGGAAGTGGGCGGAGGCACCATTGGCGGGAACCACGGCGGATGCGACCGCGTTCCGGCTCGTGCAGACCGCATCCGTCCGCCACGACACCCAGGCACTGGAGGCCTCCGCCATGAGCACTCCCGCTGCACCCACGGCGCGCGTTGACGCCGACGCGCTGGAGCAGAAGGTCAAGGCGATGTATCGCGACGTCGCCCTCGCTCCGCACGGCCGCTTCCACTTCGAGATGGGACGCGCACTCGCGGAGCGGCTCGGCTATGCGCCCGCCGATCTCGATGCCATCCCGAGCGACTCCATCGACTCGTTCGCGGGCGTGGGCCACTACTTCGACCTCGCCCACCTGACGCCAGGCGAGACGGTGGTCGATCTCGGCAGCGGGTCAGGAACGGACAGCTTCATCGCCGCCGGCAAGGTCGGCCAGACCGGGAGCGTGATCGGCATCGACATGACCGACGAGCAGCTCGCCAAGGCGGAACGCCTGCGCGCCGCGGGGGGCTTCGCCAACGTGACCTACCGCAAGGGCTACATCGACGCGACCGGCCTGGCCGACGCGTCGTGTGACGTGGTCATCAGCAACGGCGTGATCAACCTCGCGCCGGACAAGCGGACGGTCTTCCTGGAGGCCGCGCGCCTGCTCAGGCCGGGAGGGCGCTTGGCCCTCGCCGACATCGTCACCGAATCACAGCTGCCTGACGGCATCACCTGCGACGCAACGCTCTGGGCGGCCTGCATCGGGGGAGCGATGCAGGTCGACTCGTACACGTCCGCGATCGAGGCAGCTGGGTTGCGCGTGAGCCACCTGCGGGACAACCCGCAGTACCAGTTCATTTCGAAAAATGCCCAAGGGGCGGCGCGCCAGTACGGAGTGAAGAGCGTCTCGCTCATCGCGACGAGGGCTTGACGTCGTGATCCTGAAGGCAGGGGCGAAATGGGCGCGGGGCCACGGTCACAGGCCGGAGGTGGATCCATGCGTTCTCCCCTGACGGCAATGACACGCATCCGCCTCGACATCCAGGGCTTCGAGGGCGTTGAGGACACCGCGCTTGCGCCGGTCGCCCCCTTGCTGCGACTTGCCTTCGGCCTTTGCGCGGCGATGACAGGGCTCGGGACGCTCTTGGCCTAGCCGACACTGCTACTGCTCCTGGGAGCGATCGCCGGCCTTGCGGCGCTGTTCCCGATCCATCCGTCCGACGGGATCCATAACTACGGCATCCGCTTCCTCACCCGCACGGGGCCGCTTCTGCGGCGCGGTGCCCCATCGCGCTCCGCGTAGTGTGTTTGCGATCAACACTGACCGTGCTGTTCCCTTCCTTCACTGCCGTCATCGGCGGAGGCAAGAGTGCCTGGTCTACAGGATCTCGCGATCCCGCTGCAGGCCCTGGTGGCCGCATCGATCTTCTTCGTATGGGTGGTCCGCTATCCCCACATCGTCGTGGAATTTCAACAGTGGAAGCTGCCTGACTGGTTGCGGGATTCCGTGGGAATAGCCAAGTTGACCCTCGCATTGATGCTGCTGATCGGCATCGACCGCGGGCAGTTTGCGATCGGGGGCGGGATCGGCCTCAGCCTGCTCATGGTCGCCGCTTTCGCCACACACCTGCGGGGCAAGAGCCCGATCGTCAAGATGCTGCCTTCCCTGACGTTGTTGGCGCTCTCGATGCTCATCGTGCTGATCAACTATCGGTTACGGACCGGTTAGGTGCCTGGTATGGCCAGACTCTTTCAGGAGTTCCGAACATGCAGCGAAGCAAGCTCCGTCTCCGCGCCGCACTCGCTATTCTCGGCGCTGCCTTTCTGTCGTTCGTCTTGTCTGTCACGCTGTGGTTCACAGGTAGCCACGAGCAAGGCCTCTTTGTCGGTCTGTGGGTCCCCTCCATTCTCACCTTCGGGGCAGTGGCACTTCTCATGATCGGCGATCGGCATGAGTAACCTCGCCCTGTTCCTTGTCGGCCTGGTGGTGTCGATTCCCGCCGCGGCCGGGACTGTTGGACTAGCGCTCGCCGCAATCGCGGACGGCCGTGACAATGACCGGATCCAGGCCCAGCGGGCTCTCGAGACCACATTGCCCCGCTGACATTCACTTCGGAGCATCGAAAGCGGGACCTGGATTCGGACACGTGAACGGCGATTGGGGCGTATGCGTTTGCGGTGACCTTGTTCCGCGCTCGTCGTCGCGGCATGAAACCTTCAGATGAATACTGGTCGCACTCCTTCCGAGACCCTGTGCCCATAGGGCCGGGTGTGGATCTCGCGCCGACCGTCGGGCCGGCCCGCGGGTACCGATGAACTGCCGGCCGAGCGGGCCTCGGCGCTGCCCAATGGCTGCGCACGCGCTGAGGCCCTGAACGGACGTCAGGTCTTCATGATCTTCTTCCCGGCCTTGCGCGTCTTGACCGGCCCCTTGCCACCCGGTGCCTTGGCGGCGCGCTTCTTCGCGGCGGTCATTCGCCCACCTCTGCTCTTCTTGGCCATCGGAGCCATCCTCGTGGTATGCGTGAGTGTTCGTGACTGAGCGAATAGACGTTCAGTTCGCCGAACACCACAATACCTCGTGAAGCGTAGCCCTATCGTGCGATGCGCGCGGATGCTACAGCCCCGCCCGCGCCTCCGCCTCCGACCCGCGCACCACGAGGATCTTGGAGAACCCGGAGATCTCGAACACCTCCCGCACCGTCTCGTTCAGCCCGAACAGCCTGAGCGCGCCCCCCGACCCGTGCAGCTTCTTGGCCGCGCCGAGCAGGACCCGCAGGCCCGCACTGCTGATGTAGTCGAGCGCCGAGAAGTCGACGACCAGCTTCTGCGCGCCCCCCGCCAGTATCCCGTCGAGCGTCTGTTGCGCCACCGGCGAGGTGTTGCTGTCGAGGTTCCCCGCGAAGGCGATGATGGTGACGTCCTGCTCGGTGCGCGTACTCACGTCCATATGGTTCCCTCCTCGTTGACCGGCCTCCATGCCCTCCGCCAGGAGCTTCACCAGCACCACCACGTTGCGCCCGTCCCGTCGGTGGTAGCTGACCTCGTCCATCATTTTCCGCACCAGGTGGATCCCGAGCCCGCCGATCGCCCGCTCCTCCACCGAGAGCGCGGTGTCGGGAGTGGCCGCGGCCAGAGGATCGAACGCCGCGCCGTCGTCGGTGAGGGTCACGCTGACCCGGCCTCGGCCCGCTGCCGCCTCGACGGTCACCTCGCCGCTCGTCCGTCCCGCGAATCCATGATTGATGGTGTTGTACAGGAACTCGTCGAGCGCGATCTGCAGGCTCCGCCGCACCGGGGCGGGCAGCGCCTCCCGCTCCGCGAACTCCCCGAACGCCGCTCCCACCCGGGCCACCTCACCCGGATCGACGCCGATCGTCATCTGGAAGCCAGGGCTCATTTCACCTTCCCGAGGCCGATTGAGGACACCCGTGATCCTTCAATATCACCCTTCCGGAGCCAGCCAGCGCGGGGACGACTGAAGCCCTCGGCCGCCGCCCGCCGCCGCCCCTCGGCGCCGCTCCTCGGCTCCGCCTGCCCGCCACCCCGATTTGTCAGGGGGCCCGTCAGGGTGCAACTTATCCCCCGGGGACCCCCCCCCCGCGCGCCCCGCGGGAGCCGCTCGGACCACCTTTCCAACCTTTGGCCCTCTGGGTTGTAATTGGAAGAGACCACCTCGACAACAGATGAACAGGACCGCGCCTTCGTCCGGGGGTACCTGGCAGGGCAGCGGGATGCGGCCAGCGGCCTTATCGACCGCTACCAGAAGCCCCTGTTCAACGTCGCCCTGCGGATGCTGCACGACGCCCAGGACGCCGAGGACGTCACCCAGACGGTCTTCCTCAACGCGCTGCTGCAGCTCCGGAGCTACGACCCGAAGTATCGCTTCTTCAGCTGGGTCTACCGGATGACGGTGAACGAGTCGCTGAACGTGCTCAAGCGACGGAAGCCGACGGTGGCCCTGGAAGATCGGCCGGGCCTCCTAGCGGCGGGATCCACCCCTGACGAGGTGGCCGAGGTGCAGGACCGGGTAGGGAAGGCGCTGCTGGAGCTGAGGCCCGACGACCGGGCGGTGGTGGTGCTCAAGCACTTCATGTCCTTCACCTACGAAGAGATCGCCGACGTGCTCGAGGTCCCCGTCAAGACGGTCAAGTCGCGTCTGTTCACGGCGCGCGACCGATTGCGGGAGGCGCTCCGTGAACCGAGAGGGTAATTATGCTCCAGCAGCACCAGATCGAGCTGATCCACCGGGAGATCGACGGCGCCACCATGCCCGACGAGAGTGCCGCGGTCCGGAAGCTGGTGGCCGAGGACCCGGAGGCCCGGGCGCTCGACGCCGACCTCCGGCGGGTCGGCCGGCTCTTCCAGCAGGTGGAAGCGCGCGAGCCCCCGATCCATCTCAAGCAGAGCATCCTGGATGCCGTGGCGCAATCGGCCCGCGCCTCGCCGAAAGAAGTCCCAGCCTGGTCGAGCCCATTCGCGTTCGTCCGCTGGTCCCTGTCCACATTGAAGACTGCCTTCGAATCCCTCACTGAGCACACGGAGATGGCGATCATGACCAAGAAGACGATGATCATCGGAAGCACGGTCATAGCGACCGTGGTCGTGGTCGCGGCCATCGCGACCGGCTTCCCGCCCATCGGCAATGGCGCCGGCACCATCGGCGGCGACGGCCCGATCAGCGGCGTCCAGCAGGCCTCCCGGTATCAGGGCCGGGCGATCACCCCGGCCGAGGTGACCCTCCAGAACCCCGAGATCTCGGTGCTGCTCCAGAACCCCGAGGTCCTCAAGCTGGTCACCAGCGAGGCGTTCCGGACCGTGATGGCGAACGAAGCGTTCCGTTCCGCGATGGCGAGCGAGGCGTTCCGCACCGCGATGGCCTCCGAGGCGTTCCGCACCGCGATGGCCTCCGAGGCCTTCCGGACCGTGATGGCGAACGAGGCCTACCGGACCGTGATGGCGAGCGAGGCCTACCGCACCGCCATGGCCAACGAGGCCTTCCGCACTGCGCAGGCCCAGGGCGCCTTCCGCACGGCGCAGTCCACCGAGGCGCTCCGCACCGCGCAGGCAAGCGAAGCGTTCCGTACCCTGCAGGCGAGCGAGGCGTTCCGCACCCTGCAGGCCAGCGAGGCGTTCCGGAGCCTCCAGGCGAGCGAGGCGTTCCGCACGGCGATGGCCTCTGAGTCCTTCCGCACGGTGATGGCCTCCGAAGCGTTCCGCACGGCGATGGCCTCCGAGGCTTTCCGCACCGCGATGGCCTCCGAATCCTTCCGCACGGCAATGGCCTCCGAGGCGTTCCGGACGGTGATGGCCTCCGAGGCGTTCCGGACGCTGCAGAACTCCGAAGCGTTCCGCTCGCTCTCCCGGAGCGCGCAGGCGTCCGAAGCCTTCATGACCGAGGCGAACCGCACGGCGCAGCGCACCGCCGAGTAAGCGGTCGCGGGAGCTCTCGCCGCTCGCCTTCGATCCCGGCCCGCTCTTACGGGGGCCGGGATCGTCGCGTACATTCTCCCGGTGACCCCCCCCATCATCGCGCTGGCTCGGCACCCAGGACGGACCCTCGCCCTCCTCTGCTGTGTGGGGATGTGGGCGCCGTCCGCGCTCGCCGCCCAGTTCCAGACCCTTGAGACCGGCGACATGCGGCTGGTCTACACCTCGCCGCTCCAGGCGTACCTGGTCCCCCAGGTGGCGCGGAGTTTCGAGAATTCCCTCCAGTTCCATCGCCGATTCTGGAACTACGATCCCGACGGCCGGATGGAAGTGCTGATGCACGACCTCTGGCACTACGGCAACGCCGGCGCCCGACCGGTCCCCGACAACCACATCACCCTCGGGATCGAGCCGTACGCGCACGAATATGAGTCGGGGCCGGCCCCCGAACGGATGGGCTCCTCGATGAACCACGAGATGGCCCACATCTTCACGGTGGACAGACCCACCAGGTCCGACCGCTTCTTCCGCTCGGTCTTCTTCGGCAAGGTCACGCCGAACGTCGAAGCGCCGCCGTCGATGCTCTACGGGTATCTGACCACACCGCGGTGGTACACGCCGCGCTGGTACCTCGAAGGGATCGCCACGTACCTCGAGACCTGGATGAACGGGGGGCTCGGCCGCGCCATCGGGCCGTACGACGAGATGGTCTTCCGCACCCTCGTCCGCGACAGCGCCCGGATCTACGACGTCGTCGGGCTCGAGTCGGAAGGGACCACCGTCGACTTCCAGGTGGGGGTCAACTCCTACCTCTACGGCACCCGGTTCGTCAGCTACCTCGGGCTGCGCTACGGGAACGACTCGCTCCTCGCCTGGTTCAACCGCACCCCCGAAAGCCAAGCGTACTTCACGTCGCAGTTCCGGCAGGTGTACGGGCGGTCGCTCGAGGAGGAGTGGTCACGCTGGATCGCGTGGGAGAAGGACTGGCAGCGCGCCAACCTCGATTCCATCCGTCAACACCCGATCACCCCCGTCCGTCCGATCACCGACCGGGCCCTCGGTTCGGTCTCCCGCGGCTACTACGACCCCGCGAGCCACGAGCTCTACGTCGCGATCCGGTATCCGGGTCAGGAAGCCTCGCTCGCCGCCATCGATGTCGCGACCGGACGGACCCGAAAGATCTCCACGATCCTCGGGGCGTCGGGGTTCTCGGTGACCTCGCTGGCGTTCGATCCCGCCTCCCGGACCTTGTTCTATACGACCAACAACGCCGATTGGCGGCACCTCCTCGCGCTGGACATGAAGACCGGCCATTCGCGGAGGCTGCTCACCAACGCCCGTATCGGCGACCTGGTCTTCGACCCGGCGGACCGCTCCCTCTGGGGGGTCCGGCACGACAACGGGTTCTCGACCATCGTCCGGATCCCCTGGCCGTACACCGAGTGGAGGCAGGTCCAGACCCTGCCGTACGGGCGCGATATCTTCGACCTCGACATCTCCCCCGATGGAGCCACCCTCATCGGATCACAGGGGGAGATCGACGGGTCGCTCCGGCTGGTGCGGATGGACGTCGCGGCGCTCCAGGCCGGCGACACCACCCATCCGGTCCTGTTCGAGTTCGGGCAGTGGTCGCCGTCCAACTTCGTCTTCTCCCCCGACGGGAAGTTCCTGTTCGGTTCCTCGTACTATTCGGGCGTCTCCAATATCTTCCGCTACGACTTCGAGCACCAGAAGATGGAGCCGCTCAGCAACGCCGAGACCGGCTTCTTCAAGCCGGTCCCGGTGAGCCCCGACTCGGTGCTCGTGTTCCAATTCTCCGGCCGGGGATTCCTCCCGTCGATGATCCCGAACCTGGTGCCGGAGCGGGTGAGCGCCATCCGCTTCCTCGGCAATGAGATCGCCGAGAAGCGCCCCGAGGTGCAGGGCTGGATGCCGCCGTCGTCGTCGCGCATCAACCTCGACTCGATGACGACCGCCACGGGGCCCTATCGCTGGACCCACAACTTCAAGCTCGACAACGCCTATCCCATCGTCGAGGGATACGAGGATGTGGCCGGCCGCACCACCGTGGCGGGCGGGATGCGATTCAACTTCTCCGATCGGGTGGGTGCCACCTCGCTCGACGTGACCGCCTCCTGGTCGCCCACTCAGGACTCGACCTACGAACGCCCGCACCTCCGCGCGGTCTTCCGCCACTGGAACTGGAAGGTCTCGGCGGCGTTCAACCGGGCCGACTTCTACGACCTCTTCGGCCCCACGAAAGTGAGTCGTCGCGGCTACTCGCTGGCGGTGCAGTACACCGGCAGCCTCCTGCAGGATGCCCCGCGAAGCCTGACCTACACCCTGCAGGCGGCAGGGTACGGCGGCCTGCAGACGGTGCCGGATTTCCAGGGCGTGGCCGCCCCGTACGACAAGCTCCTCTCGTCCTCGGCGAACCTCGCCTACGGATCGCTTCGACGCTCCCTCGGCGCCATCGACGATGAACTCGGCACGACCTGGGATCTCACCCTGCGCGGCAACCAGGTGAACGGCACGCTCTTCCCCCGCCTCAACTTCGAGGCGGGCCGAGGCTTCCTCCTCCCGCTCGACCACTCGTCGCTCTGGTTCCGGGCCTCGGCGGGGACGGCGCTGGCCGGGGACCGCACCGATCCCTTCGCCCGGTTCTACTTCGGGGGATTCGGCAACAACAAGGTGGACCACCGGGCGATCCAGCAGTTCCGGGAGGTCGAGGCCTTCCCGGGCATCGGGATCAACGCCGTCAGCGGGGCCAACTACGGGCGCGCCCAGGTGGAGTGGACCTCCCCGCCGCTCCGGTTCCGTCGCGTCGGGACACCGTCGATGTACCTCCGGTGGGCGGCGCTGTCGCTCGTTGCCACCGGGCTCGTCACCGACATGGATGACCCGGCGCTCCGACGCACCCTCACCAGCGCCGGTGCGCAGGCCGACGTCCGGCTGGTCACCCTTTCGCACCTCGACTCCACCTTCTCGCTCGGGTACGCCGTGGCGCAGGAGCGGGGCGTCCCGCTCCACACCCAGTGGATGTTCTCGTTCAAGATCATGTGACGACCCTGCTCTCGGTGGCCGTCAGCGTCCTGCCGGTCTTCCTGCTGCTCGTGGCGCTGGTGTTGATCGACAGCTACAAGCTCGTGGCGCTCCGTTCGGTGCTGCTCTCGGTCGGTGCGGGCATCGGCGCCGGCGTCGTGAGCTATCTCGTGAATCGCGGCCTCCACCCCCTCCTGGGACTGGAGTCGGCCGGGTATTCGATGTACGTCGCCCCATTCGTGGAGGAGTCGCTCAAGGCCGCCTGCGTCCTCTACCTCCTGTCGCGCGACCGGGTGGGGTTCGTCGTGGACGCCGCCATCCTCGGATTCGCCATCGGCACCGGCTTCGCCTTCCTCGAGAACCTCTACTACCTGCGCGTGGCGGCCGACGCGACGCTCTGGACCTGGATCGTGCGCGGGTTCGGCACTGCGATCATGCACGGCGGGAGCACCGCCATCCTGGCGATGGTCTCCAAGGCGCTCTACGACCGGTCCGCCGCCCCGCGGTCCTGGCGCATCCTCCCCGGGCTCGGCGTCGCCATCGTGCTCCACTCCCTGTACAACCATTTCCTGCTCCAGC
The DNA here is from genome assembly GCA_031393795.1 of Gemmatimonadota bacterium. Lineage (GTDB taxonomy): Bacteria > Gemmatimonadota > Gemmatimonadetes > Gemmatimonadales > GWC2-71-9 > CAMLHU01. The sequence continues at coordinate 11,582 of JANMWE010000282.1, forward strand.
CCCTCCTCGCCACGGCGCTGATCGTCCTGGTCTTTCCCTGGCTCTGCATCGCCGTGTTCCAACAGAGCGAGAAGGAGACGCGAGGATGGCTTGGCGCCGGCTTTGATGACGACCAGGAGATGCTCCGGGCCGTGCTGGCCGGGCAGGTGGGGGAGACCGCGGTCGGGAAGTACCTCAAGACGGTCCAGAGCCGGTTCTCCGCCGAGGTGATGGTGGATATGATGTGCCTGCTCAGGATCAGGGCGGAGCTTGCCATCCGGGCCAAGGGGATCCTGATGATGCGGGAGGCGGGGTTCGATCCCGAGCCCGATCCGGCGCTCAAGGCCACCTTCGACGAGCTGCGCTACCTGGAGAAGAGCATCGGGAAGACCGGGCTCCTCGCCCTGCAGCCCTTTCTCTCGACGACCACGCGCGACCTCTGGCAGCTCAACATGCTCGACGGGGCCTAGCCCACTTTCCTCGGCGGCCCGTATCTTCCGCCTGTCCTCCGCGAGAACCCCACTCCGTCCAAGGCCCCGTGTCCTCCCACCACCGCATGACCACGTCGCTGCCGGCGCTGGGCCCGACCACGGACGGGTCCGACGACGCGCCCGCGCGAGTACTCGTCGTCGGCCCTGTCGGCGCCGCTCGCGACGGTCTGGGACTTCTGGTCCGGACCGAAGGGCATGTCGTGGACTTGGCCGGTGGGTGTGAGGAGGCCCTGGCGAAGCTCCGGGCCGACCCCTTCGCCCTCGTGCTGCTGGAGGCGCCGCTCTCCGACCCGGACGGCCAGCGGTTCCTGGAGCTGCTCCGGAAGGACGTCGAGCTGGCGCCGCTCCCGGTCATCGCGGTGGCTGCGGCCGACGACATCGACACCATCTCGCGCTGGCTCGAGCTGGGCGCCGACGATCACCTCCCCCGGCTGTTCAGCCCGGCGATGCTGCGCGCCCGGCTCCGCGCCGCGCTCGACCACCGGCGCCTGCATGATGTTGAGAGCCTCAAGAGCGAGATGGCCGTGGCGCGGAGCATCCAGCGGGACTTCCTTCCCGAATCGCTCCCGGTCACGCGAGGGGTGGAGCTCAAGGCGGCGCTGCATCCGGCCCGCGAGGTCTCGGGCGACTTCTACGATGTTTTCACGCTGGCCCCCTCCGGCACCATCGTGATGGTCGTCGGCGACGTGTGCGACAAGGGGGTCGGGGCCGCGCTCTTCATGGCGCTCTTCCGCAGCCTTATCCGCGCCTCCGCCGACCCCGTCGGGGGGGGTGCGCTCCAGATGATCGGTGGTCGTCGCACCCTCGTGCGCCAGTCGCTGGAAGCCGCGACGCCGGCCGACCTGCTGACCCGCGTCGCGGGCTTCACCAACGACTATATCGCCCGGCTGCACGGCCGCACCAACATGTTCGCCACCGTCTTCCTGGCGGCGCTCGACCCGACGACCGGGTATTTCGACTACGTGAACGCCGGTCACGAGCCCGCGCTGGTCGTCGCCCCGGATGGCTCCACCCTCGCGCTCCGGCCCACGGGCCCGGCGCTCGGACTCCTCCCGGAGCAGGTCTTCACCGCGGGCGAAGGGCATCTCTATCGCGACCACTGCCTCTTCGCCTTCACCGACGGGGTGGTCGAAGCGCGCAATCCCGCCGGCGAGGCCTTCGGCAACGAGCGGCTGCAGGCGGCGCTCCGCGCCAGCGGCACCTCGGCCGACGATCTCGTGCGAGGGGTCGTCGCGGCGGTCCGTACTTTCATCGGATCGGCCGAGCCACACGATGACCTGACGCTGCTCGCCGCGACGCAGAGG
>JANMWE010000299.1:0-26604 GCA_031393795.1 Gemmatimonadota bacterium
GCGCTCCGCACCCAGCAGGTCATCGGCTACGAGAGCGGGGTGACCAAGGGGGTCGATCCGTTGGGAGGGAGCTACTTCGTCGAGCAGCTCACCGATATACTCGAAGCCGAGGCGCGGAAGCTCATCGCCGAGGTGGACGCGATGGGCGGGTCGGTGGTGGCGGTGGAGAAGGGATACTTCCAGGAGCGGATCGCCGAGAGCGCCTGGGCGCTGCAGCAGCGGCAAGAAAATGGGGCCCAGGTGGTGGTGGGGCTCAACAAGTTCGACGATGGGTCACCGGTGCCGGTGATCCCCGCCCCCGACTATGCCGCGCTGGGCGTGCGGCAGGCGGCGCGGCTCGCGGAAGCGAAGAAGAAGCGGGATGGGGGGAAGGCGCTCAAGACGCTCGAGACGCTCAAGCAGGCGGCGGCAGGGACGGAGCCGCTGATGCCCGCGATCATCGATGCCGTGCGAGCCCGGGTCACGCTCGGGGAGATCAGCGACGCGCTCAGGGCGGTGTGGGGAGTGTATCGGAGTTGAGAGGCGCGTGAGGCGCGACAAGCGTCCAATGATGGAGCCGTCCCGAACCAAGCGAGCGACCTAGCGTGTCGGGCTAGGTCCCTCGTCGCGCTCGCTCCTCGGGACGGTTCTACCTTCGTGCGCAGCCTCTCTCCCGGACCCCGACCACCCCGAGGGGGGAGGGGCAGCAGGCGCGTTGAAATCAGCCGCCGTTTCGGCTAAGTTCCACTCGTTGTTGGGCTTAGCTGAGGTGCGACCGGTGCCGACCTACGAATACATCTGCTCCGCGGGCCACGCCTTCGAGGCGTTCCAGAAGATCTCGGAACGCCCGAAGACGAAGTGCCCGACCTGCGGCAAGCCCGCCACCCGGAAGATCTCCGGCGGGGCGGGGCTCGTCTTCAAGGGGAGCGGTTTCTACATCACCGACTACGGCAAGGACGGAAAGGGCGCCCGGAAGGAAAAGACCGAGACTTCTGCGCCCGCCGCCGAGTCCAACGTCGCGAAGTCCGACACGAAGCCCGACGCGAAGACCGAGGCCAAGCCGGCCGAGACCAAGAAGCCCACCAAGCCGAAGGCCTCGGCGTGAGCGATCAGCTCCGCGCGGAGCTCGCGCGCATCGCCACCGAGCTCGGATCTGCCGACACCATCTTCATCCTCGAACGTCCCCGCGACGAAGGGCATGGCGACTGGGCCACCAACTTGGCGATGGCCCTCGCCAAGCCGCTCCGGCGGAAGCCGCGCGAGCTGGCGGAGGAGATCGTCGGTCGCCTGGCGCTCCCCGCGGGCGCCATCGCCAAGACCGAGATCGCCGGCCCCGGGTTCATCAACTTCTGGCTGGCCCAGGACGCACTGGCCGACCATCTGCGGACGATCATCGCCGAGGGTCCGGCCTACGGGCGCGCCGCCTTCGGCGCGGGGATCAGGGTCAATGTCGAGTTCGTCTCCGCCAATCCGACCGGGCCGCTGCACGTGGGCCACGGTCGGGGCGCGGCCCTCGGCGACGGGATCGCCGCGCTCCTCGAGTGGACCGGCCACGCGGTGACGCGCGAGTTCTACAACAACGACGCCGGGGTCCAGATCGACAAGCTGGGCGTGAGCCTCTGGGGGCGGGTCCAGGAAGCGGTCGGCCGACCGTTCACCCTCCCCGAGGGTGGCTACCACGGGCTCTACATGCAGGAGGCGGCGCAGAAGCTCCTCGCCGCCAAAGGGAAGGGGCTGGCCGACCTCCCCGAGGCCGAGGGGATAGGGCGCTGTCGTGCCGCCGCGCTCAAGTTGATGCGCGAGGACCAGGACGCCGACCTCGCGACCTTCGGGGTGCGGTTCGCGGTGATGTCGAGCGAGCAGGCGGTGCGCGATGCCGGCAAGGTCGAGGCGACGCTCAAGCTCCTGGCCGACAAGGGCCTGACCTTCGAAGCGGACGGCGCGCTCTGGATCCGGACCACCGACTGGGGGGACGACAAGGACCGCGTCCTCCGGAAGAGCGATGGGTCGCTGACCTATTTCGTGCCCGACATCGCCTACCACATCGACAAGCACGAGCGGGGCTTCGACCGGGCGATCGACCTCTGGGGCGCCGACCACCACGGCTACGTGCCGCGGATGCGCGGCGCGATGCTGGCGCTCGGCTACGGTCCCGATTTCTTCGAGGCCGAGATCGTCCAGCTGGTGAAGGTGGTGCGGGGCGGGGAAGAGGTGCGGATGTCGAAGCGGAGCGGCGAGTTCGTCACGCTCCGCGACCTGGTCGAGTGGGCCGGGGTCGACGCCGCGCGCTACTTCTTCCTGATGCGGCGGGGCGACAGCCCTTTCACTTTCGACATCGACCTGGCGCGGAGCCAGACCGACGAGAACCCGGTCTTCTACGTCCAGATGGCGCACGCGCGCCTCACCGGCCTCTTCCGCGTCGCGGGCCGCGAGGTCGACTCGGCCGAGCCGGCCGAAGCGACACTGGAGGGGCTGCCGGCGCCGCAGGACCAGGACCTGCTGAAGAAGCTCATTGCCTTCCCCGATATCGTCACGGGCGCCGCGCGGGCCCGCGAGCCGCATCGGGTCACCGGCTACCTGGAAGAGCTGTCCCGGGTGGTGCACGGGTGGTACCATCACTGCCGGGTCCTCGGTGAGCCGCCGGCCGTCGAGCGGTCCCGCCTCGTCCTCGCCCGGGCGGCGCGCCAGGTGCTGGCCAATGGCCTCGCGTTGCTCGGACTCTCCGCTCCCGACCGGATGTAAGATGCCGCTCCTCGTCGTCGGTTCCGTCGCGCTCGACTCGATCCAGACCCCCTTCGGCGGGACCGCCGACGCGCTGGGCGGGTCGGCCGTCTTCTTCTCGGTCGCGGCCTCGGTGCTCTCGAAGGTGAAGGTGGTGGGCGTGATCGGGAGCGACTATCCCGTGGCCCAGCTCGAAGCGCTGGCGCCGCGCGGCATCGATTGGAGCGGCGTCGAGCGCGCCGAAGGAGAGAGCTTCCGCTGGAAGGGGAAGTACTCGTACGACCTCCAGAGCCGTGAGACCCTCGAGACCCGGCTCGGCGTCTTCGCCCATTTCCAGCCGAAGCTCCCCGCCACCTTCCGTTCGGCGGAGTTCCTCTTCCTCGGCAACATCGATCCCGAGCTGCAGCTCGGCGTGCTGAGCCAGATCACCGCGCCCAAGCTGGTCGTCTGCGACACGATGAATTACTGGATCCAGTCCAAGAAGGACGTCCTGCTCCAGCTGCTGCGCGAGGTGGACATCCTGATGGTCAACGACTCCGAGGCGCGCGAGCTCTCGGGCGACTGGAATATCCACCGGGCCGGACGCTGGATCCTGAGCAAGGGCCCCAAGCGGGTCGTCATCAAGCAGGGGGAATACGGCGCGCTCCTGATGGATGCGAAGGGCACCTTCTGGGTCCCCGCCTTCCCGCTGGAGGAGGTGTTCGATCCGACCGGCGCGGGGGATGCATTCGCGGGCGGGTTCATGGGGTATCTCGCGCGGAGCAACGATCTCTCCGACGAGAACCTGCGGGTCGCGATGCTCTACGGCTCGGCGATGGGGGGCTTCGCGGTGGAGAAGTTCGGCATCGGCGGCTTCGACGGCGTCACGCTGGCGGATGTGAACGGCCGTGTGCAGGGGATCAAGCGACTGATGCACGTCACCCTCCCGGAGTCGATCGCGTGACCGATCGCCAGTACGCCGCCGCCGGCGTGGACCTTGCCGCCGCCGATGACGCCAAGACCCGCATCGGGAAGCTCGTTGCCTCGACCCGCACTGCGTTGTCGGTCGGCGAGGTGGGCGCCTTCGGCGGGATGCTCCGCGTGCCCTCTGGGCTGAAGAAGCCGGTGCTGGTCATGAGCACCGACGGGGTCGGCACCAAGGTCCTGGTGGCGGTGCAGGCGGGGAAGCTCGACACGGTGGGCGAGTGCCTCGTCAATCACTCGGTCAACGACATCCTGGTGCACGGCGCCCGCCCGATCGCTTTTCAGGACTATGTGGCCGGGGCCTCGCTCGATGCCGCGATGATGGCGAGCATCGTCGAGGGCGTCGCGCGCGCCTGCCGAGCGCACCAGATGGCGCTCACCGGGGGTGAGACCGCGGCGATGCCGGGGCTCTACCAGCACGGGCACTTCGACCTCGCCGGCACGATCGTCGGCGTGGTGGAAGAGGACGAGGCGCTCCACGGCGACCGGATCGTCCCCGGCGACGTCCTCCTGGGGTACGCCTCGACCGGGCTTCACACCAATGGATATACCCTCGCCCGGCGTGTCATCTTCGACGTCCTGAAGCTGCAAGTCGATGCCCCGCTTGGAGATACAGGCCAGACCGTGGCTGAGTCACTCCTGGCGGTGCACCGGAGCTACGCCGCCGCGGTGATGCCCGTCATCTCCAAGATCCACGGAATTGCCCATATCACAGGGGGGGGGATCCCCGGGAACTTGGTCCGGGTACTCCCCGAAGGGTGCGAGGCGGTGGTAGACTCCAGCAGTTGGGTCCTGCCCCCCCTGTTCCGATTGTTGCAGGAGGGCGGGAAGGTATCGACCGAGGAGATGCGGGACGTCTTCAACCTCGGGATCGGCCTCATCGCCGTGTTACCCGCGAAAGAAGTGGACGCGGCGCGTTCGGCCGCCCGGACGACTGGTGTCGAGACGTGGGTCCTGGGCGAGGTGCGCCGCGGGACCCGAACCGTACGATTCACCCCCTGAACCAGGAGCACCGATGCGAGTCCACGGTCTGATCCTCTCTCTTGCCATGCTGGCCGCTCCGGCGGTCGCATCGGCGCAGGACAATGCCGAGTGCCTTGGCCAGAGCTGGAGCGGGTACGCCCAGGCGAAGAACCTCTGCAACATCGCGGTCGACGGCACCCACTATTTCCACCCGCAGCTCGGCCTTGCGATCTCGGGCGGCAATCCGGTGGTCGGTTCGTTCCGCCCCCTCGGCGGCCTGGGCCATCTCTTCATCGGGATCCGCGCCACGGCGTTCAAGACCGCCACGCCCAACCTGAACTCGAATGGCAGCAGCACCACCGTGCCTCCCGGCGATTCGATCCCGCTGGGTGCGCCGACGATCGATGCCGGCATCGGTCTCTACCGGGGTATGTCGCACGGCCTGCTCGCCGTTGACCTCTTGGGCAGCGTGGTGGCCATCCCGAACAACCAGAAGGATCTGAACGTCGACCCGAGTGCGAGCAAGATGGGCAATTTCTCGTACAAGATCGGGTACGGCGCGCGGATCGGCATCCTCCGCGGCACCTTCCCGATCCCCTCGGTCACGGCCTCGTGGATGCACCGGGAGATCCCGACCGTCCGCTTCGGGACGGTCGACCCATCGGGTGCGGGTAACAACTACAGCTACCAGATCGGGCTGACGGCGACGAACATGCGCCTGATGGCCGGCTGGCACGTCCTCTTCTTCGATATCGGCGGCGGGATCGGCCGGGACAAGTACACTGGCAACGCCGAGATCAAGTTCCTGAACCCCGATCCGCTCGACAACACGGTCAAGACCATCCCGATCGCGCTTGACGTGAGCCGCTCGACCATCTTCGCCGACATCGGGATGAACCTCCTCTTCCTGAAGGTCGGGGCCGAGATCGGGAAGCAGATGGACAACAATCTCAACGCGGCCGCCCTCCAGGGCATCGATGTCCGGAAGGGGAAGACCTACGCGTCCGCGACCGTGCGGTTCCAGTTCTGATGGCGTGACCGAACAGGAAGCGATGCAGCACGCCCTCAGCCTCGCGACGCGGGGCTGGGGGCGTGTGTCTCCCAACCCTCTCGTGGGTACGGTGCTCCTCCACGAGGGGGCGATCGTCGGGGAAGGGTGGCACGCCGAGTACGGCGGGCCCCACGCCGAGCGGATGGCACTCGATCAGGCGGGTCCGCGGGCCCGGGGGGCGACCGCGGTCGTCACCCTCGAGCCGTGCGCCCATGAGGGGAAGCAGCCTCCCTGCGCCCCGGCGCTGGTCAGCGCCGGGGTGCGTCGGGTCGTGGTCGCTGTCCCCGATCCGAACCCCGGGGCACGGGGCGGCGCCGCGCTGCTGCGCGCGGCAGGGATCGAGGTCGAGGTCGGGCTGCTCGGGCCTGAGGCCGCGCGACTCAACGCTCCCTTCTTCCATCGGTTCACGAATGCGGATCGGCCCTGGGTCGCGCTCAAACTTGCGACCTCGACCGACAATGCCATCGCCCGCGCCGACCGTCGGCGTCGGCAGCTGAGCGGTCCCGAGGCGCAGGCGTGGGTCCACTGGCTCCGGGCCGGATTCGACGCGATCGGAGTCGGGGGCGCGACTGCGATGGCCGATGACCCTGCGCTCACGGTGCGCGGGGCGCTGGTGCCCCGGATCCCCCCGACGCGCGTGGTCTTCGCCGGGCGTACGACGCTCCCCCCGGACCTCCGCCTGATGCGGGAACAGGCGCCCCCCGTGGTGGTGCTCCAAGGGGCCGCCGGGGATGAATCGGCGCTCCGAGCGGGGCTCCGCACTCTTCGTGTCGCGGGGAACATCGGGTCGTTATTGGTGGAAGGAGGGGGACGGCTGGCGGCGGCGCTGGTGCGCGCGGGGCTGGTCGATCGGTTCTACTGGATCCGGACACCCCACCGCCTCGGCGCGGAGGCCGTACCCGCCTTTCCGGGGCTCGTCGGGGCTCCTGAACTGCTCCCCGGCCGGTGGGTCGAGACCGAGCGTAAGTCGCTCGGGGAGGATACCTTACACGTCATGGAACGGGTCTGATGTTCACCGGGATCATCACCGCGGTCGGCAGTGTGGAGCGGGTGGAACCGGGGGCGGGGGGAACGGCCCTCCGGATCGCGGCGCCGTACCAGGATCTGGCGCTGGGAGAGAGCATTTCGGTCGATGGCGCCTGTCTCACGGTCGAGCGCTTCGGTCCGGGGTGGTTCACGGTCCACGTAGTGGCGACCTCGCTCGAACGGACGGCGTTCGGGGCCTACGCAGCCGGACGGAAAGTGAACCTGGAGCGCGCGCTCGCCGTCGGGGAGCGTCTGGGCGGACATCTGGTGTCGGGGCATGTGGACGGGGTGGGGCGGGTGACGGCGAGCCGGGCGGCGGCCGATGCGTGGCTGCTCGACCTCACACTCCCGCCGGCGGTGGCGCAGGTGACGATCCCGCTCGGATCCATCACGGTGAACGGGGTGAGCCTGACCGTGAACACTCTCCCGACATCCGAGAGCTGCCAGGTCTCCCTGATCCCGCACACGCGGGCAGTGACGACCCTCGGCGAGCTCAAAGTTGGCGACCCCGTGCACCTCGAAGGGGACATGGTGGGGAAGTACGTGAAGCAGTTCGTGACTCCTTGGCAAGCAAAGTGACCGAGTGCCTGGGGAGAGGGGCCTAGGGAAGCAAGGCGAGACCGCTCTTTTGGGTCCCCTATCCCTTGTCCCCAGGCCCCCAGTGCACAGATAGAGAACGCAGCAATGAAATTCGGCACCATCGAGCAGGCCATCGACGACCTGCGCAACGGCAAGATCATCGTCGTGGCCGACGATCAGGATCGCGAGAACGAGGGAGACCTCCTTTGCGCGGCCGAGCTGGTCACGCCCGAGATGGTCAACTTCATGGCCACCCACGGGCGCGGGCTCATCTGCCTGGCGCTCACCAGCGAGCGCTGCGACCGGCTGGGGCTCGGGCCGATGGCGGAGCAGAACACCGAGTCGCTCGGCACCGCGTTCACGGTGAGCGTGGACGCCGACAAGCGCTTCGGCGTCGCCACCGGCATCTCGGCCAGCGACCGGGCCACCACGATCCACGTGGCCATCAACGCGACCAGCCGTCCGGAAGACCTTCGGCGTCCGGGCCACATCTTCCCGCTCCGCGCCCGGGATGGCGGGGTGCTGCAGCGGGTCGGCCACACCGAGGCGGCGGTGGACCTCGCGCGACTGGCGGGGCTCAACCCCGCCGGCGTCATCTGCGAGATCCTGGCCGAAGACGGCACGATGGCCCGGCGGGAGGAGCTCCACCGCTTCGCCGAGCGGCACGTCCTCACCTTCGTCACGGTGGCCGACCTCGTGGCCTACCGGCTCCGCACCGAGCGGCTGGTCCACCGGGCCGCCGAAGCGCGGCTGCCGACCGAGTTCGGGGAGTTCAAGGTGATCGGGTACCGCAATGACGTCGATCAGGCGGAGCACGTCGCACTGGTGCATGGCGAGGTGGCGGGGCACCCGGACGTTCTGGTGCGGATGCACTCGAAGTGCCTCACCGGCGACGTGTTCCATTCCCTCAGGTGTGATTGCGGCCCGCAGCTCCACGCCGCGATGGAGCGGATCACCCGCGCGGGCCGCGGGGTGATCGTCTATCTCGACCAGGAGGGGCGCGGCATCGGGCTCCTCAACAAGCTCAAGGCCTACGCGCTGCAGGACGGCGGGAAGGACACGGTCGAGGCCAACGAGGGTCTCGGGTTCGCGCCCGACCTCCGCAACTACGGCATCGGCGCGCAGATCCTCCGCGACCTCGGGCTCTCGCAGATCCGCATCATGACCAACAACCCGCGGAAACTGGTCGGGCTCGAGGGCTACGGGCTCGCCGTCACCGGGCGCGAACCATTGACGACCGAGCCCACGTCCGAGAACCGCGATTATCTCGCGGTGAAGCGCGACAAGATGGGCCACCTTCTTCCGCACTGAGAAACATCGTGCCCGAGTACGACGGCCAGCTCCGCCCGCAGGGGCGGGTGGCGATCATCGTCAGCCGCTATAACGAAGTGGTCACCGGGAAGCTCCTCGCCGGGGCGCGGGAATGCTGCCGCGGCGCCGGGCTGCCCGACGACCAGGTGGACATCATCTGGGTGCCCGGCGCCTTCGAGCTCGGCGTGGCCGCGATGGCCGCGGCGCGCTCGGGGCGCTATGTCGCGCTCGTGGCCCTCGGCGCCGTCATCCGGGGCGACACCCCGCACTTCGAGTTCGTCGCCGGCGAGACCAGCCGCCAGCTCGGCAGCGTGGCCCTGGAGACCGCGGTGCCGGTCGGGTTCGGGCTCCTCACGACCGAGGACCTGGACCAGGCGCTGGCGCGGGCCGGTGGCAGCGCGGGGAACAAGGGGACCGAGGCGTGCGAGGCGGCGCTCCGCGCGGCCGACGTGGTGAAGCAGCTGCGGGAGGCCCGATGAAGGGGTTCGAGGCCAAGGCGCGCGCCCGCGCGGTGCAGATCCTGTACGCGTGGGAGGTCGGCGGCGGCGGACAGGTGCCGATCGTGAGCGCCGGCCTGGTGCGGCTCTCCGAGCACCCCGCCGCGATGGTCGACCAGCTCGCCCCGGCGGAAGTGATGGCGACCGCCGTCGTGGCCGAGGTCGCGGCGCTCGACGCGCGCGCGGCGGAGGCGGCAGAGAACTGGCGCTGGGAGCGGGTCGGCGTGCTCGAACGGAACATCCTGCGCCTCGGGGTCTGGGAGCTCACCACCCACCACGCGCCGCCCAAGGTGGTCATCGACGAGGCGGTGCAGCTGGCGCACCTCTTCGCGGGGCCGCGGGCGGCCGGGTTCGTCAACGGCGTGCTCGATCGCGTGGCGCGGGAGCTCGGCCAGCTGTGATGAACGTCCTGCTGGTCAACTGGCAGGATCGCGAGAACCCGCAGGCCGGCGGCGCGGAGATCCACCTCTTCGAGATCTTCCGGCGACTGGCGGCGCGGGGACACCGGATCCGGTTGGTCGCCAGTGGCTGGCCGGGCGCGCCCCGGCGCGCCTCGGTGGAGGGGATCGAGGTCCAGCGGGTCGGGGGGCGGCATTCCTTTGCCCTCGTCGGCCGGCGCGAGATCCGGCGGGCCCTCCGTGCCGAGCGCCCCGACCTCGTGGTCGAGGACGTGAACAAGCTGCCGCTCTTCACGCCCTGGCTCTGGCACGGGCCGCACGTCACCATCGTGCCGCACCTGTTCGGGAGCACGGCCTTCCAGGAGGTGGACCCGCTCCAGGCCGCGATCGTGTGGGCCGCCGAGCGTCCGCTGCCGTGGGCCTATCGTCGCTCCCGGTTCCACGTGATCAGCGAGAGCACCCGTGATGACCTCGTGGGTCGGGGCGTGCCGGCGTCGAAGATCACGGTCATCCATCCCGGCGTCGACCCGGTCTGGTTCGCCCCCGACCCGGGGGTGCGCCGGAGCCCGACCCCTGCCTTCTTGTATCTGGGGCGGTTGAAGCGTTATAAAGGAGTGGAGGCCGCGTTGCGCGCGCTGGCCGTCGCGCGCGCCACCCGGGCCGACCTGACCCTCGATGTGGCCGGGACGGGCGACGATCGCCCTCGGCTGGAGGCGTTGGCCCGGGAGCTCGGGATCGCGGAAGCGGTGCGGTTCCACGGATTCGTATCCGAGGAGCAGAAGCGCGCACTGCTGCGCACCACCTGGGCCAACGTCTTCCCCAGCCCCAAGGAGGGGTGGGGCATCACCAATGTGGAAGCCGCCGCCTGTGGCACCCCGTCCCTGGCGTCCAACAGTCCCGGACTGCGTGATTCGGTCCGCCACGGGGAGACCGGGTATCTCGTGCCGCACGGCGACGCCGCCGCCCTGGCCGAACGCTTCCTCGCATTCGCCGCCGATCCAGCGCTCGTCGAGCGCCTCGGACGCGCGGCGCGGACCTTCGCGGAAGCGCTCACCTGGGACCGTGCCGCCCTCGCGACCGAGGCCCACCTGACGTCCTGCCTGGCCACCGTTCCCGGTGGCCGCACTCTCTAGGAGGAGGTCCAATGCTCGCAACGACGATCACCGCCCGCCACTGTGAGATCCCGGCCGAATTGCGTGCCCGCGCGGATGAAGTCTGCCGCCGGCTGGGCGCGCAGACCCGGAACCCGCTCGAGGCCAGCGTCACCTTCGACGTGGACGGCCAGATACGGGTCGCCGAGATCCGGCTGCACAATGCGCACGGGGACGTCTTCATCGCGAGGGGCGACGGCAAGGACCACCGGAGCGCCCTCGACCGCGCGGAGGAGAAGCTCCGCCGTCAGGTCGAGAAACACCACGCGGGTCCCCGTCGGGACCGCCTGGCCGCCGGCGACGCATGACCCTGCGGCTCCGCGACCTCCTCGGCCAGCAGGGCGATCCCCTCCAGCTCGAATCCCTCACCGGGGACATCGGGCTGGATCGGCCCGTGCCCCCCGATGCCGAAGTGGCGAGCCCGGGACTGGCGCTGGCGGGGTACACCGGCCGCTTCGTCGCCAAGCGCCTGCACGTGCTGGGGGAGACCGAGGTGACCTACCTCGCGTCGCTCGCCCCGGCGGCGCGGCGCACCGCACTCGATGGGATCTTCCTGCACGACCTCCCGGTGGTGATCATCACCAAGGGCCAGGACGCCCCGACCGAGCTGATGGAGCTGGCACGCGCCAAGGGGGTACCGATCCTCCGCACGCGGCACAAGACGGCGGAGTTCTACCGCCGCATCAAGCCCATCCTCGAAGAGGCGTTCGCTCCGCGCACCACCCTGCACGGCTCGCTGGCCGACGTCTATGGCGTGGGACTCCTCTTCACCGGGGCCTCCGGGATCGGCAAGAGCGAGTGCGTGCTCGACCTGGTGGAAAGGGGACACCGTCTCGTGGCCGACGACGTGGTGCTGGTGGCACGGAAGGGGACCGACATCCTCATCGGCCAGGGCCACGAGCTGGCGGGCCATCATATGGAGATCCGTGGCGTCGGCCTGGTGGACGTGCCGGCGCTTTTCGGCGTGCGCTCCGTGCGCCAGCAGAAGCGGATCGAGGTGGTGGTACACCTGGAAGAGTGGCAGAACGCGCAGAGCGGAGACCGCTCCGGCCTCCAGCGCGACACGATCGACATCCTGGGCGTTGCGATCCCGAAGATGGTGGTGCTGCTGAATCCCGGAAAGAACATCACCGTCATCGCCGAGGTCGTGGCGATGATGCATCTTCTCCGCTACGCCGGCGTGGATGTCGCGGCCCAGTTCAACGAACGGCTGATCAAACGGATGAAGGAGAAGGCGGGGTTGAAGGACTACCTGCGCGAAGACTATGAGTGAATTGCGCGGGGTGGTGGCGGCCCACGGCGGCCTGGCGCCGGCGCTCGTCCAGGCGGTCGAGTCGATCAGCGGGATCACCGGCGCGCTCCGGGCGGTCTCGAACGACGACTGTGACCGCGGCCGGCTCGAGGGGCGGATCGCCGAGGCGATCGGCGGGGCGCCGACGGTGATCTTCGTCGACCTGCCGAGCGGGTCGTGCATGTTCGCGGCGCTGTCGCGCTTCAAGGAAGAGCGGAACGTGCGGGTGGTGACCGGCGTGAACCTGGCGATGCTGGTGGACTTCGTCTTCCACCGCGACACCACTCCCGCGGCGGCGGCCGAGCGCGCCGCCGGTGTCGGGACCAAGGCGATCAAGGTGCCGGGATGACGATCGCGCTCGTGCGCGTGGACGATCGACTGGTGCACGGCCAGGTGGTGGTGGGATGGGGGAGGCCGCTGCGGGCGGCCTTCATCGTGGTGATCGACGACGTGCTCGCGGCCAGCGACTGGGAGCAGGAGCTCTATCGCCTCGGCGCCCCGCCGGACCTCACCCTCGAGTTCGCCACGGTGGCCGAGGCCGCGGCACGCCGCCCCGGATGGGAGACCGATCCCCGCGCCGGGATCATCCTCCTGGGCGACGTGCGGACGGCGACGGCACTGGCCGCGGCCGGCGTCCGCTTCCCCCGCCTCAACCTGGGCGGCATCCATCACCGTGCCGGGCGGGCCGAGCGACTTCCCTATGTCTTCCTCAGCGATGACGAGATCGTGGCCCTCCGGGCCCTCGCGCAGGCGGGGGTCGAGGTGACGGCGCAGGACGTGCCGGCCACGCGTCCAGTGCCGCTCGCGGAACTCCGGTGAGCGCGCTCCAGACCGTCGGCCTCCTGGCCGTGGGGACCGCCGCGGGGCTCGACCTCGTGAGCGGACCACAGGTCCTCCTCGCGCGCCCGATCGTGGCCGGGACCCTTGCAGGGTTGGTCCTCGGTGATGTCACGAGCGGGCTCCTCGTCGGCGGGATCCTCGAGCTGTACGCGCTGGAGGTGCTGCCGGTCGGGGCCGCGCGCTACCCCGATCACGGTCCTGGCACGGTCGGCGCGGTGTGGCTCACCGTCCAGACCGGGACCTCGGCCGCAGCCTTCGGCGTCCTGCTCGCGCTGCTCTTCGCGGAGATCGGGGGACACGCCCTGATCGCGCTGCGGCGTTGGAACGGCCGTGCCCTGGCGCGTGCCACCGGGGCGCTCGATCGAGGAGAGATCCGGGCCGCCGCGGAGCTCCAGATGGGCGGCGCGTTCCGCGACATGATCCGGAGCCTCCTGCTCACGAGCCTCGCGCTCGCCGCCGCCGCGGTCCTGCTCCCGCTGGTGCTCCGCGCCGAACGTCTCAGCGCGCTCCTGGCCGTGGTGGTGATCGGCGCCGGACTCGCGGGGGCGGTGGCCGGCGCGATCCGCACCGCCGGGCGTTCGCAGCGCTCGGTGGCCTTGAGCGCGGCGCTGGTGGCCGGATGGATCGTGGCCGGGATCGCGGGGATCTACCCCCGCTGGGGAGGGTGGTGATGCGGGCGACCACGGTGAGTCTCTTCCGCCTCCTCGGCGTGCAGTCGGGGTGGACCTACGAACGGATGGGCGGGATCGGCGTCGCGTTCGCGGTGGCACCTCTCCTCGAAGAGGGGGTGCCGGCCGAGCGCCGCGCCGGCGCCTTCATCCGGTCGGCCGAGTTCTTCAACTCACATCCCTGGCTCGCCGGGCTCGCGGTAGGGGCCGAAGCGCGCGCCGAGCGGGACGGTGTCCCGGCCGAACAGATCCAACGGCTCCGCGCCGCCCTTGGCGGGCCGCTCGGGGCGCTCGGCGACCGCGTCATCTGGGCCGGCCTGATCCCTGTCCTCTCGGGCATCGCCCTGGTGGGGGGCGGGCTCTGGGGTTGGGCGATGCCGGTGCTGGCCGTGGTGCTCGCGTGCGCGCTCCGGTGGGAGGTGACGCGGTGGTCGCTCAGGCGCGGGCTCGAGACCGGGATGCGGGTGGCGACCGTGCTCAGGGATTGTACCCTGAGCCGGATCTCGACATCCGTGGGCGTCACGGCCGCCGCCGCGACCGGTCTGGCCGCGACCTTCGTCGCCCGTGGGGCCCTCGCGCGCGTTGCCCCCGATGTGACACCGTGGATGGTGCTCGCCACGGGCGCCGTCGGAGTGCTCGTGGTCCTCAAGGCCGGCGCGCGGCTTCCCGCGTATCGGCTGGCGCTCGTGGCCGGCGGCCTGGCCCTGATCCTCTCGCAGGTGGTGCGCCCGTGAGCGCCGTGCGCGTCGTGCAGATCGTCAATCCCCTCGGGATGCACGCCCGGCCCGCAGCGCAATTGGTGAAGCTCGCGAGCCGATACACGAGCGAGGTCACCATCGGCCGTGACGGGGTGCCGGTCAACGCCAAGAGCATCATGGGGGTGATGATGCTCGCGGCGGAGCAGGGGTGTATGGTACAGATCGCCGCGCACGGCCCCGACGCGGAGGCCGCGGTCGACGCGATCGCAGCATTGGTGTCCCGGGGATTCGGGGAGATGTGATGGTCGACCAACGCGCACTCAGAGGGATCGGGGTCTCCCCCGGGGTCGGCCTGGCCCGGGCGGTCATCGTACAGTGGGAACTTCCCAATGTGCCCGATCGCACGGTCGACCGTGCCGAGGTCGAGGGCGAGGTGGCCCGGCTGCAGCGGGCGGTGGTCGAGACGGTACGCGCCCTCGAAGGACTGCGCGACAAGGTCCACCAACGCGCGGGGGCCGAAGCGAGCGGCATCTTTGACGCCCAGATCATGCTGGCCCAGGACACCGACTTCCTCGGGCAGGTGATCCACCTCATCCGCACCAACCGGCTCTCGGCCGAGACCGCGTATGAGTTCAAGGCGCTCGAAGTCCGGAACCTCTGGGCCAATTCCCAGAGCGCGCGGCTGCGCGACCGTATCGCGGACCTGAGCGCGGTGCAGATCCGTGTGCTCCAGGTGCTGCTCGGCAAGCCGGTCGAGGTCGCCTGGGCAGGCCCTACCGACGCCGAACATTTCGTGATCGTCACGCGGGAGCTGAGCCCGGGACTCACCGTCCAGCTCGATCGCGACCAGGTGGCCGGGGTGGTGAGCGAGGAAGGGACCCGCACCTCCCACGCGGCGATCCTGGCCCACTCCCTCGGCATCCCCTGCGTGATGGGCGTGGTGGGCGCGCTCGCCGCGATCAAGCCCGGATCGATGGTCCTGCTGGACGGGTCCACCGGCACGGTGCTCACCGACCCGACCGAAGGGGAGCTGGCCGACGCCAAGGCGCGGCTTACCCGTCGGCGGCGCACCGAGCTCGAACTCCAGGCCGTGGTGCAGGAGCCGGCCGTGAGCCCGGAAGGGGACGTCTTCACCCTCCTCGGCAACGTGGACCTGCCGGAAGAGATCGAGGCGGCGGTGAAGTTCGGCGCCGAAGGAGTGGGTCTTCTGCGGACCGAGTTCCTCATCACCGGGCGGACCCACCTGCCGACCGAGGAGGAGCAGTACGACTACTTCCGCCGGGTCGGGAGCGGGTTCCCGTACGGGCCGGTGATCATCCGGACCTTCGACCTCGGCGGGGACAAGTTCCCCGCGGCGTGGCAGGCGCCGGCGGAGCAGAACCCGTTCCTGGGCTGGCGCTCCATCCGGGTCTGTCTCGATGAGCCGGAGATCTTCCGTCCCCAGCTCCGGGCGGTGCTTCGCGCCGCCGCGGACCGCGACCTCCGGTTGATGCTTCCGCTCGTGACCGGGCTCGAGGAGGTGGAAGCGTCCCTCGCGCTCCTGGCGGAGGAGTCGGCGCGGCTCGCCGCCGCGGGGATCCGCGCGGCCAAGACCGTCCCGGTCGGGGTGATGATCGAGACCCCTGCCGCGGTGGCGCTGGCGGACCTGCTGGCCCAGCACGTGGCCTTCTTCAGCGTCGGGTCCAACGATCTCACCCAGTACACCCTCGTGGTCGATCGCGGCAACGCGCGGCTCGCGAGCCGGTTCAACTCCCTCCATCCGGCCGTGGTGCGCCAACTCGACCAGGTGCAGCGCGCGGCCAAGGCCGCCGGCATCACGGCCAGCGTCTGTGGCGAGATGGCGAGCGAGCCGCTCTCGGTGATCCTCCTCACCGGGCTCGGCTACGACACGCTGAGCGTGGCCCCGCCGTCATTGCCGCTGGTGAAGTCGGTGGTCCGCTCGGTGCCGCACGCCGTGGCGGTCGAGGCGGCGCAGGCCGCACTCAAGGCGACCAACGCGGCCGAGGTCGAACGGCTGCTGGAAGCGGCCGCGGCACCCTACCTTCGGCATCGCTAGGGCCTTAGTTTTGGACCGAGGTCATTGGTCTTTGGTCATTGGTCGAGAGGCGCTCTGGCGCCGGGCCACGACCGCCGATGACCAACGACCAACGACCAACGACCGATCATGGCCCTCAAGCGCCACGTCTTCACTTCCGAATCCGTCACCGAAGGCCATCCCGACAAGGTGGCCGACCAGATCTCCGATGCCGTCCTCGACGAGATCCTCGCCCACGACCCGTCCGGCCGGGTCGCCTGCGAGACGCTCGTCACGACCGGCATGGCGGTCATCGCGGGCGAGGTGACCACCTCCGCCTGGGTCGACCTGCCGGCCCTGGTGCGCCGCACGGTGGGCCGCATCGGCTACGATGACGGGGAATCGGGCTTCCACTTCGACGGCATCGCGGTGCTCTCGTCGATCGGCAAGCAGTCCCCCGACATCGCGCGGGGGGTGGACACGAGCAAGAAGAAGAAGGCCCAGGGCGCCGGCGACCAGGGAATGATGTTCGGCTACGCCACCGACGAGACCGACCTCCTGATGCCGCTGCCGATCCTCCTGGCGCACCGGATCACCGAGCGGCTCGCGGCAGTGCGGAAGGGCGGGGACGATGTGCGCCACCGGCTCGCGTGGCTCCGGCCCGACGGCAAGTCCCAGGTCTCCGTGGAATACGAAGGGGACCGGGCGGTGGGGGTGAAGACCGTGGTGGTCTCGACCCAGCACGCGCAGAGCCACAATGGCCGAGTGCTCAAGCACAGCACGCTCCGCGACGCGGTCATCGAGGAGGTGGTGCGTCCGGTGCTCAAGGCCCACGGCCTCAAGACGGATCACGTCAAGTTCCTCATCAACCCCACCGGCCGCTTCGTCACCGGCGGCCCGAAGGGGGACGCCGGGCTCACCGGCCGCAAGATCATCGTGGATACCTACGGCGGGATGGCCCGCCACGGTGGCGGCGCCTTCAGCGGCAAGGACCCCTCCAAGGTGGACCGTTCGGCCGCGTACGCGATGCGCTGGGTGGCCAAGAACATCGTGGCGGCCAGGCTGGCCAAGCGCTGTGAAGTACAGGTGGCGTACGCCATCGGCGTGGCGGAACCGGTGTCGGTGTTCGTGGACACCTTCGGCACCGGCAAGGTGCCCGATCGCCAGCTCGAGCGGGCCATCAACGAAGTGTTCGACCTGACCCCGGAAGGGATCATCAGCGCGCTCAAGCTCAAGGCGCCGATCTATTCCCCGACGGCGGCCTATGGCCACTTCGGGCGCGTGCCGTACCGCGCGGAGTACGTGGACCTCGACGACAAGGGCCGCGGTACCTTCCAGCACTTCACGTGGGAGCGCACCGACCGGACCACTGCGCTGCGCGCTGCGCTTCGGTGAGATCGGTGATGCCTCGGGCCGCGTGATCGAGGTCACCGTCGCCCATCTCGGGCTCGACCGGACGACGAACGCCCCGGTGGTGATCCTCCGGGAGAAGGATGGGGTGCGGATCCTCCCGATCTGGATCGGTCCCGCCGAGGCGAGTGCCATTGCAATGGAGATGCAGGGGATGAAGGCCCCGCGGCCGATGACCCACGACCTGCTCAAGCAGGTGGTCAACGGCCTCGGGGCCGAGTTGCGTCGCCTGGTCATCGCCGACGTGCGCGAGAACACCTACTACGCCGAGCTCCACCTCACCCGCGGGGGCGACGACCGCTTCCTGGTGGACAGCCGCCCGTCCGACGGGATCGCGCTGGCCCTCCGCCTGCACGCGCCGATCTTTGCGGCCGAGGCCTTGCTGACCTCGGCGGTGCTCGGCGGCGACGAGGACACGCAGCCCTCCGCGCCCGGCATCGACGCCGAGCAGCTGAAACGGTATCTCCAATCGCTGGACCCGGAGGACTTTGGGAAATTCTCGCCTTAAGGCAGCGCAGGGGCGCAGGGGCGCAGGGGCGCTGGCGCTGCTCGGCGCGGCTGTGCTGTTCTGCGCCTCTGCGCCCATCCGCCTCTGCGCGCAAACGAAGTTCGCGGGCTCCGTCATCCGCGTCGTCGCGGGGGATACGCTCCGCGTGCCCGGTGCCGTGATGCAGCTGCACCGGGTCTCCCAGGCGGCGCAGGGGGTGATCGATTCGGGCCGGACCGATGCACATGGGGCGTGGAAGTTCCGGACTCGGCTCGACACCGGGGCCACCTATCTGGTGAGCGTGCGGTTTGCCGGGATCGAGTTCTTCACCCCGCCGCTCACGACCGACGCCGCCCGTCCCGACACCACCGTCACCATCGTGGTCGCTGATACTTCCTCGGGGCCCCTGGCCCGGGTCGCCGTCCGATCGCGTCACTTGCTGGTGCAGGGGGGCGACAGCGCCGGGTGGCGGGGGGTGCTCGACGTCTTCGTGCTCGACAACCACAGCGGCTACACCCGCATCGCGTCCGACACTACCCGCCCCTCGTACGTGATGCTCCTCCCGCCGAGGGCGCACCAGCCGGAACTCGCGGACGGGGATATCGGGCCCGAAGCGGTTCATTTTCGCGATGGGTCGCTCGAACTCTACGCCCCCCTCGCCCCCGGCGAAGCGAGCCTCACCGTGCAGTACCTCCTGCCGGCGGAGCGGAATGTCACGATCCCGTTCGGGGACACGGTCGCCACCTTCAACCTCCTCATCGATGGGGAGGGAGCGGCCACGTCCGGTCCGCGCCTTGCCGGTCCGATCCCGACCCAGCTCGAGGGGCGCTCGTTCAAGCGCTGGTCCGCACCGGTCCCGGGTGGGGCGGTCCTCCAGCTCGATCTGCGCGCCGCGCGGAAGACGCCGGCGTGGCTGCTGATCGCACTCATCGCGGCGATGGCCGCAGGGCTCATGACCGCACTCTACGTCGCGCTGCGGCGACCGGGACTTGCCAAGGGGCAGGCCACCTCCTAGTTTCGCAATCGTTGCAGCACAGCGCAGCAAGCTGCGCCGCAACGGAAAAAATCCACGCACGCGGATGCTCGGAAGCCGGTTCAAGTCCGGCGCGGCCCCGCCACTGTAACGGGCAGTCGTAGAAGGCGCGCAGACGCGCGCCGCAACGAACCCTTCGTTCGGCAAGCCACTGGTCCTCGTCGAGGACCGGGAAGGCGGACGAAGGCGCCCGAAGCCAGGAGACCTCCGCGCGTGTGCCACCACGAACCCTCGGGGGAGGGGACGGTGGCGTACCGGCGGCCTCTCCACGGGCCCCTGTGTCCGCCCATCGTCCGCTTCCGCGGGAGATGGGCGATCGAGCGTATGGGCCATCTCAAGCGCGCACTGCTCCTCGGCCTCCTCTCGGCCGCCGGATGCCTCCCCGGGCACAATAGCGCGGGCAGCATCATGGTGATCGACGACGCCCGCGATACCGTGCGGCTGGAACGTCCCTCCATGCGGATCGTCTCCCTGATCCCCGCGAGCACCGAACTCCTCTTCGCCATCGGCGCCGGTCCGCAGGTCGTCGGGCGCACCCGGTGGTGCGACTGGCCCGCCGAGGCCGCGCGCGTCACCGACGTCGGCGATGGGATCGATCCCAATATCGAGGCGATCGTGGCCCAGCACCCCGACCTGGTCGTGCTGTACCAATCGGGGAGGAACGCCCAGGTGGCGCAGCGGCTCCGGGACCTCGGCATCCCCGTGGTCCAGCTCCGGACCGACCTGCTGGAGAGCGTCGGGGCGCACGCGATCCTGCTGGGCCGGCTCACTGGACACCCCGGCGCCGGCGATTCGCTCGCGACCACGTTCGAGGCGGAACTCTCGGCCGTCACGGTGTCGCTCCATCCCGACGTCCCCACCCCCGAGCATCAGACCGTCTTCATCCCGACCTGGGACCAGCCGATCATCACGATCGGTGCGGGGAGCTTCCTCGATGAGCTGGTGACCCGTGCGGGGGCGGTCAATGTCTTCCACGACCTCTCCCAGCCCTCCGCCACCGTGAGCCTTGAGGCGATCGCCCAGCGCGATCCCGGCCTGATCCTCACCACCCAGACCGGAGCGCTGCCGTACGGGCAGCGGCCGGAGTGGAATGTGGTCCGCGCCGTCCGGCTGCACCGTTTCGTGCGCGTGCACGGAAGCGAATTCGACCGACCCGGGCCGCGGAGTCCGCAGGCGATCACCGAGCTGAAGGCCGCCCTCCTGCAGGCGCAGCGATGAATCGCCGGCTCGGGCTCATCGCGGCCCTCGTGCTCGCCAGCGCCATCCTCGGTCTCTCCCTCGGTGCCGTCTCCATCGCGCCGGGCGAGGCCTGGCGCGCGCTCTGGGACCCGGCCGCTCCGTACGCCCCCATCATCCGCGAGCTCCGCTTGCCACGGGTGCTCCTCGGATTCCTGCTCGGCGGGACCCTCGCCGTGAGCGGGGCGTCGCTGCAGGCGCTGCTGCGCAATCCGCTCGCCGATCCCTACCTCCTCGGGCTCTCCGGCGGTGCGGGGCTCGGCGCCGTGCTCGCCATCGCCCTCGGGGCACCGTTCGCCTGGGCGGTGCCGGCCGCCGCGTTCGTCGGTGCCCTCGGCGCAGTCGCACTGGTCTACACGCTCGGACGGACCAGCTCCGGACGCCTCGAGCCGCGGATCCTCCTCCTCGCGGGCGTCGTCACCAGCGGTTTCGCGACCGCCATCATGACCGCCCTGATGGTGCTCTCGAACGCCGCCGAGCTCCGGAATGCTTTCCTCTGGCTCCTCGGCGGGCTCGGCCGCGCCTCCTGGCAGTCGCTCGGGTTCTTCGTGCTCTGGATCCCGATCCCCCTGGCCATGTTGTTCACCGCCGCACGCTCGCTCGATCTCCTGGCCCTTGGCGAGGAGACGGCGGGGTATCTCGGCGCCGAAGTGGAACGGGTCAAGCGACGGGTGGTGATCAGCACCGCGTTGCTCACTGCGGCGGCCGTCGCGGCCGCAGGAATGATCGGGTTCGTGGGGCTCGTGGTCCCGCACGCAGTGCGCCGGCTCTTCGGACCGCTGCACGGCCGGCTGCTGCCGCTGGCGTTCGCCGTGGGCGGGGCGCTCCTCGTCGGCGCCGATGCGATCGCCCGCGTGGTCGTGCGCCCGATCGAACTCCCGGTGGGCGTGGTGACCGCGCTCATCGGCGTGCCGGTCTTCGCGGTCCTCCTCCGCCGGGAGATCCGATGATCCTCGAAGGACGGGGGCTCACGGTGCACTATCCGAACGCTGCCGCGGCGGCGCTCGCTGGGGTGGACGCGTGGCTCCGCGCCGGCGAGTTGGTCGCCATCGCCGGCCCGAACGGGGGCGGGAAGACCACCCTGTTGCGCGCCCTCCTCGGCGCGGTCACGCTGACGAGCGGTGTGGCGAAAGTGGCGGGGCGGCCGCTCGGCTCGGTGCCCCGCGCCGAACTCGCCCGGATCGTGGCGGCGCTCCCCCAGCGGGAGGAGCCCGCGTTCGCCCTCCGGGTGGCCGAGTTCGTCCAGCTCGGACGGTACGCGCACCTGGGGCCGTTCACGCCGGTGGGGGCGAAGGATCGCGCGCTCGTTCGCGATACGCTTGAGCGCTGCGATGCGTGGGAGCTTCGCGACCGGACCATCGATACGCTGTCGGGCGGAGAATGGCAGCGGGTGCGGGTCGCCCGCGCGCTGGCCCAGGCCCCGCGCGCTCTCCTGCTCGATGAACCCACCGCGGCACTCGACGTGCGACACACGATGGAGCTGCTCGAGCTCGTCCGCGACCTCGTCTCCGGAGGGCTCGGCGCGCTCGTCGTGACCCACGAGCTCAACCTGGCCGCACGATTCGCCGATCGGGTGATCCTCCTCGCGGGCGGGACCGTTCAGGCCGTGGGCACCCCAAGCGAAGTGTTGACCGAAAGCACCATCTCGCGAGTCTTCGACTGGCCCGTGGCGGTCACCACCTGGAACGGGGGAACGCCGCAGGTCGTCCCCCTCCGCCGGGACGAGCACACGAAGTAGCCGACAACCAACAGCCGACAGCCGACAACCTTCTTCTACCAACGGTACGATGCGACGTCTTCTGCTTGCCTCACTCCTGTCTCTTCCCACGGTGCTGTCCGCCCAGGTGCCGACGAACGACTCCGCCTATCAGGTGGCTCCCCTCGTGGTGACCGCCGAACGGATGGCTCTTCCCGCCGGCGTGGTGAGTGGCAGTGTGACCGTCCTTCAGGGCGACGCGCTCCGCGCGCGCGGCGTGCGCTCGCTCGCGGATGCGCTCCGTGAAGTGCCCGGCGCGGCGATCGTGAGCAGCGGGTCGTTCGGGGGCCAGACCTCGCTCTTCCTCCGGGGGGGCGAGAGCGACCACGTGAAGGTGTTGATCGACGGGGTGGCGGTGAACCAGGCGGGAGGCGCGTTCAACTTCAACGCGCTGACCCTCGACGATGTGGAACGGATCGAGGTGGTGCGCGGTCCGGCGAGCGTTCTCTACGGTACCGACGCGCTCGCGGGGGTGATCCAGATCTTCACTCGCCAGGGGAGTGGCCCGGTGGCCTATGACGCCGCAGTCCGCGGTGGTTCGTTCGGGTCTCTGCGGGCGGAAGGGGCGGCGCGCGGGGGCAGCGGGCGACTGGGCTGGTCGGCCGGCGCTTCCAACGATCGCACCGATGGCACCTACAAATTCAATAGTGGCTGGCGCAACAGCGTCGCGACCGGACAGGCGCGATTCGCGCTGACGCCGGCCACGAGCGTACGTGGGACATTTCGATACGGGGACGACGTCTACCACTTTCCCACCGATGGGGGCGGTATCCCGGTGGACCGGAACGCCTTCAACACCCATCGGGCGACGACCGCGAGCCTGGGCCTCGATCACGCGGTGGACCCGACCCTCCGGATGGCGGTCACCGCGTCGCTCAACGCCGAGTCGCAGGGGAGCCGCGATGCGCGGGATGACGCGGCGGACACGACCGGTTATGGGTACGCGTCGGCCAGCGACGTCGACGCGATCCGTCAGGGGATCGATGCCCGGATGACGCTCACCCCCTCGGCCGTCTGGTCGCTCGTCACCGGGATCGAGTACCGCGACGACCGGGAGCGGCGGAAGGAAGGGTATGCGGTCTCCAATTTCGGCTTCGGCGAGGACAGCAGTGTCACCGCCCCGACCGAGCACTCGCGGAACGACGCCGGCGTCTACCTGCAGGCGCTCCTGGAGCCGGCCACGGGGTGGTCGCTGAGCGGCGGGCTGCGACTCGACGATGACGTCGAATTCGGCCAATTCCTTTCGAGCCGAGTGGGGGTGGTGCGGCGGCTTGGCGGCGACACGCGCCTCCGGGGGTCGTACGGCACCGCGTTCAAGACGCCGACGCTGGAAGAGACCTACGGCAACACCGCCTTCTCGATCGGGAATCCCGGTCTCACGCCGGAGCGCTCGGCAAGTTGGGAGCTTGGTGTTGAGCAGGCGTTGCTCGACGGGCGTCTCACCGTCGGCGCGGTCTGGTTCGACCAGCGCTTCCGTGATCTGGTGCAATACGGGTATGTCGCGGCCGGCGCCCCGACCTATTACAACGTCGCGGCAGCCACTTCGAGGGGGGTGGAACTGACCGGCGCGTTCCGGCCTTCGCGCCGGGTGTCCCTGCAGGGGACCTACACCTTCCTCAAGACCGAGGTCACCGATCCCGGATTCAACTCCGGCACCGGCGACGTCTTCGTCAAGGGCGCGGTACTCATCCGCCGACCCGCCCGGCAGGGTGCGATGGAGGGGACGTGGCTCGTCCTCGACCGTGCGCGTTTGAGCGGCGGAGTGACGTTCACCGGGGCACGGACCGATGTCGACTTCGGTCCCTATCCCTCCGTCCGCAAGGAGCTCCCCTCCTATGCCCTCATCGACCTCGGCGCAGACATCGAGATCCTGAAGTCGCGCGGAGCGGGGAGGACGCCGATCGTGGCGGTGACGCTCCGGGTGGAGAACGCGCTCGACACACGGTATGAGACGGTGGTCGGGTTCCCGGGGCGGCGGCGCACCCTGCTCGCCGGGGTCCGGACGCACTGGTAGGATCGCGCCGGGTGGCACTCATCCCTATTCGTGGAAGTGATGGCCTCAACGGGGAGGCACGAAGCGACGAAGCGACGGACCGTGACTTTGTGATCTCACGGGGAGCTCGCCCTTGAGACCACAAGATCTCACTTCGTCGCTTCGTTCGTCCGTCATTCCCAGTTGAGGCCAAACCCATCCCTCATAGGGGGGCCCGCCTGCATGTGGAGGAGCGTGAGGGTGAGGGGGTGTGTAGCTTTCACTCCATGAGGTACTTCCAAGCACTCGCACTTCTCGCCTTGGCCGATTGCGCGGCGACCGAGCCCTTCCCGCCGGCCCCGGTGGAGGTGCTTGTCGTCGTGAACCGGACCGCCCGCACCCTCAGCGTGGTGCCGACCGCGGCGCCGAATACCGGGATCTCGATCCTCCTCGGCGCGTCGAGCGATGTGCCCGCGGGGGTGGCGGCGCGCGCCGGGATCGCGCTCGTCCCGCTGGGGGCTGACGACGCGGTCGTGGTGGTGGATCTCCGCGCCGGGACGGTGCGCAACACTTTCCCTCTCGCGCCCAATTCAGGGGCCACCGGGGCCGCCATCGTCGACGACTCGATCGGCTACGTCGCGAACCCCGGTCTCAACACCGTCACCCGGATCAACTACCTCACCGGCGACACGGCGAGCGTCGCCGTAGGCGTCCGTCCCCAGGGATTGATCTTCACACGCGGCAAGCTCTTCGTCCTGAATGGGAACCTCAATGGGGCGCTGGCCTCGATCGGAGCGAGCTGGCTGAGCGTGATCGATCCGGTGACCAATGCGTTGGCGACCGGGATCGATTCCATCCCGCTGCTCGGTCCGGGCAACGCCCGTTCGGCCGCGGTCGGACCCGACGGGCTGCTCTACGTGATGAGCGCCGGCGATTCGGGCACGGGGGAGGGGCGGCTCTCGATCGTGAACCCGGTCACGCGCGAGGAGCTGGCGAGCTTCCCCGGATTCGGGAATCTCCCGGGGGCGGTCGCGGCGACCGGTGACCACCTCTTCGTCTCGAGCTGGGCCGAAGGATTGATGGCGTTCGATACCCGCTTGCGCGAGGTGACGCGGGGGGCGGGGGAGGGGTTCGCGGTCGCGACCAACTCGTCGGTCGCGACCGGGGCCCACGACCGCGTCTATGCGATCAGCTCCGGTCCCTGCAGCGGCGGCGTCGGCGGGACGGCGCACATCCTGCGCGCCGGCGACCTGGTCCAGACCGGGACGATCCCGCTCGGGGAATGCGCCACTGGCGCCCTCATCACGACCGTCCCCGCGGCGCCCTGACCCCGTGGCCCCCGTCGCCACGCCTGCCATCGTCCTCGCCACCCTGCGCTACGGCGACACCTCCAAGATCGTGCGCCTCGCCACCCGCGATCTCGGCGTGCAGAGCGCCATCGCGAAAGGGGCGTTCCGGCCCAAGAGCAAATTCGGAGCGGCGCTCCAGGTCCTGAGCGACGGTCAGGCACAGCTCTACATCAAGGAAGGACGCGAGCTCCAGACCCTCGGCGCCTTCGATCTTTCCCGGCTCCGGATCGAGCTGGCGCAGGACCTCGATCGCTGGGCCGCCGCCAATGCGATGGCGGAAGTGATGCTCCGCTGTGCCCCGCCGGCCCCCCATCCGGCCGCCTTCGACGCGCTCAGGAACGGCCTCGATGCCCTGACCATCGCACCCCAGATGGCGGTCGATGTTCTGGCGCTCCGGCTCCTCTGGCAGCTGGTCGGCGTGCTCGGGTTCGCCCCGTCGCTCGAAGCCTGTGCCCGCTGCGGCGCCCCCCTCGACCTGCGCGTGGGATTGGCCTTCAGCCCGCGGGATGGCGGGGCCCTCTGTCCCACCTGCGCCATCGGCCACCCGGTCGGCCGATTGGGCCCCGTGGACGCGGAAGGGCTCCGGCGCCTCGTGGCCGGGGATGGGGAACTGCCGGTCCTGGAGCCCAAACAGGCCGCCGCCCACCGACGACTCCTGGCCCGATGGGTGCGGGAGCACCTGGGCGAGGGCGCCCCTCTTCCGGCCCTCGAGTACTGGCAGGACCCCCACCGCGCTTGACACTCTCTCCCGTTCTCGGGAAGTTGACACTCAGGATGCTCAGACCCTCGCGATGGATCCCACGCTGGTCGTTGCTCGCCCTCCTCCTGACCCTGGGAGTGGGGCCACCGCTGGACGCACAACAGAGCAAGCCCCCGCCGCAACGCCCCCCCGCGACGCTCGGCGAGAATACCCCGAATCCCTTTTTTCCGGCGACCCTGATCCCGTTCAACATCCGACCCGAGGAGTGTACCGACGGACAACTGCCCATCGTCAGCCTGAAGGTCTACAACGTCCTGGTCCAAGTCGTCGCGATACCGGTCCTTCAAAGTGGGAAAGGAGAAGTCCTCAACGACATCAAGATCTCGTGCGGCGACCACGTCGCCCTCTGGGATGGGCGCACGCTCGACGGCCGGAGCGAACCCGCTCCCGGCGTGTACTACTCGCAGTTGACGGTCGACGGGGTGCGATACACGCGGAAGATGATCGTGCG
>JANMWE010000314.1:0-8884 GCA_031393795.1 Gemmatimonadota bacterium
GTCTCCATGGCGACCTGTCTACCTCTGTCAGTGTGTCCCTTTCTCGCTGTCTCCCTGGCTCCCTTTCTCCCTGTCTCCCTGTCTCCCTGTCTCCCTGTCTCCCTGTCTCCCTGTCCCCCTGTCCCCCTCAATACACCCTTCCACCCAGCGGGACCTCGCGTTCGGGCTGGAGCAGCACCACAGCCCCCTCAGGGTCGGGTAGTCCGAGGATCAGGACCTCGCTCACCCCCCCGGCGATGTTCCGGGCCCCCAGGTTCACGGCCCCGACCACCAGCCGGCCGATCAACTCTTCCGGACGGTAGTGGACGGTGAACTGGGCGCTCGACGTCTTGGTCCCGAGCTCCGGCCCGAAGTCCACCCGGAGCACATAACTTGGCTTCCGCGCCTTGGGATTGAGCTCGGCGGAGAGGACGCGGCCGACTCGTAGATCAAGGGTCTGGAATGCGGTGACTGGATCCATAGGACGAGTCGGAAGTGAGTCGGGGGTGAGACGTACAAGGAGTCCGGAGGAGTCGGGAAAGGTCGGCGACAGGTTCGATGCAGCGTCTCCTCACGACTCATTTCCGACTCCTCCTACGAAAGGGCCTGATCCAGATCCTCGATCAGATCCGCAGGGTGCTCCAGCCCGATCGAAAGCCGGAGCAGGTCGTCGGGTGTCGTCGAGTGCGGCCCTTCGACCGACCGGCGATGCTCGATGAGGCTCTCGGTGCTGCCGAGGCTGGTGGCACGGGTGAAGACCTTGACCCGCGCGGCCACGCGCATCGCGGCCGCCACGCCGCCGGCGAGCTGGATGGAGAGCATCCCGCCGGTGTCGCGCATCTGGCGCATCGCAACTTCGTACCCGGGGTGGGCCTGCAGGCCGGGATAGTGCACCGCAGTGACCCCCTGGCGCGCGCTCAGGAACTCCGCCACGAGCTGGGCGTTCTCGCAGTGCATCCGCATCCGGGCGCCGAGGCTCCGGATCCCACGGAGGACGAGCCACGCGTCGAAGGGAGACTGTATCCCGCCCGCATTCTTCTGGACCTTGAGGATCCGCTCGAAAAGCTCGTCCGCCTCGCGGGTGATCAGGGCCCCGCCCACCACGTCGCCGTGCCCAGAGAGATACTTGGTAGTGGAATGCATCACGAGGTGGGCGCCGAGCGCCAGCGGCTGCTGCAGCGCGGGGGTGGCCCAGGTGTTGTCGACCGCGAGCGTCGCCCCGGCCTTCTTGGCCTGTCCCGCCAGGCGCTCGATGTCGGTGATCCGGAGCAGGGGATTGCTCGGCGTCTCGGCCCAGATGAGACGGGCGCCCCCCTTCAGGGCGTCGGCGGTGGCCCGCGCGTCCCACAGGTCGGCGAAGGTGGCCTGGAGCCCCCACGGGGCGAACTGCTCGAGGATGAGCGTTCGCACGCCGTGGTAGACGTCGTTCGGCAGGATGACGCGGTCGCCCGGCTTGAGTGCGGCGAAGAGGGCGTGTACCGCGGCCTGCCCTGATGCGAATGCCGCGCCCGCGACGCCCCCTTCGAGCTGGGCCAGGGTGCGCTCGAGGAGATGGCGCGTGGGATTGTCGGCGCGGCCGTACTGATACCCCTTGGGATAGCTCCCGTCGGCCTCGCGCGCGTAGGTGCTGCTGAGATGGATCGGCGGCGTCAGTCCTCCCGCGACCGGCTCCGGGGAGACCCCCGCGTGCGCGACGAGCGTGTCGAATTGCCTCGGTGTATCGCTCATACCAGCTCCCCGGTCCAGATGGTGATGGCAGTGCCTTCGAGTCGGCATCGATCCCCGGCCACCGTGACGCGCACGGTGCCGCCGCGGGAAGATGCCTGATATCCGATGAGCGCGTTCTTACCCAGTTTCGCGCTCCACCAGGGCCCGAGTCCGCAATGCGCCGACCCGGTCACCGGGTCCTCGGCGATCCCGCACCGCGGGGCGAAGAAACGGGAGACGAAATCATAGTCATGCCCCGTCTCGGCGCGCGCGGTGACCACGATGCCGCGCACGGGAAAGGCATCGAGCTTCTCCATCGAGGGCGCAAGTCCGCGCACCGTGGCCTCATCCCTCAGTTCGGCGAAGAGGTCGAGCCGGTTCTGCCCGGCGGCGACGATCGGGGCGCCCAGGGCCTCGCTCAGTCCGTCCGGGATGTCGATGGGTGAGGGGGCTTCGTTCGGGAAATCGAGCACGATGCCGTGCGTCCCGGCCGAGGCGGTGAGCACCCCGCTCAGCGTGTGAAAGCGCGTCAGGGTCCCCGCCGGGTGTCGCCCCGAGCTCCAAAGATGGTGCGCGGCCGCGAGGGTGGCGTGGCCGCAGAGCCGTTCCTCGTCCGCCGGCGTGAACCACCGGAGGCCCCAGTCACCGTCGGTCCGTCGGAGGAGGAAAGCGGTCTCCGAAAGATTGAGCTCCCGTGCCACCGCCTGCATCCACTCCGCAGGACGCTCGCCGTCGAGCACGCAGACGCCGGCCGGGTTCCCGGCGAAGGGGCGGTCGGTGAAGGCGTCGATGACGGTGATCGGGGTCGGCATGGTCGTGTGGCTCGAAGCGAGAAGCGCCTAGCGCCTAGCGAGACGATGGCGGGATCTCTGCTCGTCACTCTCGCTTCTCCCTAGGCGCTCCGCGCTCACTTCAGGACTTCACTGAACATCAGATCATGCTTCCCCGGGGGCGCGATATCGTGCTCCCGCACCGTGCGCGCGATCTGGGCCCAGTGGCGCATCTCGTGCAGCGGCAGGTGGAGTGCCAGCTTCCGCTTCGTGATCGAGAGCTTGCCGCCGGGGGTGTCGAACTCCAGGACCGTGCTCCAGTCGCTCGGACCGAACCGGGCCACGGTCTCGCGGAAGAAGGCGCGGCTCTTGCGTCCGGCCGCGAAGAGCTCGGGCGTGGTCCCGCCGACCGGGTCCTTCCGTTCGGGAACGGCGCCGCTCGCGAGCCGGTAGGTCTGGCGCTGCTCGGCCTCGAAGATGTGACCGACCATCCCCGCCACGGTCCCGAAGCGATCGCCCTTCAGCACGAAGGCCAGCGCCTCGGGGTGCTTGGGGAACCACGCTTCCCACTTTCTCCGCTCCTCCGCGGTCCAGGCGCAGAGTTCGTCCAGCGTGAGTGCGGTCATGGTCCCTCCGGGAGTATGGCGTCGGCCTCGATCTCGACCACGAGCGCCGGGTCGATCAAACGGGTGATCTCGACCATCGTGGAGGCAGGACGGATGCTGGCGAAGACCTCGCCGTGCGCACGCCCGACCTCCTCCCACTGCGAAATGTCAGTCACAAAAATACGGGTCCGCACCACGTGCTCGGGACCGGCGCCGAGCTGACGGAGCGCCGCGAGGATGTTCGCGAGCGCCTGCTTTGATTGACCGTACATCCCACCCGGGGCCGGGGTCCCGTCCGCTGCAAGTCCGGTGGTCCCGGCGACGTGGATGGTCCGCCCCACCCGCACGGCGCGACTGTACCCCACCGCGGGTCCCCAGATGGTGCCGGCATCGACCAGGCGTCGTTCGAGGGTCATGTCGCGTGGTGGCAAGCGACCTCGCCACCCCGAAGCGCTCGCAGTTCCGGTCGTTCACTCGAACAGCGCGCGTCGCGCGCCGGGTGCGGACAGCGGGGGTGGAACGCGCATCCCGACGGCGGCGCCGACGGGCTTGGCGGTTCCCCCGCGAGGATGAGTCGCGCACGCTTGACGCCTGGATCGGGTTCGGGGACGGAAGTGATGAGCGCCTGGGTGTAGGGATGCCGCGGGTGCGCCAGCACCTCTTCGGTGGCCCCCAGCTCTACGATGCGGCCGAGGTACATCACCGCGATGCGGTGGGCGAGCTGGCGCACCACTGCGAGGTCGTGCGCGATGAAGAGGTAGCTGAGTCTGCGGGCGCGCTGCAGGTCGGCCAGCAGGTTGAGCACCTGCGCCTGGACCGAGACGTCGAGCGCCGAGACCGGTTCGTCACAAACGATGAACTGGGGCTCGACCGCGAGCGCGCGCGCGATCCCGATCCGCTGGCGTTGGCCGCCGGAGAATTCGTGCGGATACTTGTCCGCATAGCTCGGATCGAGCCCCACCTCGGCCAGGAGCGCTTCGACCCGAGCGCGAACGGCCGGGCCTTTGGCCAGACCGTGGATCTCGATCCCCTCGGCCACCGAGGCGGCGACCGTCATTCGCGGGTCGAGCGAGCTGTAGGGATCCTGGAAGACGATCTGCATCCGCCGGCGCATCGCACGGAGCGCGTCGCCTCGGAGCGCGAAGAGGTCGGTGCCGTCGAAGGTAACGCGGCCGGCGGTCGGCTCCAGGAGGCGGAGCAGGGTCCGACCCACGGTGGTCTTGCCGCACCCTGATTCTCCCACCAGGGCGAGGGTCTCGCCCCGACCCACGGTGAAGGAGAGCCCGTCCACGGCGCGCACCGGCGGCTTCTTCCCACTGAAGAGACCGCTCGACTCGTAGTGCTTCACGAGCCCATCGACGGACAGCAGGGTCGTGGGTCGCGGGTCGTGAGTCGCGGGGGTCATCGGCCACCGTCCAGCAACCAGCAGCGTGAGGTATGATCGGCGCCCGCGCCAAGGAGGGTCGGGCGCTCTGTCGCGCAGCGCGCGAACCGCTCACCACAGCGGGGTTCGAATCGACAGGCGGGAGGCCACTGCGCCGGCGGTGGCACTGTACCGGGGATCGGCGACAGCCGCTTCAGCGCGCCGCTGATGCGCGGCACCGAGGCGAGCAGCCCCCGGGTGTACGGATGTGACGGGGTCGCGAAGAGAGCGGCCGTGCGGGCCTCCTCCACGATCTGGCCCGCGTACATCACCGCCACCCGGTCGGCTCGGCCGGCGACCACGCCGAGGTCGTGGGTGATGAGGAGCACCGCCATCCCCCGCTCCTGACGGAGTCGGTCGATCAGTTCGAGGATCTGGGCCTGCACCGTCACGTCGAGCGCCGTGGTCGGCTCGTCGGCGATGAGCACTTCAGGTTCGGCCGCGAGTGCGATGGCGATCCCCACCCGCTGGCGCATCCCGCCGCTCAACTGATGCGGATAGGCGCTCGCGCGCCCCGCGGCGTCCGCCACGCCGACCTCCTTCAGGAGTTCGACGGCGCGCTTGGCCGCCCCGCTCTTCGTGGCCATCCCGTGCGCAACGAGTCCCTCGGCCACCTGGTCACCGACGGTCAGGACGGGGTTGAGTGAGGTCAGCGGATCCTGGAACACCATCCCGATCCGCCGACCGCGCACGGCGCGAAGCGCCTCGCCCTGGAGCGCGGTCAGCTCGAGCCCACCCAGCTGCACGCTGCCACCCTCAACGACTCCGGGGCTCGGTACCAGTTGCAGGAGTGCCAGCGCGGTGAGCGACTTGCCGCACCCCGACTCCCCGACGAGCGCGAGGGTCTCCCCGCGATCGACGTGGAAGGTGACGCCGTCCACGGGATGGACCGGGGCGTCACCACCGGGGAAGGCGACCCGGAGGTCGCGCACGTCGAGCAGGGTCATCGGGTCCGGGGATCGAATGCGTCGCGTAGGGCGTCGCCGAGTCGGTTGGCCGCAAGCACTACGGCCGTGAGTGCGAGGCCGGGGGCGAGGGTCGCCCAGGGGGCGGTGAGCAGCACGTCCTTCCCGTCGTGGATCATCCCGCCCCAGGAGGCGGTGGGAGGGCGGACGCCGGCACCGAGGAAGCTGAGTCCCGCTTCGAGCAGCATCGCTTCGCCGACCCCGAGGGCGGTCGCCACCGCGAGCTGACCGGCGACGTTGGGAAGGAGGTGTCGGAAGATAATGCGCGACCGTCCTGCGCCGAGGGCGCGCGCGGCAATGAGCGCGTCGGTCGCCATCAGGCGGACCGCTTCGGCGCGCACGATGCGGGCGACGGCGTACCAGCCGGTGACGCCGAGGAGGAGGATGAACGCCCCCAGCGGCAACTCGGGCCACGCCGCCACCACGAAGAGGAGGGCGAAGGCCCGCGGCACGGTGGCGAGGGCGTCCGTGATGCGCATCAGGAGCTGGTCGAGCACACCGCCCACCGCGCCGGCGGAGAGGCCGACCAGGCCGCCGACGAAGGTGGCGATGAAGGCGGCGAGGAGCCCGACCTGCAGCGAGATGGCGCCGCCGTGCGCCAACCGTGCAAAGAGGTCGCGCGAAAGCGCGTCGGTGCCGAGCGGATGCGCGAAGCTCGGCGCGAGGAGGCGGGCGCCGACGGGGTCGGGGGTCGCGTTGGGGTCGGGCAGGAGCCAAGGCGCGAGGAGCGCCAGCAGCGCGAAGGCCACGAGCGTGACGAGCGCGATCCGTGCTCCGCGGGCGGCGAATGGCCTCATTCGGCGAGCCGCGGGTCGAGGAGTCGTTGCAACAGGTCCGCGAAAAGATTGCCCAGCACGACGGCGCCGGCACCGAGGATGACGCACCCGGTGACCAGCGGATAGTCTCGCCCTCCGACCGCCTCGGCCATCAGCCAGCCGAGTCCGGGCCAGGCGAAGGTGCTCTCGACCAGCACCGCACCGGTCAGGAGCATCGGCATCCAGAGCCCGAGGAGCACGATGAGGGGGCCGAGCGCCGCGCGCGCGGCGTGTCGGCGGAGGACGGTCGCTTCGGGCACACCGCGGGCGCGGGCGGAGCGCACCCAGTCGGCGTCGAGGGTCTCGCGCACCGCTTCCCGATGATGTCGGAGCGGGACCACGACGCTGGTGAGGAAGAGGGTGAGCGCCGGCAACGCCAGGTGGCGGGCGACGTCGAGTGCCCGCGCGGCCCACGAGGCGTCCGCGGCCGTGAACGGATCGGACATCCCCGCGCCGGGGAGCCAGTGCAGCACCAGCGCGAAGATCCAGGCGAGGACCAGCCCGAGCCAGAAGGGGGGAAGCGCGTGTCCGGTGAGGAGTACCCGCATCGTCCAGCGGTCCTCGGCCGATCCCGCACGCGCCGCGAGCCTGGTGCCGAGCCAATAGGCCACCGAGAATTCCGCGAGGAGCACCGTGCCACCGAGGAGGAGGGTGGCGGGGAGGTGATCGAGCAGGAGCGCGGTGACCGGGCGGCCGTGGAGCAGGGAGACGCCGAGGTCCCCGTGGAGAAGGCCGGAGAGGAAGTGCGCGAACTGGGTGAGGAGGGGCTGATCGAGTCCGTAGAGACGGGCGAGCGCGGCGCGGGTCTCGGGCGGGAGGTCGGCCGCGGAGGCGAGAGGATCGCCCGGCAGGAGCCGGATGAGCAGGAAGAGGGCGATGACCGCGACCGCCCAGGTCAGCGCTCCCAGCGCCGCTCGGCGGGCGAACCAGCGTATCACGTCAGGGCGCGCCCGTCCCGTCGCGCGGCAATTGCTGGCCCGGGATCACGCGCCACGCGGCGAGCCCGCTCCAGAGTCCTTCGGAGCGGAGCACGATGTCGTCGAACCGGCGATGCACCGCGACCACATTGGCCGGGGCGAAGAGGAAGGCCGCCGGGGCATCGGAGTCGATCCGCCGCAGCGCCGCCTGCCACAGCTCGCGCCCACCATCGGGCGCCGCCTCGGCGCGGGTCAGGAGGGAATCGACCGCCGGGTCGCAGTAGCTGGCGATGTTGGTGCCGCCGCCGCAGCTCCATCCCTGCATCAGGCCGGCCGGGTTCGGGTCCTGCGTTGTCACCGTGAGGTCGATGTCGAAATTACGGTCGTTGCGACGTTGGACGTAGGCGGGGAACTCGAGCGGGGCGATCTCGACCTGCACGCCGAAGTGGCGCCACTGCTCCTGCACCAGCTGGGCCGTGAGACGGCGGGACGCGCTGGTGGTGGGGACGATCAGGGTGAAGTGGAGCGGATGCCCATCCTTGTCGCGCACGCCGTCGGCGTCATGATCGATCCACCCGGCGGCGGCGAAGAGCGCCGCCGCCCGGGCGCTGTCGCCATGCGCGAGGGGGGCGACGCCCGTGCGGGCCCAGAGCGACATCGAGGCGGGGCCTTCGGGAACGCTCGCCACGTCGCCGAAGAGCGACGCAACGATGGTGGTGCGGTCGAGCGCGAGGACGAGGGCGCGTCGCACCAGCGAATCGGAGAGGATCGGATGGGGGAGCGAGCGGTCGGCGGGGTCGCGTTCATTGAACAGGGCGTAGCCGATCTGGAACGAAGGCACCGGGATCAACCGGAACTCGGCGTTGCCGGTGAACCGTTCCTGCTGGCTCCGGAGCGCCAGCTGCTCGAGGCCATCGCCCTCGCCGCTCAGCATCAGGTTGATGCGCGCGTCGCCGTCGGCCGCGGCGCGATAGATCACGCGGTCGAGCCTGGGGGTGCCGAGAAAGTGTCCCGGCACCGCGGCGAGTTCGATGAATTGTCCGGGGACCGCACGGACGAAGCGGAACTGGCCGTTCCCGATCGGCGCCTTGGCGAAGGCCGAGCTGCTGAGCGAGCCGGCGGGAATGGTGTCGAGCAGGTGGGCCGGCAGGATCGGGAGCTGCCAGGTGACATCGAAGAACTGCGTCGGGTAGCGTTTGGTGAACCGCACGATCACTCGGCCGTCGCCGTCGGCGGTGATCTCACGCACCCAGCGGAGCGCCGTGGCGTGCGCGGGCGCGAGGCCGGGATCCTTGGCGCGTGTGAAGCTCCAAGTCAGGTCCCGCGCGGTCACGGGCACGCCGTCGTGCCAACGTGCGCGGGGATCGAGTTCGAAAACGAGGGTGAGGGGATCGCGCCGCGTCCAGCTGCGGGCGAGCTGCGGAACGAATCCGCGGTCACCGGCGGTGACCAGCGTGGGCCCGAGACGCGCAAGACGGAGGAAGAGGAGGTCCGCGATGTCGTTGTCGGCAGTGCCGCGGGTGAGCGTCGGGACCGGCTGGCTTGGGAACTGCCCGCTCACGATGACGATCGAGCCGTGGTCCTGGGCGGCCAGTGGGCCGGTCGGCCAGGGGGCCAGGGCCGCTGCGATGAGGACGATGACGAGGGGGGCGCGGCGAGGCATATAGATAAGGAAAGGGGGGCCGAGTCCGGGCGCTAGGGGG
>JANMWE010000001.1:0-3916 GCA_031393795.1 Gemmatimonadota bacterium
AGCGCCGAGCCGATCATCGCTCCTGAGAGTCCCCCAAGGAGAAGGCCGATGAGCTGGGGCATTCCACAGGTCACCCTTTCGGCCAAGGCGCATCCGGCTCCTGTGAGGTACCACCCTGCGGCGGCCCCGATCCCGGCCCCGATCCAGGTCCCCTTTCCGGCCCCGGTGGTCGCCCGGACGGTGTCCGAGGTGGGGGCGAGGGATGCAGGGGAGCGGGCCCAGACCACCCTGGCGGGGTGGGGGGCGGGGAGGGGATGGTTCTGGGCGGAGAGGGGAGCCGCTGCAAGAAGGGTCCCCAAGGCAAGGAGCAGGCGCATATATGGAATGTATACCCGGGAAAGAATACTGCAAATTATTGCGTTAGGTGTGCAGGTACCGCACCCGTTAACCCCCTCCCTTGACCCTCGCCCGACCCCCGTCTATCTTTAGCGTCTGCCGCATTTTAGGCGGCTTTTGCGACCGGGAACATCAGGGGTTATGCCGACCATCAATCAGCTCGTCCGTCACGGCCGTCGGGCCGTCGTCAAGAAGGACAAGTCGCCGGCGCTCGAGAACAATCCGCTCAAGCGGGGCGTGTGCACCCGGGTGTACACCACCACGCCGAAGAAGCCGAACTCGGCGCTCCGCAAGGTCGCGCGCGTCCGGCTCACGAACGGATACGAGGTCACGGCCTACATCCCGGGCGAAGGGCACAACCTGCAGGAACACTCGATCGTGCTGATCCGCGGCGGCCGCGTGAAGGACCTTCCGGGCGTGCGCTATCACATCGTCCGGGGTTCGCTCGACTCGGCCGGCGTCAACGACCGCAAGCAGAGCCGGTCGAAGTACGGCGCGAAGCGGCCCAAGGCCGCCGCGGCCGCCAAGGGAGGGAAGAAGTAAATGAGCCGTCGCAACAAGTCGGTCAAGCGGCCGGTGCCGCCCGATCCGCGCTACGATAGCCAGACCGTCACCAAGTTCGTCAACAACTTGATGACCGAAGGGAAGAAGTCCACGGCCGAGCGGATCTTCTATTCGGCGATGGACATCATCGAAGAGAAGACGGGCCAGCCGGGTGTGACGGTGTTCAAGGCGGCGGTCAACAACGCGAAGCCGGCCCTCGAAGTGAAGAGCCGCCGCGTCGGTGGTGCCTCGCTGCAGGTCCCGGTGGAAGTGCGCCCCGAGCGCCGCACTGCCCTGGCGATGCGCTGGATCCTCGAGTTCTCCCGCGGCCGGTCTGAAAAGACCATGTCCGAGCGCCTCGCGGCCGAGCTGATCTCGGCGAGCAAGGGCGAAGGGAACACGATCAAGAAGAAGGACGATACGCACCGCATGGCGGAAGCGAACCGGGCCTTCGCGCACTACCGCTGGTAGTCTGATGGATGGCGGCCGCGTGCGGCCGCCCGAAGTGGTGAGGTCGCCACACGTGGCGACCTTCCAACAACATACGGATCACGTGACGCGCTGCTGATGAGGCGCCACCTCTGGTCCGCCAAAACGCGAGCTTGGGGCCGCTGTGCCCTGGGCCAGTGCGGATCCTCGGATCCCACTGTGCGCGGAGCGAAACCGCCGGAAGTTTTCCGGGTCTGGTCGCCCCGCTTTTTGGTTGATAATGGCAGGTCTCGGGCGCGTTGCCCTGGACCAAAGAGTCAGGCGGGACGCCTGACCCACATAGATAGAGAGATCATGGCCCGTCACACGCCGCTCCAGCACTATCGTAATATCGGCATCATGGCCCACATCGATGCCGGGAAGACGACTACGACCGAGCGCATCCTGTACTACACCGGCAAGAATTACAAGATCGGTGAGGTGCACGAGGGCGCGGCGACGATGGACTGGATGGAGCAGGAGCAGGAGCGGGGCATCACGATCACGTCGGCCGCGACCACCTGTTTCTGGATGCGGAACGGGATCGAGCACCGGATCAACATCATCGACACCCCCGGGCACGTCGACTTCACGGTCGAGGTCGAGCGGTCGCTCCGGGTGCTCGATGGCGCGGTGACCCTGCTGGACTCGGTGGCCGGCGTCGAGCCGCAGACCGAGACGGTGTGGCGCCAGGGCGACCGGTACGGCGTGCCGCGGATCGTCTTCGCCAACAAGATGGACCGGGTGGGTGCGAACTTCGACCGCTGCCTCGCGATGGTACGCGACCGGCTGACCAAGAAGTCGTTCCCGCTGCAGATCCCGGTGGGCTCGGGCGAGACGTTCACCGGCCACATCGACGTGCTGCGCCGCGTCGAGATCGTGTTCGACGACTCGACCCTGGGCAAGTCGTTCACCGAGATGCCGGTGGCCGACGCCTACCGCGA
The DNA here is from genome assembly GCA_031393795.1 of Gemmatimonadota bacterium. GTDB lineage: Bacteria > Gemmatimonadota > Gemmatimonadetes > Gemmatimonadales > GWC2-71-9 > CAMLHU01. The sequence continues at coordinate 2,292 of JANMWE010000001.1, forward strand.
AAAGGTGGAGCTGTACCGGCACGAGGCCATCGAGGCCGCGGTGGAGTTCGACGACGTGCTGATGGAGAAGTACCTGGGGGGCGCGGAGCTCTCGCTGGAAGAGATCCAGCGCGCCATCCGGAAGGCCACGATCGCCGGCGGGTTCGTCCCGGTGCTGGTCGGGGCCTCGTTCAAGAACAAGGGCGTGCAGGCGCTGCTCGATGCCGTGATCGACTATCTCCCGGCCCCGATCGACGTCGCCAACATCAAGGGGCACCTCCCCCAGCACGACGAGACCTTCGAGGAGCGCCGCACGGCCGACGACGAGCACTTCGCGGCGCTGGCGTTCAAGGTGGCCACCGACCCGTACGTCGGCCGGCTGACGTACTTCCGGGTGTACTCGGGGATGCTGACCAGCGGCTCCTACGTCTACAACTCGACCAAGGACAAGCGCGAGCGGGTGGGTCGTCTGCTCCAGATGCACGCCAACAAGCGCGAAGAGATCGAGGAAGTGCTGGCCGGCGACATCGCGGCCGCCATCGGCCTCAAGGACACGCGCACCGGCGACACGCTCTGCTTCGATGAGCACCCGATCATCCTCGAGGCGATGCGCTTCCCGAACCCCGTCATCGACGTGGCCGTGGAGCCGAAGACCAAGGCCGACCAGGACAAGATGGGCGTCGCCCTGCAGAAGCTGGCCGAGGAGGATCCGACCTTCCGGGTGCGGACCGATCCGGAGACCAGCCAGACGATCATCGCCGGGATGGGCGAGCTCCACCTCGAGATCATCGTCGACCGGATGAAGCGGGAGTTCAAGGTCGAGGCCAACGTGGGCCGTCCGCAGGTGGCCTTCCGCGAGACCGTCCGCAAGCGGGTCGAGGACGTCGAAGGGAAGTTCATCCGGCAGTCGGGTGGCAAGGGCCAGTACGGCCACGTCGTCATCAACCTCGAGCCGGGGTTGCCTGGATCGGGCTTTGTGTTCGAGGACAAGATCGTCGGCGGCACCATCCCGCGTGAGTTCATCAAGCCGGTCGAGGCCGGCATCCGCGAGGCGCTCGACAACGGCATCCTGGCCGGATACCCGGTGGTGGACATCAAGGTCGAGCTGATCTACGGCTCATACCACGACGTCGACAGCTCGGAAATGGCCTTCAAGATCGCGGGGTCGATGGCCTTCAAGGAGGCCGCCCGCAGCGCCAAGCCGATCCTGCTCGAGCCGATCATGGGCGTCGAAGTGGTGACCCCGGCCGACTTCCTGGGCAACGTGGTGGGCGACCTTTCCGCCCGCCGCGGCAAGATCGGCGGGATGACACAGCGCGGCGAGTCGCAAGTGGTCGCGGCCGACGTGCCGCTGGCCGAGATGTTCGGGTACTCGACGGCGCTCCGGTCGCAGACGCAGGGGCGGGCAGTCTACAGCATGCAGTTCGATCACTACGAAGAAGTGCCCAAGAACGTGGCCGAGGAGATCATCTCCAAGGCCGGCAACGGCAAGAAGTAAGCGACCACGAGGATCGGATCATGGCCAAGGCAAAGTTCGAGCGCACGAAGCCGCACGTGAACGTCGGGACGATCGGGCACGTGGACCACGGCAAGACGACGTTGACCGCGGCGCTGACGAAGGTGGCGGCGGACAAGGGGTTCGGGAC
>JANMWE010000006.1:0-2463 GCA_031393795.1 Gemmatimonadota bacterium
CGCCCAGCGGGAGGTCGTCGAGCACGTCAGCGGGCCGCTGCTGGTCCTCGCCGGCGCCGGATCGGGGAAGACGCGGGTCCTCACCCTCCGCATCGCCCGCCTCATCGAGGAGCACGGGGTGCCGGCCGAGCGGATCCTCGCCGTCACTTTCACGAACAAGGCGGCAGGAGAGATGAAGGCGCGGATCGGGCGGCTCCTCGGGCGCGACCCCGCGGGGCTCTGGATCGGCACCTTCCACTCCTTGAGCGCCCGGCTCCTCCGGCGCGAAGCGGAGTTCCTCGGCTTCACCCGACAGTTCACGATCTACGACGAGGACGACCGCAACGCCCTCATCGGCCGGTTGCTCGACGAGCTGGGGTACGACAAGAAGAAGATGTCCCCCCGCGCGATCGCGTCGATCATCAGCGGTGCCAAGAACCGGATGGTCGAACCGGAGGAGCTGGCGCGCTCGAGCCCGTTCGATCTGCTGGTCAAGGCGGCCGCCGCGATCTACGAGCGGCTGGGGCCGGCGCTGAAGGCCGCCAACGCGATGGACTTCGACGACCTGTTGCTGCACCCGGTGCGGCTCTTCCATCTCTATCCCGACCGACTCGAGCTCTGGCGCCGACGCTTCGACTTCATCCTCGTCGACGAGTTCCAGGACACCAACACCGCCCAGTACCGCCTGATCCGTTTCCTCGGCCTGGGCCACGGCAACGTGATGGCCGTGGGCGACGACGACCAGTCCATCTATGGATGGCGGGGCGCCCAGGTGGGGAACATGCGGGAATTCCAGGCCGACTTCCGCGGCACCAAGGTGGCGCGGCTGGAACTCAACTACCGCTCGACCCAGGTGGTGCTCGACGCCGCCAACAGGGTCATCGAGCAGAACAAGGGACGGATCGGGAAGACGCTGACCACCACGCGGACCGGTGGGGAGACGATCACCGTCGTCGCGGCCGCGGACGAGCGGGACGAGGCGGAGTGGGTGGTGCGGGAGCTCGAGGCCCGCCGTGAAGACTGGGACTACGGGGCGATGGCGGTGCTCTATCGCACCAATGCCCAGAGCCGGGCGTTCGAGGAGCAGTTCCGCCGGAAAGGGGTGCCGTACCGGATCGTCGGGGCGATCAGCTTCTACGACCGGCGCGAGGTGAAGGACCTCCTCGCCTACCTGCGGCTGGTGGCGAATCCGCGCGACGACGAGGCGTTCAATCGCGCCATCAACGTTCCCAGGCGCGGCATCGGCGAGGCGAGCCTCAACGCCTTCACTCTCGCCGCGCGCCAATGGAACAAGAGCCTGCTCGAGGCCGCGCGCACCGCCGACACGATCCAGGAGCTCCGGCCCAACGTGCGGAGCGCATTCAAGGCGTTCGCCGAACTGATCGACCGGCTGGGCCAGTTCGCGCAGGTAGAGATGCCGGCGCCGATCCTGGAGCGTCTCATCGAGACTCTCGACTACGAGAAGGTCCTGATGGAAGAAGGGACCGTCGAAGGGGCGGAACGGTGGGAGAACGTGAAGGAGCTGGTCGCGGGAGCGGCGGAGTGGTCGGAAGAAGTGCCGACTGAAGGCGCAGAAGGCGCGTCAGGCGCGGAAGAGGGGCTCGAAGGCACGCCCCTGGAGCGCTTCTTGGAAGAAGCTGCCCTCGTGGCGGCACCCGACAAGGAGCAGGGGGACGAGGCCGGCGTCACGATGATGACCCTGCACACCGCCAAGGGACTCGAGTGGCCGGTGGTGGTGATGGCGGGGATGGAAGAGGGGCTCTTTCCGCTGAGCCGAGCGATGGAGTCGCCCGAGGGGATCGAGGAGGAGCGGCGGCTGGCGTACGTGGGGATCACCCGCTCGCGCGACAAGCTGTACGTCACCTGGGCCCGTTCGCGGCGGCGCGGCGGCCAACTGATGCCGGGAGTGATGAGCCGCTTCGTGGAGGATCTCCCCGCCGACCGGGTGGAGGAGAAGCGGACGAGTGCGATGTTCGCGCCGTTCGGGGGGCGCAGTGGCGGAGCGGCGCAGGGGCGCAGTTGGAGTGGCGGGTGGGGTGGGGGGAGACAGGGGGACAGGGGGACAGGGCGACCGGGAGCGAAGGGGGTGCCGGGTTCGGGTGACTGGCGTCCGCCAGAATGGACCCAGAGTGCCGAGAGCTCCACCGCCGCAGCGCCGCAGCGCCACAGCCCCGAGGACGAAGTCCAAAACGCGCCCCGCCTGGTGAAGGGGGAGCGGGTGCGCCACCGGAAGTTCGGGAGCGGGGTCATCCAGGGACTCACCGGCGGCGGCAAGGAGATGAAGGTGACGGTCCTCTTCGCCGATCCGGAGTTCGGCACCAAGCAATTGCTCGTGGCCTATGCCGGCCTCGAGCGCGACGACGACTGGGAGAGCGCATGACGATCGGGAAGGGCGACGTCCTCCACGTGGCCAAGCTGGCGGAGCTCAAGGTGGTCGACCACGAGGTGGGGCCGCTGGTCACGCAATTGAACGGCATCGTCGAC
>JANMWE010000015.1:0-6153 GCA_031393795.1 Gemmatimonadota bacterium
CGATGCGCCCCTGCGCCGCCCAGGCCCCCCGCTACGAGGCCGCCCAATTCGCCTGCACCAGCTTCGACGTGCGCGTCAGCACCACCGTCACCACCGAAATGGAAGGACGGCGTCGGGTCGAGATGCTGCGGCGGGATGGACGGCTGCTGGTGCAGGGAACGCCGGGCGACAGCGGCATCATGATCGAGGCGTGGTGGGACTCCCTCACGCTCTCGCGCCGAGCCGATGGTGCCACCCTCGCTCCCGATGCCTCCGGAATGCTCGGCGGCCGCTATCGCGGCGAGCTGACACCGGCGGGCCGCTTCACCCGCACAGTGGCACCCTGGGTCCCCGATGATGTCGCGGAGGTCTCCGACCTCTCGCTCGCCCTCGACGACCTCTTCCCCAACTTCACACTCGGCACGATGCGTTCCCTCACCGACAGCGCGCACGTCCGCCGCTGGCGACTCACCAGCAGCAAAGGAACGGACGCGCCCCCGACCCCCGAGCGCCCCTTCGCGGTGCATGAGTCCGAAGGGAGCGACGGCGTGTTGGCGTGGGGCAGGGAAGGACTGCTGAGCTGGGTCCGGCAGGTCACCGCCGAGACTCGCGTCGCCGAAGCCCCTCGTCGCGCCTTTCGAAGCGAGCTGGCCCAGAAGATCGAACTTCGGCGCGTGGGGAGCTGTACGGCGCGCTAGGGGGTGTACCGATCGGAAAATCTTGCAACAGCTTTCACACGGAGCACACGGAAACAAGAGCGAGAGCACGGAGAACTGCGTTCGTTGTGGTCTCGGGGGATAGCCCCCTCTCGGGATGTCGACCGAGAGACCACATCAATTGCTTTTCTCCGTGTGCTCTTTGTTCATTCTCCGTGCCCTCCGTGTTAAAGCTGTTGTTGGGCTGTCCTTGAAACGCCGGCCCGCGACCCGGCGCCTGCCCTCAGCTGAACCACACCTTCACCGCCACCGCCGCCAGGAAGACGGCGAACATCATCCGACGCGTGGGGAGCTGCGCTCGCAGGTGAGGTGGTACCTGACGGAAAGTCTTGCAACAGCTTTAACACGGAGGACGCGGAGTTTAACAGCGAGGCCACGGAGAAAAGCAATTCGATGTGGTCTCAGGGGTTGATCCCATGCAGGGAGCCATCGCCCGAGACCACAACAATTGCAGTTCTCCGTGACCTCCGTCTTTGCTCCGTGCCCTCCGTGTTAAAGCTGTTGTTGGGCTGTCCTTGAGACGCCGGCCCGCGACCCGGCGCCTGCCCTCAGCTGAACCACACCTTCACCGCCACCGCCGCCAGGAAGACGGCGAACATCCGGCGCAGCACCGCGGCATCGATGTGCTGCACGAGCTTCGCCCCGAAGAAGACGCCGAGGGCCAGGCCGAGGGCGACCATGCCCGCCGCCTTCAGGTCGACGTTCCCGTCCTTCCAGTAGACCCAGGCACCGAGGGCGCCGACGGGCAGCAGGAGCGAGGCCAGCGAAGTGCCGGTGGCCTGCTTCTGGGGGAAGTGGGCCAGGAGGACCAGGGCGGGGACGATCACCACCCCGCCGCCGATGCCGAAGAGGCCAGAGAGGATCCCGGCGGCGAAACCGATGAGGAGAAAGAGCATAGAAGTCGCGTGAGGCGCGAGAGGCGCGTGAGAGGCACAAGGGTCGCAGGGAAGATACCTCCCGACGACCCTTCTGCTATCGCGCCTTGAGCGCCTTGAGCGCCTCTGGACTTCTAGTGGGCCGCGCCGCTCCCGGGGATGAGCCGTCCGGTGCGGAACCGGAGCAGCAACGGCAGCGAGCAGACGAACACGATCCCCATTGTCAGGAAGAGCCGGGTGGCGGCCAGGGTCTGCGCCTGCCGGTAGAGGAGCCGGTACAACACCAGGTTGGCCTGGGCCACGGCCCGGGTCGCATCGCCGTGCAGGGCGGTGAACTTCTGCACCAGCGCCGCCAGGAACGCCTGCGTGCCGGGGTCATAGAGCGACTGGTGGGCGCGGAGCCCTTCCATCGCCTGCTCGCTGAACCGGTGGAGCAGGGTCGCCGCGATGGCGATGCCGAAGCTGCCGCCCAGCTGGCGCGCCAGGTTGAACAGCCCGGTCCCTTGGGCCAGCTGATAGGGTTTGAGGTCGGCCACCGACGCATTGGTGAGCGGCACGAAGATGCACCCGAGTCCGACCCCGCGGAGGATCATCGGCCAGAAGGTGTCGCCCAGCCCGGTCTGGGTGGTGAACTGGGAGTGCATGTACATCGAGGCGAAGAAGAGCCCGGTCCCGAGGGTGATCATCACCCGGGCGTCGAGCTTGGCCGCGTTCCGTCCGACCACCGCCATCGTGACCGCGCTCGCCAGCGCGCCGGGGAGGATGACCTTCCCGGTATCCCACGCCGTGAAACCGAGCACGGTCTGGAGGAAGACGGGGAGCGCGAAGACGCTGGAGTAGAGCGCGAAGCCGAGGCCCAGGCCGTACGTCACGCCGGCGGCGAGCTGGCGGTTCTTGAGGATCCGCAGGTCCACGATCGGATGTTCGGTCGTGAGCTCGTGCCAGATGAACCCGACGAGCCCGATGACGGCGCCGAAGCTCTCGGCCACGATCTCCCGGGAGGCGAACCAGTCCCGGCTCTCCCCGCGCTCGAGCAGGATCTGCAGCGAACCGATCCCGAGGATGAGGAGCGCCACCCCGATCCAGTCCACGTGGTCGGCCTGTTCCCGACCGTGATCCGGTTCGGGCACGAGCTGCCAGGTCAGGATCCCCGCCATCACCCCGAGCGGCAGGTTGATGTAGAAGATCCAGGGCCAGGCGAAGTTGTCGGTGATCCAGCCGCCGAGGGTCGGCCCCAGCGTCGGGCCGACCATCACGCCCATCCCGAAGATGGCCTGGCCGATCCCCCGCTCCTTGGCGGGGAAGACGTCGAAGAGGATGGCCTGCGCCGTGCTGATGAGCGCGCCGCCGCCGATCCCCTGCACCACGCGGGCCCCCACCAGCTCTCCCAGCGTGTGGGCGTTGCCGCAGAAGAACGACGCCACGGTGAAGATGGCGATCGAGCCGGTGTAGTAGTTCCGCCGGCCGAACCGGCCCGAGAGCCAGCTGGTGAGTGGCAGGATGATCACGTTGGCCACGATGTAGCCGGTGCTCACCCAGGCCACTTCTTCCAGCGTGGCACCCAGCGACCCCATCATGTGCGGGATGGCGACGTTCACGATGCTGGTGTCCACCAGCTCGAGCACGCTCGCCAGCGTCACCGCGAACGCGATGAGATAGCGGTTCCGGTAGACCTCTTCCCGCGTGACCTGGCGCGGCGGCGCGAAGCGGGGCAGCCGAAGGCGCGGCAGTGCGAACGTGCCCACGATCAGCTCTTGGTGATCTCGGCCACGACCGACATCCCCGGCCGGAGCGGCGCCTTCGCGTCGATGGGATCGGTCAGGCGGATCCGCACCGGCACCCGCTGGACGACCTTGGTGAAGTTGCCGGTGGCGTTGTCGGGCGGGATCAGCGCGAACTTGGCACCGGTCGCCGGGCTCACCGACTCCACGATGCCGTGGAAGACGCGGTGCGGATACGCATCGACCTGCACCTCCACGACGTCACCGGAATCCACGCCGCCGAGCTCGGTCTCCTTCAGGTTGGCGGTGACCCAGACGTCCTGGAGCGGGACCACCGCCATCAGCTGCATCCCCGGCTGCACCACCCCACCCACTTCCACGTTCCGCTTGGCGATCACCCCGTCGATCGGCGCCACCAGCGTGGTGTAGGAGAGCTGGAGCCGTGCGTTGTCCACGGCGGCCTGTGCCGCCGCGAGACGGGCGTCGGCACCGGTCAGCGCTGCCTGGGCGCCGAGCACGTTGTTCTCGGCCGCGCTCTGGTTGCGGCGGGCGGCGTCGAGGTTGGCCTTGGCGGCGTCGAAGGCGGCCTGCGCGGCATCGAGCTGTGAGGCGGCCACGATCTGCTGCGCCGCCAGTGTCTTGATCCGCCCGAGGTCGGCCTCGGCCTTCCGGAAGTTCGCTTCGGCGGAAGCGACGGTGCTCCCCGCTGCGCCCGCCTGGGCCTTCGAGGCCTCGAGCTGGGCCACGGCGAGGCCGGCGCGCGTCGTGGAACCGGCCGCGGCGCGCGCGGCGGCGAGGTCGGCCTCCATCTGCGCCAGGCGCACGCGGAGGTCGCGGCCGTCGAGCACCACGAGGGTGTCGCCCGCCTTCACGGGGGAGTTGTCGTCCACCCGCACTTCGGAGACGAACGCCTGCACTTTGGGCGCGATCGGCGTGATGTGGCCGTCGACCTGCGCATTGTCGGTCGAGACGTGGGTGCGGGCGTGGAGGTACTTCGCCCCGCCCCAGAGGGCCACGACGGCGACGAGGCCGCCGACGATCTGGAGGGGACGGCGGTTCTTCGGCGCGGCGGCCGCGGGGTCGTGCACGGGAGTCGTCATCAGGTTCTCAGCGCATCTGGTCGAGGGCCCCGAGGGCGCGATACGCACGCACCCGCGCGGAGCCGAGGTTCACTTTGGTCTGGATCAGCCCATCACGCGCGGAGAAGAGGCCGAGCTGCGCCTGGCTCGTCTCCACGCTTCCAGCGGCACCGGCGCGGAATCGCTCTTCCGCCTGCCGCAGCTCCTGTTCGGCGAGCCGCAACCGCTCCGCCGCCACCTCCACCGCTTCGCGCGAGGAGGCGAGATCGAGGAGGGCGCCCCGCGCTTCCACTTCCACCTGGGCATGAAGGTCGCGCTCGCGCACCGACTGGGCCTCGAGCTTGGCCGACTGCTCCTGCATCCGACGCTGGCGCCGGAACCCGTCGAAGAGCGGCACCGACACCTGGATGCCGACGCTCCAGCTGTAGTGCAGCGAGTCGAGCGTCTTGCCCGCCTTGTTCACCTGGCCGAAGCCGGCGACCGAGGGGAGGTTCTCCCACACGATGGCACTCCGCTGCAGCCCGATCGCACGGGCCCGCTCCCGCTCCGCCGCCGTCTCCGGCCGGTGCGCCAGGGCGAAGGCCACGGCGGCGGTGGCATCGCTCGGGAGGTCGTCGGTCGTCGCGTCGAGGGTGTCCGACAGCGTCAGGACCGTGTCGGCCGGGAAGACGAGCGCGCGGTTCAGCTCGAGGCGGGACTGCGCCCGCGCGTTCCGCGCGGCGACCAGTTGGCCGCGGATCACAGCGGAGTTGACCTCCGCCCGGGTCACGTCGATGGCGGCGCTGACGCCGGCCTGCAGCTGGTCACGCGCCATCTGGAGGAGTCCTGCGGCCACCGTGCTGTCTGCCACGCGCGCCCGCACCGTCTCCTCGGCGCTCACGGCCCGGAGCCACGCGAATCCCGCACCGACCCCGGCCGCGTCACCGGCGGCGGTGGCGTCATACCCCGCGGCATTGGCCTCTGCCGTGGCGCCGCGGGCGCGAGCGATGATGCTGCCGTCGAAGATCGATTCCTGGGCGCGGGCCCGGAAGGCGTAGAGCCCGAACGGATCGGTCACCGGCGGGACCCCCGGAAGGCTCAGGCCGAATTCAGTGAGGTTGTTGGTCTGGCGCGACCAGGCGGCCGACCCGGCGATCGTCGGGAGGAAATCACTCTGGTGCTGGCCGGCGCGGCTGTCGGCGGCGCGCGCGCCGAGCCGTGCGATCTCCCCCTGAACGCCGCGGGCGCGGCCGAGTGCGACCGCGCCGTTGAGCGTGAGGGGAGCGTCCTGTGCCGCCAGCGGGGCAGGGAGGAGCAGCGTGAGCAGGAGCGGGAGTCGGGTCATCATGATCAGCGGGGTTCGGCCGAGCGGGCCGGAGCGGCCAGGACGCCGTGGAAGAAAAGATCGAGGATGCCGTCGACCACCTTGGTATCGTCGAGGGCCTCAGGATCGAACGTGGCGAAGAAGCGCTGGGTGTTGATCGCGTGGATCACGAGGCTCGGCAGCGCTCGGATGGCGTAGTCGTTGGCCACCGGGCGGAACTCGCCGCTCGCGACACCGCGCGCGATGAGCGTGCCGATGAGGCGCCGGCTGCGGGCGATCACCTCTTCGAAGTAGAACCGGCCCAGCTCAGGGAAGCTCGAGAGCTCGGCGCCGACCAGACGGTGGATGCACGCCGATTCACGGTTGCCGAGCTGTGCCCACCAGCCGCGCACGAGCGCGGTCAGCGCTTCGCGCGCCGTGCCCGGGTGGTGGAGGTACTTCGCTTCGGCTTCGGCGACGACGGAGACGATGTTGCGTCGC
>JANMWE010000167.1:0-18623 GCA_031393795.1 Gemmatimonadota bacterium
CACGAAGTTCACGAAGAACAGCAACTACTTGATGGGTGTGGCTTGGAATTCCTCAATAGCACAACGAACATCGGTCTGCGTCCTGCCCTTCGTGCCTTCGTGGTGCGCAGTTGTTGTTTGTCGGGAGCTCTTGGGATGATCGCCTGCCGAAGCCCCGAGCCGGCGATCACACTCAAGACCTGGCGGGTCGTGGCCCTTGGTGACCAGATCGTCCCCGTGGGCGCCGGCGGGCACTACCTCACGATGTACTTCGGTCCGGCCACCCGTCGGGTCTCCGGCTTTGCCGGCTGCAATCAGTACAACGGATCCTATTTTCTGGTCGGCGACTCCCTCGTGATCAGCGCCGTCAGGTCCACCATGATGGCCTTCACTGACGGGATGGAACTCGAGTTCCGTTTCCTCCGGACCCTTCCCGCCCTGACCCACTGGCAGGTCACCGACTCGACCCTGACGCTCACCGGAGCGGGTGGGGTCGCGATGAAGCTACGGCGTGACTCCGGTAGATGAGAGAGCCTGACGCTACTCCGACCAAGAATCGGTATATTCATGGAGGACTACGCGGGTTTGTGAGGGACTTGGAGCCTTGGAGGAAAGATGACGGAACCAATTGACTCGGCAGGCGAAGAAGCGAGAGCTGAAGAGCTTGGCGCTTTCAATCGAATCGCCGAGGCGCTCCGGTCGCTACCACCGGATGCTCGCGGTCGAGTATTGGCGACCATTGGGGTGTTTTTCCAGGTCAACACGTCTCAGGGCAGCCCTGTTCTGACAGGCCTCAAGGGTGTTGACCGTGGACCTGGGCTTGCTTCCTTCTCCGAGGACAGGTCATTGAGTCCGAAGGAGTTCATGCTTGGGAAGAAGCCGCTGACTGATGTTGAGCGCATCGCATGTCTGGCATACTACCTGACGAACTATCGCTCGACACCCCACTTCAAGACCCTCGACCTCAGCAAGCTCAACACCGAAGCTGCGCAGATAAAGTTCTCCAACGCAGCTCAGGCGGTTGATAACGCTTCGAAGGCAGGCATACTGGTTCAGGCCACGAAGGGCGCCAAACAAATCTCGGCCCTCGGGGAGCTCTACGTCCAAGCTCTCCCAGATCGTGCCGCCGCAAAAGCCGCAATCATCGAAGGGCGTCCCAAGCGCGGTCGTCCTCGCGGAACTTCCTCAAAATCAAAGAACTCGGACGACGAGTAGACTAGGAACCCGCGAGGCCGATTGCCACCGCCAAAGTCGTCGATTCGTATAGCGCTGTTCAATCACAAGGGCGGGGTGGGAAAGACCACCCTGACTGTCAACCTAGCTTCGGCCATCGCCGAGACGGGGGCGACAGTGCTTTTGGTTGACTCAGACCCCCAATGCAACCTTACGTCGTACTTGGTCGAGGAATCGGTCGTCAACGATCTCCTTGATCACTCGGATGGCGCCGACGGGCAGACCCTCTGGTCCGCTTTGAAACCGGTTGTCGAAGGGATCGGTGATGTAAAGACGGTCACTGCCATCGGTACCGCCGGGAATGTCTTCCTCGTACCGGGAGACATTCGAATGGCTGAGTTTGAACGCGAACTTGACCAGTACTGGCGGGAGTGCTTTCAGCGGAAAGTGAAGGGTTTCCGAGGTATCACCGCGCTCAGTCGGCTCGTGGAATCAATTGCCGCCGCGACACATTCTCAAATCATTTTCTACGATACTGGCCCGAATATCGGCCCACTCAATCGAACAATCCTGTTGGACTGCGACTATTTCATTGTGCCGGCCGCATGTGACCTCTTCTCGGTCCGGGCGATTAAGACCTTGGGGCACGCACTTGCCGAGTGGCTCACCGACTGGCAGACGATTGTCGAGCTTGCCCCAAATGAGTCTCCCTTGCTACAGGGAACCCCTCGACTGCTTGGCTATGTGCCGCAACAGTTCAGGGTCTATGCCAGAGGTCCGGCGACTGAATACGCCAAGTTCTTGCCACAACTCGAGAAAGGGGTTCAGGAGAACCTGCTGACTGTCTTGGGTCGAGTGGATCCCAGGCTCGTGGAGAAAGCGACGAGCCCTCTCACACTCGGGCTCATCCAACACTTCGGCAGTCTCGCGAGCTCCGCGCAATCAACCGGAGTACCGCTCTGGCAATCTGCTGCAGGAACAGATGGGCAGCGCGCTGAAGCACACAAGAGTTACGCCGACCTCGCGGACGTTGTTCTTCGCCGAACCGGACTGAAGTCCTAGCCGATGTCCGACACTGAGATTCCCTCAGAAGCTCAGCGGTATTTCGAGCCGCTCCTTGAGAAGTACGATATGGAGCTCCCAAAGATCGGGCGACTTTCTCACGCCCTATTGGGACTGCTCGAGGGACCCGAGCTCAAAGGTCTCGTCCATTCCTACCGGACTCGTGTTAAAGAGAGGTCTCACTTCGAGGACAAGTTGCTCCGCAAGTGGGGTAAGGCGAAGGAAGGCGGCGCTACGTTTGACATTACTCCCTCCAATCTGTATTTGCGGATCAACGACTTGGCTGGTTTGAGGCTACTCCACCAACACACCGCTCAATTCCCTGCCATTCATGCAACATTGACGGCATTGTTCGCCGAACAGGGCTGGGAGGTTGTCGAAGCTGCGGCGGCGAGGGTTTGGGATAGCGAGTACAGAAAGGTGTTTCAGGACTTCGGAATCCAGACGAAGGAGTCCGATGGCATGTACACATCCGTGCATTATGTCGTCCGTATGAACAACCAGCCAGATGCTGTAACCGGCGAGATTCAGGTCCGCACGCTTGCGGAGGAACTCTGGGGTGAGGTGGACCACACGATAAACTACCCTCGCAAGACGACCGTCTCCACCTGCACGGAGCAGATCAAGGTCCTTGCACGAGTCACCTCGAGCGCCACTCGATTGGTCGACTCCATCATGCTATCGCACCGCGAAGGTACTTCTCCCAAGTCCAAGTGAACGACAACGAAAGCGTTCTTGCTCTCTTCTGGTTTGGCTAAATCCCGGGAATCAACCTTCCATGCCCCGCCCCAAGCGCCTCGGTATCGGCTTCATCGGCTCCGGCTTCAACGCCCGCTTCCATATGCAGGCCTTCCAGGCCGTACGTGACGCGGACATCCGCGCCGTCTGGAGCCCCAACGCCCGCAACGCCGCCGCCGCGGCCCGCTACGCCAACGAGCTCGACCTCGGCCCCTGCAAGGCGTACAAGACCATCGCGCAGATGGTGGCCGACCCCGACATCCACGCCCTCTGGCTCTGCGGCCCCAACCAGGCCCGCATCGCCAATGTCGAGGAGATCAGCGACACCATCACCCGGGGTCGGGGGGAGCTGATCGGGCTCGCCTGCGAGAAGCCGCTGGCGCGGAACGTGGCCGAGGCGAAGGAAGTGGTGCGGCTCACCAAGGCGGCGGGGTTGAAGCACGGCTATCTCGAAAACCAGGTCTTCGCCCCGCAGGTGACCCTCGGCAAGAAGATCATCTGGGCCCGCGGCGCGGCGACCACCGGACGTCCGTACCTGGCCCGCGCGGCCGAGGAACACGCGGGCCCCCATATGCCCTGGTTCTGGAGCGGGAAGCTGCAGGGAGGCGGCGTCCTCAACGATATGATGTGCCACTCGGCGCTGGTGGTGCGGCACCTCCTCACCAAGCCGGGAGAGCATCTCCGGACCGTGAAGCCGGTGGCGGTCACCGCCCACATCGCTTCGCTCAAGTGGAGCCGCCCCGAGTACGCCAGGAAGCTCAAGAAGACGATGGGCGTGGACTACCGCCGGCGCCCCTCCGAGGACTTCGCCTCCCTGATGGTCGAGTTCCGCACCGACGACGGCTTCACCGTGATGGGGGAAGCGACCACCAGCTGGTCGTTCGTAGGCGCTGGTCTGCGGCTCAGTGCCGAGCTGCTCGGCCCCGAGTACTCGATGACCTGGAATTCCCTCGACGCGGGACTCAAGCTCTTCTTCAGCCGCGAGGTGAAGGGGAAGACCGGCGAGGACCTGGTCGAGAAGCAGAATGCCGAACAGGGGCAGATGCCGGTGGTCGCGAGCGAGGCAGCCGCGTATGGCTACGAGGCGGAGGACCGCCACTTTGTCCGCGTCTTTCTCGGCAAGGAGAAGGCGCTGCTCAACTTCGACGACGGGCTCGAGGTGGTGAAGATCCTGATGGCGGCCTACCAGAGCGCCGAGCAGGGGAAGACGCTCCGCTTCCCGCCGAAGGACCAGGACGCGTTCGTACCGAAGGTGGCACAAGGCACTTGGAAGCCCTGACCCGATGATCCTGATGCCATGAGCTGGATCCCGTGATTCATCACGGAAGCACGGGAACACGGAGTTTCACGGAACAGGATTTAGTGGTCCCAAGAGAAGATCTCGACCGTAGAACCACACCAAGTAATTCCGTGCAACTCCGTGCTTCAGCGTTTCCGTGATGGATCACGGAGGACCGCCAAATGCACATCGGCACGCACTTTCTTGCAGGCTGGATGGTCGCCGTCCCGAAGGGTGATCTCACCCCCCGGGAGCGCGGCGCGATCGCGTTCGCCGGCGTGGCCCCTGACCTCGACGGACTCGGCCTCCTGGTCGACAAGGTCAACGGCTGGCTCGGCCGCGAGAGCTTCTATTACGAGCAGTGGCATCACGTCCTCGCCCACAACCTCGGCGGGGCGATCGTGTTCAGTGCCGCCTGCGCCGCGATCGCACGTAAGGGACACCGGCGCACGGTCGCCGCCCTCGCCTTCCTGAGCGTCCATCTCCACCTTTTCTTCGACCTCCTCGGCTCCCAGGGCGCCGACGGGTCGCAGTGGGCCATCCCCTACCTTTCCCCCTTCTCCCAGGCGTGGCAGTTGACCTGGAGCGGGCAATGGCGGTTCAATTCGTGGCAGAACACGACGATCCTCGCCGCGCTGCTGGTCGCGACGCTCTGGGCGGCGTGGAAGTACGGCCGGTCACCGGCGGGGCTGCTGAGCGCCAAGTGGGATGGGGAGGTGGTGAGGGCGCTGCGAGATCGGTTCGGGTGGGCATGACCCCGTGATCCATCACGGAAGCACGGGAACACGGAGTCACACGGAATAAGACTTTGTGGTCCCAAGGGGAGCTCTGGACTGTAGGCCCACAACAAATAATTCCGTGCAACTCTGTGCTTCAGCGCTTCCGTGATGAATCACGGAGCACCGCCATCGAGGAATGATGACAGGCGACCACTTCTCCGGCCACGCGGCCGAGTACGCCAAGGCCCGCCCGACCTACCCGCCTGAGCTCTTCAAGTGGCTGGCCGGTCTGGGGCCGTCGCGCGAGGTCGCCTGGGATGCCGGGTGCGGCAGCGGCCAGGCCTCGGTGGCGCTGGCCGAGCATTTCGCGCGCGTGGTGGCCACCGACATCAGTCCGCAGCAGCTGGCCGAGGCGACGAAAGATCCCCGGGTCGAGTACTCGGTGCATGACGAGGCCACCTGCCCGCTTCCGCCTGCCTCCTGCGACCTGGTGACCGTCGCGCAGGCGGCGCACTGGTTCGACCTCCCGTCGTTCCTCGGCGAGTGCAAGCGGGTGTTGCGGCGGCGGGGGGTCGTCGCCATCTGGGGGTACGGCCTTACCAAGCTCGCCACCGAGATCGACGTCGAGGTCCAGAAATTCTACTCGAATGAGGTCGGTCCCTTCTGGCCCTCGGGACGGGAGCACCTCGACAACGAGTACCGGTCGTTGGAGCTCCCGCTCGAGCCGATCGTGGCCCCTCCCTTCGCGATGCAGGTGGTCTGGGACCTCCCGGCTTTCATCGCCTACCTCGGCACCTGGAGCGCGGTGCAACGGTACATCAAGGCGAAGGGCGAGGATCCTCTCCCCGCCCTGCGCGAGCGTCTCACGGGCATCTGGGGCCCCGAGGCTCGCGTCGTCAGTTGGCCGCTGTATCTCCGAGTCGGGCGACTATCCTGACGGCGTGAGAGGGGACTGCAACGGCGTAAGAAGTAAGAGGGAACTGCCCATAACAAAGCAGCTCCCTCTTACCTCTTACGCTTTTCCGTTCCCTCTCACGCCGTTAGAGAGAGTACCCCCGCCGATAGAGGACCGGATCGGTGTACTCGGGCGGCAGCGTGGTGTTGGTGATCCGCCCCGTCGCTGGGTCGATGATCAACGTCTTTCCCGACCGCACCGCCAGCGTCCCCAGCAGGACCATCTCGGTGAGTCCCCCCGCGTGGCCATCGAAGCGGCTCATTGACTGCCCCGATCCCCGGCACGCATCCAGCCACTCGGCGTAGATCCCCTTCGACCGCGGATACTTGATCGCGGGCGGGGTGGCCTTGAGCGCCGCGTCCTTCGCCTTGTCGAGCACGCGGGGATTCTCGCCGTACATCCCGGCGATGATGGTCCCTTGGTCGCCGTACCAGATCTGGCCCCCGATATCCCAGAGCGGCCACGCCTCGTCGTCACCGATCTCCGGCGGCCGCGGCGGGATGAGCCCACCGTCTCGCCACACCACCGTGATCGCGCCACGCGAGGCCTTGGCGGGGAACTGGTAGGTGATGCGCGAGGTCTTGGGCGCCGTCTCCTGGTAGAGCTGGCTGGTCTCGACGTCGATCCGCTGCGGGGTGCCGAGGTCGAGGATCCAGTAGGCCGCGTCCATCCCGTGGCACGCCATGTCGCCCAGGGCGCCGGTGCCGAAATCCCACCAGCCGCGCCACTTGAAGGGGGCGTAGTCGGTGGCGTAGGGGCGGTCGGGGCTCGGCCCGAGCCAGAGGTTCCAGTCGAGGTCGGGATCGGGGTTGTACGCCTGGGTCGGGCGATTCATCCCCTGCGGCCAGATGGGACGGTTGGTCCAGTAGTGCACTTCCTTCACCGTGCCGATCACACCGCTCTCGATGTACTCGCGGAGGAGGCGGGTCCCGTCCTGCGCGTGTCCTTGATTCCCCATCTGCGTCATCTGCCGGGGCCGCCGAGCCGCCTCGGCCTTCACCGCGCGCACCTCGCCGAGGAGGCGCGCGAGGGGCTTCTGGCAGTAAACGTGCTTCCCCGCCTTGAGCGCGGCCATCGTGGCGACGGCGTGCGAGTGATCGGGGGTCGAGACGGTGACGCAGTCGATGTTCCGTCCCTCCTTGTCGAGCATTTCGCGCCAGTCCTTGTACTTCCTGGCCTGGGGATAGGTGCGGAAGGCGTCGCCGGCGGCGTCCCAGTCGACGTCGGCGAAAGCGATCAGGTTCTCGCCGGCCACGCCGGTGACGTCGTTCCGCCCCATCCCTCCCACGCCGATACAGGCGACGTTGAGCTTGTCGCTCGGCGCGAGGAAGCCGCGGCCGAGCACGTGGCGCGGGACGATGGTGAAGCTCATCCCCGCAGCGAGCGCGGACTTGGTGAAGTCACGACGGGATTGCTTGGACATGGGATGCTCCTTTGAAGGCTGGATCTCTCCTCTGACTAGACCTCACCCCCTGACCCCCTCTCCCTCTGGGAGAAGGGGAATAGCTCCGATCTGCTCCCCCTCTCCCAGAGGGAGAGGGGGTTGGGGGGTGAGGTCCGACCGAGCACGGACCTATGCTTGTGTCGTGGTACCCGTCTTGGGCCGGAACGCCACCGCGAACACCACCAGGATCACCAGTGCTCCCAGCGAGGGCCTGAGCCAGATGGCCTTCCAATCGTGGCCACCGTCGCGGGCGAACTGATCGACGATCCGCCCCGAGACGAACGACCCGACGATGTAGCCGAGCCCTTGGGTGACGAGGGTGATGAACCCCTGCGCCGCGCCGCGGATCCTCGGCCCCGCCTGCTGGTCGGTGTAGATCTGCCCGGTGACGAAGAAGAAGTCGTAGCAGACGCCGTGGAGCAGGATGCCGGCGTAGAGCATCCACATCCCGGTCCCCGCATCGCCGAAGGCGAAGAGGGCGTAGCGGATGGTCCACGCCAGCATCCCCACCAGGAGGATCATCTTCACGCCGTAACGCCGGAGCGCCAGCGGCAGGAGGAGCATGAAGCCGATCTCGCTCATCTGGCCGAGCGACATCTTGGTCGCCGTGTTCACCACACCGCTCTCGGTCAGGAAGAGGTTGGTGAAGGCGTAGTAGAACTGGAGCGGGATGCAGAGCAGGAACGACCCGAGCACGAACATCAGGAACGACTTGTCCTTGAGGAGCCCGAGCGCGTCGAGCCCCAGGGCATCGCGCACCGAGAATGGTTTGCCGGCCGATGGCGGCGGCGTATGCGGCAGCGCGAAGGCGAAGAGCCCCAGGAGCACCGATCCGCCGGCCGCGATCCGGAGCGGCTGCGCGGTGACCTCGACGCCGAGCTGCCCGACCAGGATGCCGGCCACGATCCAGCCGATCGTCCCGAGCACCCGGATCGCGGGAAAGTCGCGCGCCGAGTCTTCCACATGGTGGAAGGCGATGGAACTCGTGAGGGCGAGGGTCGGCATATAGCAGAGGCCGTAGCCCACCAGCACCCAGAAGAGGAGCCCGGCGTCGGTGACGCTCGCGGCGTACCAGAGCACGCCGGCGCCGAGCAGGTGGAGCACCGCGAGGACCTTCTCGGAGGAGAAGAACCGGTCGGCGATCATCCCGAGGAAGAAGGGTGCCAACAGCGCCGCCCAGGCGAGGGAGGCGTAGGCGCTCCCGATCTGCTGGCCGGTGAAGTGCAGCGTGGTCCCCAGGTACCCGCCCAGGGTGACGAACCAGGCCCCCCAGATGAAGAACTGGAGGAACATCATCGCGCTCAGTTTCGACTTGATCATGGACACCCAGTTGGGAGTTTGGAGTTGGGAGGGGTGCGGGGCCGCGATCTCGATTATCGACCGGGAGTTCGAAGGCACACCCCTCCGAACTCCCGACTCCAAACTCAAAACGTCCTTATGCGCACCGACCGATACCACACCTCATTCCCGTGCACCTGCACGCCGATGTGTCCTTGCGGCGCTTTCCCGTAGTTGGGCCACGCGTGGAACTTGGTCGCCGCCACCTTGCTGGTCCAATCGGGGGAATTGAGCTCGTACTCGACGACCTTGACGCCATTCATCCAGTGCTCGACGTGGTTCCCGCGGACGATGATCCGCACCGCGTTCCACTCCCCCGCCCGCTTCACGATCCCTGCAGGTGCCGCGTACAGCCCGTAGGCGGATCCTGCCGAGGTGAGGCGGTTGTGGCCGTCCGCGTGCCCGGAGTCGTCCAGTACCTGCATCTCGGGCCCGCTCCAGTAGATCTCCGGGTACTCCTCGGTGGCCCGATAGAAGATCCCCGAGTTCCCCCCCGGGGCGATCTTCCAGTCGAGCCGGAGCTCGAAGTCCTTGAACTCATCGACGGTCATCAGGTCGGCGCCGTCACCGTCGTGATGGATGGTCCCGTCCAGCACGTCCCAGCCGAAGGTGTCGGTGCGCTTGAAGTCGCGCCAACCTTTCAGCGTGGTCCCGTCGAAAAGGAGCCGGAATCCTTCGCGCTGTTCTGCGGCGGTGAGTGTGTTGGGGACCACCCACTCGGGAGCGAGTGGCGGGGTGACGTGGCGGGTCGCGCAGGCGGAAAGGGAGAGGGCCACGAGGAGGGCCACGGGCATCCGGGTCATCGTGCGCTCTGTCGTGAAATGAGGAGGGAGTGAAGCGGCTCCGAATAATGCGCCGCCCTGGCCCGGTCCGCTAGGGATTTCGGGGCTGATCGGAGCCGAGCGCGGTGAGCCGTTCCTTGGCGGCGGCGACCCTCGGCTGGAGCGCCGCGTCGGCCTTGCGCCAGCGTTCGATGAACCTCTGGTAATACCCCCGCGCCTTGGCGCGATCACCTTTCGCCTCGTACAACTCCCCAAGACGCTCCAGCGCTGGGGCGTAGAAGGCGGCATCGATGTATTCGTCCCGATAGGCGATCGTCGTGACGGCCCGCTCCAGCGTCACCCGGGCCGAGTCGGTCTGCCCGAGGCGATCCCACGCTTCGGCCTCCTCATAGAGGCCGCAGTGGGCACACCAGGCCAGCTGGCGCGCGCGTCGGAGCGCCGCGATCTGGGCCTTCCGGTCACCGCGGGCGAGCGCCTCCGCCGCGTCCCAAGTGGCCGCAGCCTCGGGGGGTCGCTCGGCGACCGGAAAGGCTGCCTCATACTCCCGCCGGATCCGGCGGACCGCCTCGACGTCCCCCAGGTGGGCGTAGATGTCCACGAGGGACAGGTAGGGGCGGTCGGTCGGCGGGATCCGCTCGATGGGGTACTTCCGCAGGAGGAACTCGAGGGCGCGCCGCGCCGCGACGGCATCGCTTCCGAACAGGGCCAGCTGCCACGCGCGCGTCACCGCGTCGTCGAGGGCGCTCCCGAGCTCCCCGCCCTCGGCCCGCTCGACCGCCTCGGAATCGAGCACCGCGAGCGCGGTCGCGTGCTGGCCGATGGCGAAGTGGAGGATGACGTTCGAATACCGCCGGTTGTCCCGGTCCACACGGTTCGCCACCGGGTCGTGGTGCTCCCGGAGGAGCGAGTCGGCCCGCCCGACGTCGCGGGAGCGCTCCGCACCGTTGAGCAGGATCGTGAGGGGAGTGTCCCCCGGAGGATCCAGCCGGAGCGCCGCGTCCTGCGCCACCGACTCGTTCGCCGCCCACTTCCCCTCGCCGCTCAGCGCGTCCGAGAAGTTCAGGAACATCGTCCGGGTGGGCGCGCGCGCGAGGGAACGGCGCAGCACCGCTTCCGCGTCGCCGAACCGTTCCATCGTCAGGTACGCCATCGCGATGTTGTTCACCGCCACCTGTTCGAAAGGATCGATGTCGAGCACGGCCTGGTACGCGGCCACGGCGCGCACCGGATCCGGCTCGACGTTCTGGTAGTAGGACGCTTCGGTGAGGTAGCGCTCGACCGGGGTCAATCGGTCACGCCGCTCGAACGCGCGCCGGCTCGCGAAGGCGATCTGCGAGGTCGGGGCGTTAAGGTTGATCTCGGCGGAGGCGAGCCGGCGCCAGGCCATCGCGAAGTTGGAATCGATCGCGACCGCCTGTTCCAGCTGCCGCTTCGCCCCTTCGTAGTCCCCCATCCGGAAGGTCCGCGATCCCGCCGAATAGTGCTCCAGCGCGTCCATCGACCTGGTGGTGACCTGCTCCAGCGGCTCGCTCGTCCGGATGGTGCGGAGCGACTCGCCGATCCGCTCGCGGAGTTGTCCCGACAGGTCGTTGAGCGCCGGGAGGAGGTGGTCCACGTCCGCGGCCGTCGCCCGCACCGCCGCCCGGGTCTCGCCGGTGGCGGTCTCGAGCACGTTCGCAGTGAGGACGAATCCGGTCCCGAACGAGCTGATCTCCCCCGTGATCACCGCCTTGGCCGACTCGCGGCGGGCCAGGTCGAGTGCGATGGAGTCGGTGAGGGGGGTGCCCGACCGGAGGGTCATCCGCGTGAGCGCGGTGGCGACGTCGCGGTCGCTCAGCATCCGCACCACGCGCGACTGCCCCAGGTCCACCCGCAGCGCTTCGGTGACGGTGGTGCCGAGGGTGGTGTCCGCGGTCCGGTTGGCGAAGTCGGCGAGGACGAACCGATCCTCGCTCCCCACCATCCCGGAGGAGAGGAGGGTGCGCGCCGGACCGATGCCGAAGGTGCGGGCCACCGTATAGCCGACCGCCACCAGGAGGAGGCCCCCCACCGCGAGGAGACCGCCCAGGATCGTGCGGCGCCAGGTGAAGAATGACTCGATCGTCGGCGGCGCTTCGATCAGGAGGGCCCCGCTCCCCGTGCGCCGCGCGCGCCCGCGCTCCACGCGGCTCGTGTACATCACGATCGGGAACCCGAACAGCATCAACCCCAGCGCCCCGACCCAGACCCAGTCGGGGAGGCCGAAGACGCGCGTCACCCCGAAGATCGACGCCACGATGGCGATGGCGGAGAGCCAGAAGAGCACCGTTACCCGCGCAAGATTGGAGCGCTCGTGCCGGCCGGAGTGATAGGCCAGCAACGCGGGGTGCGACGGGGTCGGCACTGGGGCCATCGCGCCGCTCGGCGTCCCCGCCAGGTCGAGCATCGTTGCCAGTTCGGCGGCGCTCTGCCACCGGTCGGCGGGGGGCTTCTCCAGACAGCGCATCACCGTCGCCGCGATGGTGGGCGGAAGCAGGGGGCGATGCAGCGTGATGTGGTCGGGGATCGCATTGACGTGGGCCGCGAGCATCGCCTGCGGTGTGGTCGCCCGGAACGGGGGGTGGCCGGTGAAGAGCTCGTACGCCAGCACACCCACGGAATAGATGTCGGCCCGGTGATCGACGTGGGGATCGGCCGCCGCCTGCTCCGGTGCCATGTAGGTCGGCGTGCCGAGCGCGATCCCGCCGGTGCTGCGCACTCCGCGGTCGCTGCTCGACGCGCTCACCGCCTTGGCCACGCCGAAGTCGGTCACCAGGGCGTGCCGGCCGGAGAGAAGGACGTTGTCGGGCTTGATGTCGCGGTGGACCACCCCGTGCTCGTGGCTGTACGCCAGCGCGTCCACCACGTCCCGGAGGATCCGGAGCGCCTCGTTGACCGGAAGCGCTCCTTCGCGGGCGATCTTCGCGCCGAGCGTCTCCCCCTCGACGAAGGGCATCACGTACCACGCAAGCCCCTCGGCCGACCCGGCGCTGAGGAGCGGGACGATGTGCGGATGCTGGAGCGAGGCCGCGACCTGGATCTCGCGCGCGAAGCGCTCGCTCTGGACCGTGGCCGACATCTCCGGCGGCAAGAACTTGATCACGACCCTGCGGTCGAGTCGCCGCTCGGTGGCCAGGTAGACATGACTCATCCCTCCGCCAGGAATCTCCTGATGGAGGTCGTATGCGTCGCCGATCGCGCGCTGGAGCCGCGCCATGTGGTCCGACTCAGTTGCCATGCGGTTGGGATATCCGGAAAGGCTGGATCCCAGGGGGTTTTGTCTAAGGCTTGGCCGGTTGGTCGCCGCCGAGCGCCGCGAGGCGCGCTTTTGCTTCGGTCACCTGCGGCTGGAAGACGGGATCGGCGGCGCGCCAGAGGTCCACGAAGCGCTGGTAATAGTCGCGCGCCTTGGCCTTGTCCCCCTTCGCTTCGTACATCTCGCCCAGTCGATTCAGCGCAGGACCGTTGTGCAGCGCGTCGTCGGTCTGGTCGCGGATGAAGTTCGAGTTCACAGCCCGCTCCAATATGGTCCGCACTGAATCGATGTTCCCGGCCCCCGCCCAGGCCTCCGCTTCATCATACAGGAAGCACACCGCACAGGAGAGGGCCTGCCGGGCGCGCTGGAACCCCGCCGCCGCCGCCGGATAGTCGTGACGCGCCTGGGCGTCATAGGCGATCCACCGCGCACTCGCCGCGGGACCACGCTCGGCCACCGGCACCGCGCGCTCGAACTCCTGCTGATATCGGCGCACCGCTTCGACATCGCCGAGGCGGGCATAGAAGGCACCGAGGTTCAAGTAGGGACGGTCGGTCGGAGGGATGCCGTCGAGGGGGAACCGACGGAGGACCTCCGCCATCTGCCGCCGTGCCAAGGCGGTGTCGCCAAGGAACATCAGGCTCTCCCACGCGTGGGAGTTCGCCAGGTTGAGCGCCGAGCCCGTATCTCCCGCCGCTGCCATCTGGGCCGCCATCCCGTCGATCAGGTCGAGCGCGGTCTGGTGCTGCCCCAGCGCGGTGCGCAGGTCCATCAGGAAGAAGCGCCGGTTCTGGTCCTCGGCCCGGGTCGGCGCAGGCGGGACAGCTCGCATCATCGAGTCGGCACGCCACCACTCCCGCGCGGCCCCGAAGCGGCCGGCCATCATCGCGTACGGCACGTCACCGGGGGGCTGCAGGCGGGTCGCGGCCTCACGCGCGAAGCTGTCGATCGCCGCCCACTTCCCCTGGGCGGCCAGCGCTTGGGCCAGGTTGAGGTAGAGGGTGCGGAGCGGGGTCCGCGCCACCACCGGCCGCAGCGCCGCCTCTCCCTCGGCGCTGCGATCCAGGGCGGAGAGGGAGATCGCGATATTGTTCGCGGAGGTGATGTCATAGGGATCGATCGCCAGCACCGCCTGGTACGCTGCCACCGCTCGCTGCTGGTCCGGCTCGACGTTCCGGTAGTAGCTGGCCTCGGTCAGATACCGCTCGATGGGCGTCAGTCGGTCGCGCAGTTCGAAGGCCTTCCGCGACACGGCGGCGATCTGCGATTGCGGGGCGCTGAGGTTCGTCAGCACCGCGCCGAGCTTGCGGTACGCCATCGCGAAGTTCGAGTCCGCGGCGATCGCGGCCTCGAGATGCTGCTTCGCGCCGTCGAAGTCCCCGGTGACGAAGACCCGCGATCCGAGCGAGTACTCCTGCAGCGCCGCGAGCGATTTGGTGGTGACCAGTTCCAGTGGGTCGCTGGCGCGGATGGTCCGGAGCGACTCCCCGACCCGCTCGCGGAGCTGCGCCGACAGATCGTTGAGCGCGGTGAGAAGATGCGCCCCGTCGCTCGCGGTGGCGCGCACCGCCGCCTTGGTCTCCCCCGTGGTGGCCTCAAGGACCCTCCCGGTCAGCACGTAACCGGTGCCGAGGGTCGCCACTTCACCAGAGATCACCGCCTTGGCCCCTTCGCGCCGTGCCAGGTCGAGCGCGATCGAGTCGGTCAGCGAGGTCCCGGAGTTCAATGTCATCCGCGTCAGCGCGGTCGCCACTTCGCGGTCGCTCAGGATCCGCACCACCCGCGACTGACCGAGGTCCACACGCAGCGCTTCGGTCACCGAGGTGCCGAGGCTCGGATCGCTGGTGTGGTTGGCGAAGTCGGCGAGGACGAAGCGGTCCTCGGAGCCGACCACACCGGACGACAGCAGCGTCCCCGCCGGACCGATCCCGAGCGCCCGCGCGGCCGCGTAGCCCACCGCCGCGAAGAGGAGCGCGCCCAGCGCGACCGCGCCGCCGAGGATCGACCGCTTCCAGGTGAACCAGTCGTGGTAGGTCGGCGGCGGCACGAACCGGAGCTGTCCCGTCTGCGCCACCCGGGCCCGTCCCCGTTCCACTCGGCTCGTGTACATCACGATCGGGAAGCCTGCCGCCATCAGCCCCGCCGAGCCGATCCAGACCCAGTCGGGCAATCCGAGGATCCGGGTCGCCGCGAACACGACCGCGACCACGCCGACCGTGGCGAGCGCGAAGAGTCCCGCCACCCGGAGCGGTGCCGACCGCCGCAGGGTCTCTTCCGCTTCCGCGCGCACCGCCGCATGCGGTGAGGTCGGCACCGGGGTGAGCCCGCCGCTCGGAGTCGCCGCCGCGTCGATGACCGCCGCGAGCTCCGCGGAACTCTGCCAACGGTCGGCGGGGTGCTTCTCCAGACAGCGCATCACCGCCGCCGCGAGCCCCGGCTGGAGCGAGGGACGATGGAGTGTGATGTGGTCGGGATAGGCGGTGACGTGCGCGGCGAGCATCGCCTGCGGGGTCATCGCCACGAACGGGGTCCGGCCGGTGAGGAGCTCGTACGCCATCACGCCGACGGCATACAGGTCGGCCCGGTGATCGACGTGCGGATCGGCCGCAGCTTGTTCCGGCGACATATAGGTCGGGGTGCCGAGCGCGATCCCGCCGGTGGTGAGGGCCCCCTTGCCGCTGCTCGAGGCGCCCACCGCCTTGGCCACGCCGAAGTCGGTCACCAGCGCGTGACGCCCGGAGAGCATCACGTTGTCGGGCTTGACGTCGCGGTGCACCACCCCGCGCTCGTGGCTGTACGCCAGCGCGTCCACCACGTCACGGAGGATCCGCAGCGCCTCGTTCACCGGGAGCGCGCCCTCGCGCGCCAACTTGGCCGCGAGCGATTCTCCCTCGACGTACGGCATCACGTACCACGCCAGCCCTTCGGCCGAGCCGGCGGTGAGGAGCGGGACGATGTGCGGATGCTGCAGCGAGGCCGCGACCTGGATCTCGCGCGCGAAGCGCTCGGTCTGGACCGCGGCGGCCATTTCGGGGGGAAGGACCTTCACCACTACCGGGCGGGCGAGATGCACCTCGGTCGCCAGGAAGACCCGGCTCATCCCACCGCCAGGAAGCTCCCGCTCGAGCCGGTAGGTCGTGCCGAGGGCTCGCTGGAGACGGTCGGTGAGGTCGGACATTGGGCTCTGGAAAAGGGGGGGTGGGACCCCCCAAAACTGCCCCGAAACCGGCGGAATGGCTAGGCCGAGGTGGCGCCGAGGCCGGTCGGGCCTACCTTTAGCGCCATGTACGAACCCAAGCACACCCGCCCGATCTCGACCCGGCATTTCGCCCGCCGGATGTTCGCCCATTTCTGCGTGTCGCAGGCGATGGTCCTCTCCGCGTTGCTCCTGGGGATGATCGGATTCCACGTCACCGACGGGCTCCGATGGCTCGATTCGTTCGTCGAGGCCTCGATGCTCCTCGGCGGGATGGGACCGGTCCACGCCCCCGTGAGCGTGGCGGGAAAGCTCTTTGCCGGCAGCTATGCCCTGTTGTGCGGCCTGCTCTTCATCGTGGTGGCGGGGCTCATCATCGCCCCGGTGGTCCACCGCATCCTCCACCGGCTGCACTGGGACGACTCCTCCAAGTGAAGCGCCGCCTCGCACTCGCCACGCTGCTCTGCTCCGCCGCCTGCGCCACCGCCCAGACCGCCGCGGCCCCGACCGCTGCCCCGACCGCCCCGAACATGGTCATCACCCGTGCGGGCACCGTCCGCCTCCTCAGCGCGCTGGCCGACGACTCGATGGAAGGGCGCCGTACCCTCACCCCCGGTGAGGTCCGTGCTGCCAAGTTCATCGCCGGCGAATTCGCGGCCCTGGGTCTGCAGCCGATGGGTGGCGATTCCGGGTTCTACCAGTGGGTCCCGCTGGTGCAGGTGCGTCGGCGGAACGGCGCGCTCGGGTATGGCTACCCCGCGCCAGGGGTGCTCGACACCATCGCCAAGGAGAAGATCAGGTACGGTCGCAACATCGTCGCCCGCCTCGAGGGAAACGACCCGGCGCTGAAGAACGAGGTGATCCTCGTTGACGCCCACTACGACCACCTCGGCATCGGTCGTCCTGTGAACGGCGACTCGATCTATAACGGCGCCGATGACGACGCGTCGGGGGTGGTGACGGTGCTGCAGGTGGCGCGCGCGATGACCGCGGGCCCCCGCCCCAAGCGGACCATCCTCTTCGCCACCTTCACCGGCGAAGAGATGGGGCTCCTCGGCGCGCGCTGGTTCGTCGACCACCCGACGGTGCCGCTCGAGCGGATCGTGGCCAACCTGGAGATCGAGATGATCGGCCGCCCCGACTCGCTGGCGGGTGGCCCCGGCAAGGCGTGGCTCACCGGCTACGAACGGAGCACGATGGGCGATATGCTCGCCGCCAACGGGATCCCGATCATCAAGGACCCGCGCCCCGACCAGCAGTTCTTCCAGCGGAGTGACAACTACGCCCTCGCGACCCGGGGGATCGTGGCCCACACCCTCTCGAGCTTCAACCTGCACAACGACTATCACGCCCCGGGCGATGATGTCTCGCGCGTGGACTTCGATCATATGACCGCCGTCATCCGGGCCACTGCCCAGGCGGTGGGACTCCTCGCCAATGGGCCGACCCCGGCCTGGCACCCGGGGGGCCGACCCTAGTTCAGCCGGGCATCGACCGCCGCGAGCTCACCCCACGGCAGCCGGGCGGACAGGCGATCAAAAGTCAGGACCGTCCCGAGGCTGGCCCTGAGCTCAGCGCAGGAAGCGCGGCGACGAGGGGCCTGCGCACCGGAGAGAAGGGCCCTTTCTCCGTTCGGGACGGCTCCCTTTTGACCACAGTTTCCACCCGCCTACCCGCCCACCCGCCTACCCGCCATCTTATTGGCATGGTCCCCACCCCACTCCCCCGCCCCACCGCCGACGAATTCGCCCCCTTTTACGCCGGCTATGTCGCCAAGGTCCCCGATGGCGAGATCCTCAAGTTCCTCGAGGCCCAACTGCGGGAGGTCCGCTCCCTGCTGAGCACCATTCCGGAGGGGCGCGGCGTCCATCGGTACGCCGAAGGGAAGTGGTCGATCAAGGAAGTGATAGGCCATCTCTGCGACGCCGAGCGGATCTTCTCGTACCGCGCGCTCCGTATCGCGCGGAACGACGATACCCCGCTCGCGGGGTTCGACGAGAACAAGTACGTCCCCGCCGGCAAGTTCGACGCCCGCACGATGGCCTCCCTGGTCGATGAGGTCGTGCAGGTGCGCGACGCGACGATGTCGCTCGTCCGCACGATCGACGCCGAGGCGGGGGCACGACTCGGAACCGCGAGCGGGAAGTCGGTCTCGGCCCGCGCCCTGATCTGGATCATCGCCGGCCACATGGCGCACCACGTGGGAGTGCTCCGCGAACGCTATGGCGTCGGCGCGTGACCGATGGCGTGGCCATCCGCGCCGCGACACGCGGAGATGTCCCGGTGATCCTCGAGCTGATCCAGGGACTCGCCGAGTATGAGAAGTTGGCGCACGAATGCGTGGCCACCGAGGCGGCGCTCGAAGAAACGCTCTTCGGGGCCAGACCCCAGGGCGAAGTGATCATCGCCCTCGCCGACGGAACGCCGGCGGGATTCGCGCTCTTCTTCCACAACTATTCGACCTTCCTGGCGCGGCACGGGATCTTTCTCGAAGATCTCTTCGTGAAGCCGGCGTTCCGGGGGCGCGGGATCGGGAAAACCCTCCTCGCCCACCTCGCTGGGATCGCCGTTGCGCGCGGGTGCGGCCGCCTCGAGTGGAGTGTGCTCGACTGGAACACCGACGCGATCCAGTTCTACGAGTCATTGGGGGCCAGGGCGATGGATGAGTGGACCGTGTATCGGGT
>JANMWE010000085.1:0-1867 GCA_031393795.1 Gemmatimonadota bacterium
CGTCTACGCGAGCGGCTGGCCGGTGGCGCGGGTGCTGGATCGGTTGCTGGAGTTCGAGCTGGAGGGGCGCGTGGAGCAGCGGCCCGGCAGGGTGTTCAGGAGGGTGTGAGGAGCGAGGTTCGCGTTTTTCCACGGAGGGACGGAAATGACGGAGGGACGGATGATCGATCATCAGCTTCGTGAACGTGCCTCGCGCGCGATCTCAAGTGAGGAGTCAGTGCTGACCGGGAGGATCATCGGATCGGCCATGGTAGTGCACAAGTGCCTAGGCCCGGGTTTTCTCGAGTCGATCTATCAGGACGCGCTTGAGATCCAATTCGCTCTTGACCAGGTTGACCACCGCCGAGAACACGAGATCCAAGTCCCATTCCGTGGTCATCTTCTCGGGATCCAACGGCTCGACTTCTTTGTCGAGGGGGCGGTCGTGGTCGAACTCAAGGCAGTGAGTGAGCTTTCGAGCGTTCATCAGGCCCAGTTGCGGTCCTACCTCAAGGCGGCAGGCGTCCGGATCGGATTGTTGATCAACTTCAATCAAGAACTCCTTCAAGTGAAACGCGTGCTGAACGGCTAGGTCCGGCGGCGCCGTTCCTCCGTTCCTTCCGTCTCTCCGTGGCGACATCGTGAACCCCGGCTACATTCGTCCCGATGCACCTCTACGTCCACGTCCCCTTCTGCGCTCGGCGTTGCTCCTACTGCGATTTCGCCATCGCGGTGCGGCGCGAGGTGCCGTCGGCGCGGTACGTGGATGCGGTGCTCGCTGAATGGCAGGCGCTGGGGCGGTCGGGCGCTGCGGCGCTGAACAGCCCCATTGAAACGCTCTACTTCGGTGGGGGGACCCCGTCGCACCTCGACCCCGAAGAACTCGCACGTCTGATCGACGGACTCCGAGGCCCGATGCCTGAGGCCCGTGGCCTGACGGAGCTCACCCTCGAAGCCAACCCCGACGACGTCACCCCCGAGCGCGCCGCCGCGTGGGTGGAGGCCGGCGTCGACCGCATCTCCCTTGGCGTGCAATCGTTCGATCCTGCCGTCCTCACCTGGATGCACCGGGTGCATACGAGTGAACAGGCGCGAGAGGCGCTCAAGGCGCTCAGGGACGCCGGCATTCAGAACATCTCCATCGACCTGATCTACGCACTGCCCCGCGAGCTGACTCGTGACTGGTCGCGCGACCTCGACCAGGCGCTCGCGCTCGAGCCGGAGCATCTCTCCCTCTACGGCCTCACGGTCGAGCCCCATACGCCGCTCGGGAAGTGGGTCGCGAGCGAGAAGTCGCACACCGCGCCCGACGAGCGCTATGCCGACGAGTTCCTCCTCGCCCACGAGCGCCTCGGCGCCGCCGGCTTCGAGCACTACGAGGTCTCCAACTACGCGCGGCCCGGCAAGCGGGCGATCCACAACTCCGCCTATTGGCAGCGCCGCCCCTTCCTCGGACTCGGCCCTTCGGCGCACAGCGGCGTGGCAGACCAGCGCTGGTGGAACACTCGCGAGTTCGCGGCGTGGCTGGAGCGCGCTGAGGCGCTGGGGCGCTCGGGCGCTGGGGATCTTCCGACCACGGTCGAAGGATCAGAGGTCCTGGACGCCGAGCGGATCAGGCTGGAGGATCTCTATCTCGGACTGCGGACGAGTGAGGGGCTGGCCGAGTCGATGTTGCCGGCGGGGACCGCAGCGCAATGGGTGGAGCAAGGATGGGCGACCACCTCACCCCCTGACCCCCTCTCCCTTACGGGAGAGGGGGAATGCGCGACGGAGTCTCGAGTCCGACTTACCGCCGAGGGATGGTTGCGGTTGGATGCGCTGGTCGGGCAAGTGGCGTAGTGCTCCCCCTCTCCCGTAAGGGAGAGGGGGCCGGGGGGTGAGGTCGGAT